>JBBNAI010000269.1:0-12114 GCA_037994305.1 Pseudomonas sp. | reverse complement strand
CCGCCGGGCAGGGCGATGAAGGCGTCGGCCAGTTCGGCCATGCGCGCTTTGCGCGCGTGCATGCCGTCGACCACTTCCAGGCGCGTCAGACCCTTGTGGCCGATCTCCGCGCGCTCCAGGCTTTGCGGAATGATGCCGATCACCTGCCCGCCAGCGGCGATGGCGGCATCCGCTACGACGCCCATCAAGCCCACGGCACCGCCGCCATAGACCAGGGTCAGGCCGCGTTCGGCCAGGGTGCGGCCGAGGGTTTCGGCGGCTTCGCGGTACCGCGGGTTGTTGCCGGTGCTGGCGCCGCAGAAAACGCAGACGGACGTGAGACTCATGCAGGGCTCCACTGGGCAATTGGGCGCCACAGGGTAGCGCTGGCCCGGGCCTGCTATCAAATCAGCGCGTATTCGTCGGGGCAGTTGCCGCTGGCGCCAGCGGCATAGGCCGCGAGCAGGCTGCGCAGAAAGCTGTTGAATGGCATGGCGGCTTCTCCTGATGGGACACAAGTTGATCCTAGACGCGGGCCAGGTACCTGGCCCGTAGATTGTCTCGATCAGGGTGATAGGCGTGTGGGCGCGTCAGGGGGCCAGTGACGTCATGTCGCGCTGGGCGCGTTGCTGGAAGAAGGCGTCCAGCCAGGGCTGGTAATGCTGCAACGTCGCCGCAGGGATGTACTTCTGCTGGGCCGCACGGAAGTGCACGATCACCTCTGGTTGCTGGGCGATTTGGTCGATGCGCTTGATCAGCTGCGCCCCTTCGGTGGTCTTGCTGCAGTAGATGCCGCTGACATAGGGGGTATTGGCTTCGCTCAGGGGAAGCAGGGCGATATGACGCGCCAGCCCCTGCTGCTGGAAGAACGGCAGGGTTTCCGCGTAATCCAGCAGGTAATCGACGCGGCCATATTCGAGCATGTCGTAGAGATTGCCACCGGAACCGCCCGTCTGGATGCGCAACAGCCGGGCCTGGACCTCGGGATCCTGCAGCAGAGGATCGAGCGCAGGGCCATAGCTGCGATCCTTGATCAGCCCGCCGCGCAGGTGCGGGTCGTGCAGCAGGCGTTGCAGGGAGACTTCGGCCTGGCCGTTGCTGATCCGCTCAACGTCCGCATCGCGCACCAGCAACTGGTGCGGCATGGCGACGAATACGCTGACGTAATGGCCGAGCTGGTCACGTTCGGGGGTACGGAAGATCGGCAGGAAGCAGGTCAGCGAACCGTGCTTGAGCTGTTCCAGGCCGCGACTCAGGTTGACCAGGCTGTAGCGGTGGCGGTACTCGGGCAGGCGCTGGGTGATCTGCTTCAACAGCTCGACGACGATACCGCTGTCCGGTTTGTCATCTCGCGCGTTGATCAGCCCCGGCCAGGGACTCATGCTCCAGTTGATCTCGCCACGGGTGGCGGTCTCTGCCTGGCTGGCTGCTGTGGCGCAGAGCAGCCACAGGCCGATCAGCAGTGAGGAGGGGCGGCACACAGGCATGGAGGTAGCCGTGACGGGGGCGGGTAGTGGCAGTCTAGCAAGCCCCGCTGTCAGAGCTTGTCCACGATCTCCTGTCCGTTGACCATGTCGTGTTAACAACAGCCTCTGGTCCAGTAGGTCGCGAACAGCTTCTCCGGCCGTTCACTCGGGAAGCACGCCCACCTAGGCGGGCGTGGCAGAACCTCAGCTCGCCAGCAGCCACACTCCTGCACCTGCCGAAGCTGCGCCTGCCAGGCGTACCAGGGGCGCGGCTGCTTGGGGCAGGAAACGCACCAGCGCGTAACCAAGTGCGTGCAGCGCGGCGGTGGCGGCGACGAAGCCGGCTGCGTAGCCCCACGGGCTGACCAGCTCCGGCAGTTCCAGGCCGTGGGCGACGCCGTGCGTGAGGGCGAACAGCGCGGTGAGGCCGAGTGCGACGACCATCGGCAGACGGGCCGCGACCGCGACCAGCAGGCCGAAGGCCAGCACCGAGGCGGCGATACCGGTTTCCATCAGCGGAATCTGCAGGCCGCTGAAGCCGAGCAGGCCGCCAGCCAGCAGGGTGCCGACGAAGGTCAGTGGCAGGGCCCAGCGTGCCGCGCCACTCTGCTGAGCGGCCCACAGGCCAACGGCGAGCATCGCCAGCAGGTGGTCGGCGCCGAACACCGGGTGCGCCAGGCCGGCCATCAGGCCTGAATCGCCATGGCCAGGGTGGGCGAAGGCCAGCGCCGGGGTGAGGAACAGGGCGAGAGTGAAGAGGCTTTTACGCAGATTCATGATGGGCTCCTTGCGAGTGCTTAAGCGGCGGTGAGCATGCCGTGGCGTTCGATGAAGGCGATGATCTCGTCGAGACCCTGGCCGACTTTCTGATTGCTGAAGACGAACGGCTTGTCGCCGCGCATCTTGCGTGTATCGCGGTCCATGACTTCCAGCGAGGCGCCGACCATGGGGGCCAGGTCGACCTTGTTGATCACCAGCAGGTCGGATTTGCAGATGCCGGGGCCGCCCTTGCGTGGCAGTTTGTCGCCGGCGGATACGTCGATCACGTACAGGGTCAGGTCCGACAGCTCGGGGCTGAAGGTGGCCGAGAGGTTGTCGCCACCAGACTCGACGATGATCAGGTCGAGGCCGGGGAAGCGCCGGTTGAGCTGGTCGACCGCTTCCAGGTTGATCGAGGCGTCTTCGCGGATCGCCGTGTGCGGGCAGCCGCCGGTTTCCACACCGATGATCCGCTCCGGGGCCAGGGCCTCGTTGCGCACCAGGAACTGGGCGTCTTCCTGGGTGTAGATGTCGTTGGTGACCACGGCGATGTTGTAGCGCTCGCGCAGGGCCAGGCACAGGGCCAGGGTGAGGGCGGTCTTGCCGGAACCGACCGGGCCGCCGATGCCGACGCGCAGGGGTTGGCTGTTCATGTGTGCTTCCTTATCAAGAGCGGAATAGACGGCTGTACTGGCGCTCGTGCGCCATGCTCGCCAGGGTCAGGCCAAACGCGGCGCTGCCCCAGTGAGCGGGTTCGAGTTCGCTGGCCTGGCGCTGTGCCTGTTCGAGCACGGGCAGCAGGTGCGAGGTCAGGCGCTGCGCGGCTTGCTGGCCGAGCGGCAGGGTTTTCATCAGCACTGCCAGCTGGTTTTCCAGCCAGCCCCAGAGCCAGGCGGCCAGCGCGTCGCTCGGGGTGATTTGCCAGGCGCGTGCGGCCAGCGCCCAGGCCAGGGCGAGGCTGGGTTCATGCTGCTGGAGCAGCGCGCGGGCCGCTGTATCCAGCTCCGGCAAACCATCCAGCAACTGCTTGAGCGAATAGCCCATCTGCCGGCTTTCCAGCGCCAGCTCGCGGGTTTCGCGGCTGGCGCGGTGCTGGGCCGCCAGCTCACCCAGGCGCAGCCACTCGGCGTTGGCTGCGGCGGTGCAGTGGGCCAGCAACAACGGCGCTTCGAAGCGCGCGAGGTTGAGGAGAAGTTGGTCGTTGATCCAGCGTCGGGCGCTGTCCTGATCGCTGACCAGGCCTTGCTCGACGGCCATTTCCAGCCCTTGCGAATAGCTGTAACCACCAATCGGCAGTTGTGGGCTGGCCAGGCGCAGCAGGGCCCAGGCCTTGTTCACAGGCGCACGCCGAACTGGTGCAGGCGTGGTGCGTAGCTGAATTCGGCATCCCCGGCATGGGAGTGGTGATGGCCGCCGCCGTAGGCGCCGTGCTCGGGCTGGAACGGCGCGTCGATCACGCAGGTGTTGGCGCCGAGCTGGTCGAGCATGGCTTTGAGCACGTAGTCATCGAGCAGGCGCAGCCAGCCATCGCCCAGTTGCAGGGCAACATGGCGATTGCCCAGGTGGTAGGCGGCGCGGGTCAGTTCGAAGCTGTTGGCGCAGGTGACGTGCAGCAGGGCTTCCGGGCGCGCGCAGACGCGCACGATGCGCCCGTCTTCGGCGCGCAGGAAGTCGCCATCGCTGAGCGGCGACTGGCCGCGTTCGAGGAACAGGCCGACGTCTTCGCCGGCCGCACTGAAGCAGCGCAAGCGGCTCTTGCTGCGGGCTTCGTGGGTCAGGTGCAGCTCTTCATCCCAATGGGCCTGGGATTCGAGGCGGTGGTGGATCACCAGCATGTAAAGCTTCCAGCCAAAGAATAGTGCTGGAGCTAGAGCAAGGGGCTTGCCAAAGCGGGTGAAGTCCCCGGCTCGGGCGGTGCTGCCTGATTACAGGGCTGTCTTCTGTTTGTTTTTGGTGCGAACGAATTTCGGCTGGGCGATTTTGGTGCGCCATGGGCGCAGCACGCTCCGCGAGCGCGTATCAGCCAATCATGGCCAGGTTACTCGTCGCCGCGTCCCAGGCCGCGCCAGTGTTTGGCGCCGATAAAGATGAAGCGCAGTTGCTGGATCATCTTGGCTTCGGGCGTCAGGTGCGCAGGCAGTGAAGCGGCCGGCGGGTCGATCAGCTCCGGCAGGGTGGCGAACACGGTCTTCACCACCATGTCGGCGAGTACCGCCTTGGCCGGAGTGTCGAGGTGCTGCAGCTTGGGCATCAGGGCCAGGTCGGCGACCAGGTCGGCGGCGATGCTCTCGCGCAGGGCAACCAGCGCCTGGCGTACCGGCAGCGAGCCGCCGTACTGCTCGCGGGCGAGAAAGAGGAACTGCGAACGGTTGGCTGCGACGGCGCTGAGGAAGATGTGCACCGAGGCGTCGATCACGCCGCCCAGCTCGAATTCGTTATGGCGGACCACGCGGATGGTGTCGCGGAAGGTCTCGCCAACTTCGGTCACCAGGGCAAGGCCCAGCTCATCCATATCGGGGAAGTGCCGGTAGAAACCGGTCGGCACGATACCGGCGGCGCGGCTGACTTCACGCAGGCTGAGGCTGTCGAAGCCGCGGTTGCTGTCCATCAGCTCGCGTGCGGCATCCATCAGGGCCTGACGGGTCTGCTGTTTCTGTTCGGCGCGTGGCGACATGGGCTCTCGGGGTTCCGGCCTGGTGCGGGTGTGCGCCGCACTCTAACAAATGCGCTTCGCGGGCGTCGAACCGCTATTTCAGTGAACGAGTGTTGACTGGAGTGAATTCCTCTGCCATTTTTGTGTACAAGTGTTCACTGGAGTTCATCATGACCCTCCTTCCGTTCCCGTTGGTGCGTGGTGCCAATCGCTTGCTGGAGCCGCTGCGTTGGTTGGTAGCGCGCCGCTGGCTGCGCGAAGCCGAGGTCGATGCCGTGCTGGCCTGGCTACAACCAGCCTGGCGGCTGAACCGGGTATTCGCACGGGTCGAAGGGCGTGACTGGGTCAGCGATGACATGCTGGCGCTGCGCCTGCGCTGCAATGGCAATGCGCGTGGCTGGCAGGCGGGGCAGCACGTGCAGCTGTTCATGGTGCTGGATGGTGTGCGCCACAGTCGTAGCTACAGCCTGACCCGTGTCAGTGCCGGTGGCTGCATCGAGCTGGCGATTCGCCGTCAGCCGGGTGGCCGTTTGTCCAACCGACTGCTCGACCATCTGGCAGTGGGCAGCCTGCTGGAGCTGGGTAGCGTCGGTGGCGACCTGCAGTGGCCACAGCAGGCTGATGGCGTGGTGTTGCTGGCTGCAGGCAGTGGCATCACACCGCTGATCGGCCTGCTGCGTGAGGCGCTGGCGCAGGGTTTCAGCGCGCCGGTGCGGCTGCTGCATTACGTGCGTGAATCCGGCCAGCGTTCGTTTGTCGCCGAGCTGCAGCAGTTGATGGCGCGCCATTCCAACCTGACGGTGAGCTGGGCCCTGACCGGCGCCGCTACGGTTCCGGGCGCCCTGACGGGCCGCCTGTGTGCAGATCACCTGGGCGGGCTGCAGGGCTTCAGCCTGCTGGCATGCGGCTCCGGAGGCTTCGTCGAGTCGGTGCGCAAACACTGGCACGGGCCGTTACAGGTGGAAGCCTTCAACGCGCCGGCGCGCAGCATCGAGCCGGGCAGCATAGTGGAATTGCAGTTCACCCGTTCGCGCCAGTCGATGCAGGGTGATAACGCGCGCAGCCTGCTGGAGCAGGCCGAGGCTCAAGGGCTGCGCCCGGCTCATGGCTGTCGCCAGGGGATCTGTGCCAGTTGTACCTGCACCCTGCTGGCCGGCACGGTGCGCGATCTGCGCAGTGGTGCGCTGTTCGCCGAACCGGGGCAACCCATCCGCCTGTGCATCAATGCCCCTCACGGCGATGTGCAGATCGACCTCTGACTTCCCCACAGGATGCCGCCATGCGCAATGACCGCGAGTTGAACCCTGTCGAGCTGGACGCCTTCGGTGCCGAGTTGGACGCCCTGCGCAAACGCACCCTGGCCGATCTTGGCGAGGTCGATGCGCGCTATATCCGCCGGGTACGCAGCGCGGTGCGCCTGTGTTGCTGGAGCGGCCGTGCATTGCTGATGCTGGGCTGGTTCCCGCCAACCTGGCTGCTCGGCAGCCTGTTGCTGGGGCTGGGCAAGATCCTCGAGAACATGGAGCTGGGGCACAACGTCATCCACGGTCAGTACGACTGGATGAACGACCCGGAATTCGCCGGTCGCAGCTACGAGTGGGACATCGCCGGGCCGGCCGACTTCTGGCGGCACACGCACAACCATGTGCACCACACCTGGACCAATGTGCTGGGCATGGACGACGACGTCGGTTACGGCGTGGTACGGCTGTTCCCCGAGCAGCGCTGGAAGCCGTTCTACCGCTGGCAACCGTTGTGGGTGACGTTGCAGGCGCTGCTGTTCCAGTACTCGGTGGCGATCCAGCACCTGCGCCTGGACAAGGTCTACAAGGGCAAGCTGAGCAAGGATGAAGTGCGCCCACTACTGCGCCAGTTCAATGCCAAGGTGCTGCGCCAGTGGTGTAAGGACTACCTGTTCTTCCCATTGCTGGCACTGCCCTTCGGCGCCAATGCCCTGGCTGTGCTGGCTGGTAATGGGCTGGCCAACCTGCTGCGCAACCTGTGGACCTTCACGGTGATTTTCTGCGGTCACTTCACCGAGCAGGCGGCGGTGTTCAGCAAGGACTCGGTGGTCGGCGAGAGCCGTGGTCACTGGTACCTGCGCCAGATGCGCGGGTCGAGCAACCTCAGTGGCGGCAAGTTCTTCCACATCCTCACCGGCAACCTGAGTCACCAGATCGAGCACCACCTGTTTCCCGACTTGCCGGCGCGGCGCTATGCGGCGCTGTCCGTCGAGGTGCGCGAGATCGCTGCGCGTTATGGCCAGGTCTACAACTGCGGCAGCCTCGCTGCGCAGTTCGGCACGGTAATGCGGCGGATCTGGACGTACCGTCTGCCGGGCGATGCGGCAGCCAGTGTCGCCTGAACTGCAGTAAGCAGATTCGGCATGGCGTTGCTGCGGGCATAAAAAAACCGGTGAGTGCAGGGCATTCACCGGTTGTCGGGTGGCGCGACCAGCGTACTCAAACGGTGGCGCTCTGTTGACCCTGCTTGGTGTTGAAGTAACCGCTGTCCACTACATAGGGACGGCGTGCTGTGGTCGAGCGCTCGCTGCGCTGACCCTGTTGGGTTTTGAAGTAGCCACTGTCCACGACGTAGATGCGACGTGCGGTGGTCGAGCGTTCGCTGCGTTGGCCCTGCTGGGTGTTGAAGTAGCCACTGTCGACGACATAGATGCGTCGTGCGGTGGTGGAGCGCTCGCTGCGCTGGCCTTGCCGGGTGTTGAAATAACCGCTGTCGCTTACGTCGAGACGTGCAGGTTGGGCGGTGTTGTGCAGCACCTGTTGGCTTTCGCGGGTGATGCTCGATTGGGCTTCGCCAAGGATGGGCTGCGGCTCGTTCGACGGTACGGCATATACAGCAGCGGAAGAGAGGCTGGCGGCGAGCAGAGTAGCGAGGATGGACGTTTTCATTTTGGGCACCTCGTAAGGGGGTAAGTGAGTACGGGGCCCATCTTACGGATCGTGCCTGGATTGAGAATTTGACCCTTCTGATAGTGACCATCGATAGCACTGATGTGCCGTGTATGGCGCTCTATTCTGGTGGTCTCGGTGGGTTTTCTGTCAGCCTGGCGGTTGCTGGGAATGGAACAGGCAGGTCAGGTAGCGGTTGCTGAAGCCGTAACGCAGCATCGAGCCGAGGCGGGCAAACAGGTACAGCGGATGGCGCCGGTAGTAGGCCATGACTGCATTGCCGACCCCTTCCGAACGATGCTGCTTGGCCTGGTCCGGACGTCGCGAAAACAGCCCCTTGAACTGCCACCACTGAATCTGTTCCAGGTGCTGGCCTGGGCGCAGGCCATGGCGCTTGAACAGGGCGAAGAACGAGCGCCGACTGAAGTCGTGCAGGTGATGCGGGTTGCCGTCCAGGGTCGGGGTGATCGGCACCGAGGCGATCACCCGGCCGCCGCTGGCCAGCAACTGCGCATAGTTGGCGATCAGCTGTGGCGGACGCGGCAGGTGCTCGATGGTTTCCAGGCTGACGATGCTGTCGAAGCGGTGCGTCGCGGCGAAGCGCTCGGCATCGGCGCAGACGTAGTGCAGGTTGGGCAGCTGGTAGTGCTGCTGGGCGTAGGCGATCGCTGCCGGGTCGATGTCGACGCCGGTAACCTGCTTGTCCGGGTGGCGCTCGGCCAGCAGGGCAGTGCCGTAGCCGCTGCCACAAGCCATATCCAGCACGCTGCAACCGTCCAAGTGCTGGGCGGCGAATTCGTAGCGTTCGAGATGGATGCGCAGGGTGCTCTGGTCATCCTGGCTCTGGGGGTCGAAATCCTTCGGGTAGATCCGCTCGATGGTGTGCATGGCTGCGCTGCTACTTAGTCAGTCCGGACTATGAAATAACGCCGCGCAGCACACCCAAGCCGGGCGGCGATTCTCAGTCGGCGCGGCGTCGCTTGGCCCACTGCTTCCATTCGAAACTGAGTACCACCAGCAGCGACAGGGCGAAGGGCAACAACAGATAGAACACACGGAACACGATGAGCGCCGCCAACACATCAGCGGTCGGCAGCTCCGGCATGGCCGCGAGGAAGGTCACTTCCAGCACGCCCAGGCCGCCCGGCGCATGGGACAGCAGCGCCAGCGAGAAGGACACGAGGAACACGCCGAGTACCACCAGGTAGCCCGGATTGCTTTCCACTGGCAGGGCGAAATAGATGATCGCCGCGGCGCAGGCCAGCTCCAGCGGGCCGGCCAGCAACTGGCGGCCGACGATGCCCAGGCGCGGGTATTCGACATGCAGCTTGCCCCATTTCCACGGCTTGAACTGGCGCCAGGAGCCGAGGATGTAGAGCGTCACCAGGCCGAGCATGAACAGGCCGAGAATCACCGACAGCCAGGGGCTGACATTGGCGATACGCTCGATCAGCACGGGCTGCGAGATCAGTACCAGGCCGCCGCAGAACAGCGCGCCAAGGGCAAAGGTGAAGGAGCAGAAGAAGATCAGCAGGCCGATTTCCGGCGGTGTCAGGCCTTTGCTGGAGTACGCGCGATAGCGCACCACCGCGCCGGAGAACACTGAGGCGCCGATGTTGTGCGCCAGCGCATAGGTGGTGAAGGAGCAGAGGGTGATGAACCACCAGGAGATTTTCTTGCCCAGGTGCGCGATGGCGATGCGGTCGTACCAGGCCAAGGCGCAGTAGGCGCCCAACGTGGAGGCAGCCGCCAGCAGCCAGTTGTGCCGCGAGATGGCGTGCAGGCTCTGCGACAGCTCGTCGAGGGAGATCGTGCGGATCTCCTTGTAGAGCAGGTAGCAGGAAAATACGACTGCGACCAATCCGACCAGGGTCCAGATCCAGTCGCTCCTTTTCATCATCGGCGGTGGCTCCTCGAACCCTTGAGGCCGCTTTGCTGACGGCACATGCAACTCGGAAAAATCGTAACGCGCGGGCCAGGGATGGGGTGAAGACAGGCGGCGCGGGGTGGAAAACGCGGTGCAGTATCACGGACGCAGCCGTGCGGCTCAAGTTGTTCAGGGCAAAGGACGTAACTGTCTGTTACGACATATCGGGCAAAGCCCACCGTGGCGGGCCCTGTACAGTCTAGAAGAGACGTTGCCCGGGTGCGGCGGCTTGCAGGCGAATAGCGATGAATTTCGAGGTTGGCGTGTGGCTGCCAATGCCGAAGCTGTCCAGTGGCACCAACGGGTTGGTCTCCGGATAGTAGGCCGCTGCCTGCCCCGGCGGGGTGTCGTAGGCGAGCAGGGTGAAGCCGCGCACCTGGCGTTCGATACCGTCGTCCCATACAGACATGACATCGACTTGCTGGCCCGGTTCGAATCCGAGGCGCTGGATATCCTGCGGATTGACGAACAGCACCTCGCGCATGCCGCGCACGCCACGGTAGCGATCATCCAGACCATACAGGGTGGTGTTGTACTGGTCATGGGAGCGCAGGGTCTGCAGCACCAGGTGCGGCGCTTCGGCCTGGCTGCGCACCTGCGGCGGCAGCAGGTGGTCAGGCAGGGCATGGCCGATGAAGTGGGCGCGGCCATCCAGGGTATTCCAGCGCCGTGCGGCAGCGGAGTTGTTCAGATGGAAACCACCAGGCTGTTCGAGGTTGCCGTTGAAACCGGCGAAACCGGGGATGGTGTCGGCGATCAGCTCGCGAATGCGCGCGTAGTCCTGGATCAGCTGCAGCCAGTCCACCGGTTGCGCGCCGAGCAGGGCGTTGGCGATGCCGGCGATGATCGCCGGCTCCGAGCGCATCTGCGCCGACAGCGGCGTCAGCTGGCCCCAGGAGGCGTGCACCATGCTGAACGAGTCTTCCACGGTCACCGCCTGCGGGTTGCCGGCCTGCAGGTCGAGATCGGTGCGCCCCAGGCACGGCAGGATCAGCGCCTGGCGCCCATGTGTCAGGTGGCTGCGGTTGAGTTTGGTGCTGATCTGCACGGTCAGCTCGCACTGCTGCAGGGCGGCATGGGTGCGCGGGCTGTCCGGCGTAGCCTGGGCGAAGTTGCCGCCCAGGCCGATGAACACCTTGCTGTGCCCGGCGAGCATGGCGTTGATCGCTTCCACCGTGTTGTGCCCGGCTTCGCGCGGCACCTGGAACTGGAAGCGTCGCTCCAGCGCATCGAGGAAAAACGCCGGCGGCCGCTCGTTGATGCCCATGGTGCGGTCGCCCTGCACATTGCTGTGGCCGCGCACCGGGCACAGGCCGGCGCCCGGCTTGCCGACGTTGCCGCGCAGCAGCATGAGGTTGGCGATTTCCTGGATGGTCGCCACCGAGTGACGGTGCTGGGTGATGCCCATGGCCCAGCAGGTGATGACCCGCTCGGCCTGTACATACAGGCGTGCAGCCTGCTCGATCTCGCGGCGCGGCAGGCCGGACTGTTCTTCGATCTGCTTCCAGTCGGTGGCGTCCACCGCTGCCAGCCAGCTCTCCAGTCCCGTGCAGTGCTCGTCGATGAAGCGTTGGTCGAACACCGTGCCGGGCCGTTCGCGCTCCCACTGCAGGAGGAACTTGGCCATGCCGCGCACCACCGCCATGTCGCCGCCCAGGTGCGGGCGGAAGTAGGCGCTGCTGGTCGGCTGGGCGCCGTTGCTGAGCATTTCCAATGGGTGCTGCGGATGCTGGAAGCGTTCCAGGCCGCGCTCCTTCAGCGGGTTGAAGCAGACCACGCTGGCGCCGCGCTCGACTGCCTCGCGCAGCGGTTCGAGCATGCGTGGGTGGTTGGTGCCGGGGTTCTGGCCGAACACCAGGATGGCGTCGGCGTGCTCGAAGTCGGCGAAGGTCACCGTGCCCTTGCCCACGCCAATGCTCTGGCCGAGCGCCACGCCGCTGGCCTCATGGCACATGTTCGAACAGTCGGGGAAGTTGTTGGTGCCGTAGGCGCGCACCATCAGCTGATAGAGGAAGGCGGCTTCGTTGCTGGCTCGGCCCGAGGTGTAGAACTCGGCCTGGTGCGGGCTGGCGAGGCCCTTGAGGCTGCTGGCGATAAGCTGGAAAGCGGCGTCCCAGTCGATGGGCACATAGCGGTCGCTGGCCGCGTCGTAACGCAGCGGCTCGGTCAGGCGGCCCTGGTATTCGAGCCAGTAGTCGCTCTGCTCGCGCAGCTGGCTGACGCTGTAGCGGGCGAAGAAATCGCGGCCGATACCGCGCTTGGTGGCTTCCCAGTTGACCGCCTTGGCGCCGTTCTCGCAAAACTTCACCAGGCCGTTGTCCGGCGATTCGCCCCAGGCGCAACCGGGGCAGTCGAAGCCGCCATTCTGGTTGGTCTTGAGCAGGGCGCGCAGATTCTTGATCGGCTGCTTACTGCCCA
>JBBNAI010000268.1:0-1680 GCA_037994305.1 Pseudomonas sp. | reverse complement strand
TGGGCCTCAACGGCCTGCTTGAGCAGGTACCGGAAATGGTGGTGTCGGGGATCAACCTGGGTGCCAACCTGGGCGACGACGTGCTGTATTCCGGCACCGTTGCCGCTGCCCTGGAAGGTCGCTTCCTAGCACGGCCGGCCTTCGCCTTCTCGCTGCTGTCGCGCCAGCCGGACAACCTGCCGACCGCCGCCTATTTCGCCCGCAAGCTGGTCGAGGCCCATGGCCAACTCGACCTGCCGCCGCGCACCGTACTCAACGTCAACGTGCCCAACCTGCCGCTCGATCGCATCCGTGGCATCCAGCTTACCCGCCTGGGCCATCGCGCCCGTGCTGCTGCGCCGGTCAAGGTGGTCAATCCGCGTGGCAAGGAAGGCTACTGGATCTCCGTCTCCGGTGATGCCGAGGATGGCGGCCCGGGTACTGACTTCCATGCTGTGATGCAGGGTTACGTGTCGATTACCCCCCTGCAGCTTGATCGCACCTTCCACGAGGGCTTCAACAGCCTCGGTGGCTGGTTGGAGGGGCTGCTCTGATGCGCGGCCAGGATCATCTGCAGCGCCACGGGATCGGCATGACCTCGCAACGGACCCGCGAGCGGCTGATCGAGCGACTGTACGAGGAAGGGCTGTCCAACCCACGGGTGCTGGAAGTCATTCGCCGCACGCCGCGCCACCTGTTCGTCGACGAAGCGCTGGCCCATCGTGCCTACGAAGACACGGCGCTGCCAATCGGCCACAACCAGACCATCTCCCAGCCCTATATGGTTGGGCGCATGACCGAGTTGCTGCTGGCCGCCGGTCCGCTGGACAAGGTTCTGGAGATCGGCACCGGCTCCGGCTACCAGACCGCTGTGCTGGCCCAACTGGTCGAGCGGGTGTTCTCCGTCGAGCGTATCCAGAGCCTGCAGGACAAGGCCAAGGAGCGTCTGGTCGAACTCAACCTGCGCAACGTGGTATTCCGCTGGGGTGATGGCTGGGAAGGCTGGAATGCGCTGGGGCCGTACAACGGCATCATCGTCACCGCCGCTGCCGCCGAAGTGCCGCAAGCGCTGCTGGATCAGCTGGCCCCAGGCGGGCGCCTGGTGATCCCGGTGGGCGTGGGTGATGTGCAGGAGTTGCTGCTGATCATCCGTGAAGACGATGGCTACAGCCGTCATGTCCTCGATCTGGTGCGTTTCGTGCCGCTGCTCAATGGCCCCTTGGCCTGAGAAGATCGAGTGAAGCGGCTGTAGACGATTCGGGCTGGTTGACTGCCTTGGGGCGCGCGACTGGCTCAGCCGGATAATTCCGGCACAATGCGTACCTATATATCCAAGAAACACCGGCAGGGGAGCACGGGGTGAGTCTCACGAGCAGACAGCAGCGAAAGCGCCTGATGGGCCGCAGTGGCCTGGGGGCAGCGTTGTTCGCGGTCATCCTGTCGGGCTGCAGCAGTTCGCCCAGCACACCGGTACAGGTGGTGGACCGTACCCATGCCGGTGGTGGCGTGGTGGCTCCAAGCCGCCCGCAGGTTACCGGTGGCCAGTACATCGTGCAGCCCGGCGACACCCTGTATTCGATTGCCTTCCGTTTCGGCTGGGACTGGAAAGCTCTGGCGGCGCGCAACAACATCCCCGCACCCTTCGTGATTCGCCCTGGCCAGCGCGTGCGCTTCGATGTGCCGGGTGGTTCTGCCCCGGTG
>JBBNAI010000267.1:0-9753 GCA_037994305.1 Pseudomonas sp. | reverse complement strand
GGCCTGCGGCGACGTAGGCCTGGGGCGCATGCTTGAAGCCAACGACCTGGCACAACTGGCCGCCGATTGCTTCAAGCGCGAAAGCCTCACCGGCCGCCATGTGTTGATCACGGCGGGCCCGACCCAGGAAAACATCGACCCGGTGCGCTACATCACCAACCACAGCTCCGGAAAGATGGGTTTCGCCCTCGCCGAGGCAGCAGTGGAAGCCGGCGCCAAGGTGACCCTGATCACCGGCCCGGTGCACCTGCCAACCCCGGATCGGGTCAACCGCATCGACGTGGTCAGCGCCCGCGACATGCTCGCCGCCTGCGAAGCCGCCATGCCCTGCGACCTGCTGATCGCCTCCGCCGCCGTCGCCGACTACCGCCCGGAAGTGATCGCCGCACACAAGCTGAAGAAAGACCCCAGCACCGGTGACGGCCTGCTCCTGCAACTGGTGCGCAACCCGGACATCCTGGCTACCCTCGCCGCACGCGACGATCGCCCCTTCAGCGTGGGCTTCGCCGCAGAAACCGAGAACCTGCTCGGCTATGCTGCTCGCAAGCTGAAAGACAAGAACCTCGACCTGATCGTCGCCAATGACGTGGCCAACCCCACCATCGGCTTCAACAGCGAAGAAAACGCCATCACCATCATCGACCGCGATCTGCAGGCGAGCAGCTTTGCCCAGACCAGCAAGGGCAAGATTGCCCGCCAGCTGGTGGCCTTTATCGCCGAGCGCCTGAACCGCGCCTGACCCCTCCACCGCTCACAGGGCCCGCCATGCACGCTTTGCAAGCCAAGATTCTCGATCCACGCCTGGGCAGCGAATTTCCGCTGCCACACTACGCCACCCCCGGCTCCGCCGGCCTCGACCTGCGCGCCATGCTGCAGCAGGAAACCGTGCTGGAACCCGGCCAGACCCTGCTGATCCCCACTGGCCTGGCGATTTACGTCGGCGACCCGGGCCTGGCGGCGTTGATCCTGCCACGCTCGGGCCTCGGCCATAAGCACGGCATCGTGCTCGGCAACCTGGTCGGTCTGATCGACTCGGACTACCAGGGCGAGCTGATGGTGTCGTGCTGGAATCGCGGCCAGACGCCTTTCACCATCGCCGTGGGCGAACGCATCGCGCAGCTGGTGCTGGTACCCGTGGTCCAGGCGCATTTCGAACTGGTCGAACAGTTCGACGAAAGCCAACGCGGCGCCGGCGGCTTCGGCCACTCCGGCAGCCACTAAGCCCTTATCAGGATGAATTGCCCGGGAGACGTTCGGTGAAACTCTTCAAGCGCAGTGCCAAGGACAACCCCGCCGCCGCCCTGGTCAGCCCAGGCGAAACGCCGGCGCGCCAGGCCAACAGCGATCATAAGGCCCTGCTTCCGGGCGCCGTGGCAGCCCTTGCCGGGCTGCTGGCCGCCGCCCTCGTGCTGGGTTACAGCCTGTCCGGCAGTAGCCAGCAGCAACAGCAACAGCTGATCCAGGCCTGGGGCGGCAGCCAGGCCAGCGCCCTGCAGCAGACCTTGCTGCAACTGCAGGCCGATACCCAGGCCGCGGCAGCCAACCCGGGCCTGCTCGATGCCGTGCAGAGCGGAGATCTCGAGCAGATCAGCGCAGCGGAGCGCAGCCAGCAGCACTGGCAAGGCGTGATCGACGTGCACCTCAACGCACCCGGCCGCGCCTCGCTGAATGTCGGCCGCCTGGGGCCGATGAACTTCGCCGCCCTCGATCTGCTGCGCCGCCTGGAAAACGGCCAGGTGCCGGCACCCGAGGCCTACAAGGTCGGCGAACGCTGGCTGGTTTACAGCGCTGCGGCGCTGCGCCGCGGCGACGATCCACAGCTGCAAGGCACCCTGCTACTGGTGGTCGACCTGCAGCGGCTGCTCAATACCTTGCCTGCGCTCCCTGCCGGGGTCGGCCAGGTGCAGCTCGACCAACAATTCGGTACCAGTAATCCCCAGCCACTGGCCAAGTACGGCGATGGTGCCGTCGCTGCGGCCCAGTCATTCGAAACCGGCAACCCGAACTGGAAGCTCAGCTTCGCCCCCGGCGCCAGCCTGATGGTGTCGCCCCTGTCTCCCGCCACCATTGCCCTGGCTGCGCTACTTGCACTTGGCGGCGCGCTGCTTGGCCTGTTCCTCACGCAGAAACAGCTGCTTGCGCGCCTGCAAGCCGACGTGAAGCAACTTACCGGTATGATTCAGGAGCTTTCCAGCGGAAAGTCGGTCAAAGCCTTCAGCCTGAGTTTTGTCGCCCTCGACAGCCTCGGTCAGATACTGGCGCGCATGCCGCGCCGCAAACAAGAAGCCTCGGGCAACGAGGCCGGCAGTCCAGCTACCACTGCCAAATCGACAGCAGCGACCAAGCCCGCACCGTTGGCCGATCCGCTGTTCCAAGACACCGATATTCTCGATATCGACATTCTCGACGAAGACCAGGATCTCCTGGGACTGGAGCAAACATCCATGGCCAGCGCCCCACAAACCCCACCGAACCTCCCAGCCAGCATTTTCCGCGCCTACGATATCCGTGGCGTGGTCGGCGATACCCTCACCGTTGACGCCGCATACTGGATTGGCCGCGCCATCGGCTCGGAAAGCCTCGCCCAGGGCGAGCCGAACGTTGCCGTCGGCCGCGATGGCCGCCTGTCCGGCCCGCAGCTGGTCCAGCAATTGATCCAGGGCCTGCTCGACTGCGGCTGCAACGTCACCGACGTTGGCATGGTGCCGACTCCGGCCCTGTACTTCGCCACCCACGTCCTCAAGGGCAAGTCTGGCGTCATGCTCACCGGCAGCCACAACCCACCGGACTACAACGGCTTCAAGATCGTCATCGCCGGCGATACCCAGGCCAACGAGCAGATCCAGGCCCTGAAGACCCGCATCGACCGTAACGACCTGGCCAGCGGTGTCGGCACGGTCGAGCAGGTCGACATCCTTGAGCCGTACTTCAAGCAGATCGTCGGCGACATCGCCATCGCCAAGCCGATGAAAGTGGTGGTCGACTGCGGCAACGGCGTTGCCGGGGTGATTGCCCCGCGTCTGATCGAAGCGCTCGGCTGCAGCGTCATCCCGCTGTTCTGCGAAGTCGACGGCAACTTCCCCAACCACCACCCGGACCCGGGCAAGCCGGAGAACCTGGTCGACCTGATCGCCCGCGTGAAAGCCGAAGGCGCCGACCTGGGCCTGGCCTTCGATGGCGACGGCGACCGCGTCGGCGTGGTGACCAACAACGGCAACATGGTCTTCCCCGACCGCCTGATGATGCTGTTCTCCAAGGACGTGGTCTCGCGCAATCCGGGCGCCGACATCATCTATGACGTCAAATGCACCCGCCGCCTGGGCGCGTTGATCAGCGGCTACGGTGGCCGTCCGGTGATGTGGAAGACCGGCCACTCGCTGATCAAGAAGAAAATGAAGGAAACCGGTGCCCTGCTGGCCGGCGAGATGAGCGGACATATCTTCTTCAAGGAACGCTGGTTCGGCTTCGACGACGGCATCTACAGCGCCGCGCGCCTGCTGGAAATCCTCAGCCAGGACAAGCGTGACGCCGAACATGTGTTCTCGGCCTTCCCGGCGGATATCTCCACCCCGGAAATCAACATCACCGTCACCGACGAGAACAAGTTCGGCCTGATCGACCGCCTGCAGCGCGATGGCGTATGGGGCGAGGCCAACCTGACCACCCTCGACGGTGTACGGGTCGACTACCCGAAAGGCTGGGGCCTGGTGCGTGCCTCCAACACCACGCCGGTGCTGGTGCTGCGCTTCGAAGCGGAAACCCAGGCAGAGCTGGTGCGCATTCAGGAAGTCTTCCGCGCCCAGCTCTACAACGTCGCCCCTGACCTCAACCTGCCGTTCTGACTTGCCCTGGAGCCTTGTCCGTAATGACTCTTGAACGTGATGCCGCCACCAATGTCGCCAAGGTACTGTCCGAAGCGCTGCCCTACATTCGTCGCTTCGTCGGCAAGACCCTGGTGATCAAGTACGGCGGCAACGCCATGGAAAGTGACGAGCTGAAGGAAGGCTTCGCCCGCGACATCGTGCTGATGAAGGCGGTGGGCATCAACCCGGTGGTAGTCCATGGCGGCGGCCCGCAGATCGGCGACCTGCTCAAACGCCTGTCGATCGAGAGTCACTTCATCGATGGCATGCGCGTCACCGACGCGCAGACCATGGACGTGGTGGAGATGGTCCTCGGCGGCCAGGTCAACAAGGACATCGTCAACCTGATCAACCGCCACGGCGGCAGCGCCATCGGCCTGACCGGCAAGGACGCCGAGCTGATTCGCGCGAAGAAGCTCACTGTCAGCCGCAAGACGCCCGAGATGACTCAACCGGAAATCATCGATATCGGCCATGTCGGCGAAGTGGTCGGGGTCAACACCGACCTGCTCAACATGCTGGTGAAAGGCGATTTCATCCCGGTGATTGCGCCGATTGGTGTGGGCGCCGAAGGCGAGTCGTACAACATCAACGCCGATCTGGTGGCAGGCAAGGTGGCGGAAGCGCTGAAGGCTGAAAAGCTGATGCTGCTGACCAACATCGCCGGCCTGATGGACAAGCAGGGTGAAGTGCTGACCGGGCTGACCACCGAGCAGGTGGATGGCCTGATCGCCGACGGCACTATCTACGGCGGCATGCTGCCGAAGATTCGCTGTGCGTTGGATGCAGTACAGGGCGGAGTGAACAGCGCGCACATCATCGATGGTCGCGTGCCCAATGCAGTGTTGCTGGAAATCTTCACCGACAGCGGCGTGGGCACCCTGATCACCAACCGCAAACGTCACCACTGAGTCGTATCAGCCTGGCCGGCCTTGCGCCGGTCAGGATCAGTGGCCGACCAATGTCTCCAAGCGTGCGCGATCAGCCGCGAAGCTGGCTTCAGCCTCATTGCGGTTCTTCTGGTAACGCTCGATGTCCTTCTGCAGACCGACCTGTTCGGCCTTGATGTTGTCGATTTGCACCAGCAGATGCTCCGGCACCGCGCGGCCGGCACGTTCGCTCTCGGCGGCCGTGGCCTGCAGGTTGGCTTGCTGGGTACGCAGTGAACCCAGGTTGCTCTGCGCCACACTGATAATCCCATCCAGCTCGGCCAGCTTGCGATCACGGGCACGGTCGACATCCGTTACCTCGGTGTAGATACGCAGCAACTGCGCATCGGAACTCGCCTTGGCCTGCTCTTCGACCTGACGCTTGCGCTCTTCCGCGCTCGGTGCCGGTGGCACCACACGCACCACTCGGCCCTGGTCGTTCAACACTGAATAGCCCTTGGAGATGAACTCCGGCGGCACACCCAAACGGTCGATGACCGTCACGCCCTTGTCGTTGACATACCGGTAGTACTCGGTCGCCTGGACTTGCGCACCCGCCGCAGGCTTCTCGGCCGCAACCACAGGACCCAGCCCCGACACCAGGAACAAACAGAGCACTACCGGTCTGAGCATAGGGTTTTCCTTATTATGTTTTTAGATGCCGTACTGCGCGCGGTAGGCTTCTACCGCCGGCAGGTGCTGCTTCAGCTCGGCGTCGCCCGCCAGATAATCCAGTACCTGCTCCAGGGAAACAATACTGACCACCGGCATGCCGTAGTCGCGCTCGACTTCCTGGATCGCCGACAGCTCGCCCTGGCCACGCTCCTGGCGATTCAGCGCAATCAGCACGCCAGCAGCCTGGGCACCCTGCGCCTGGATGATCTGCATCACCTCGCGGATCGCCGTACCGGCGGTGATCACGTCATCGACGATCATCACCCGACCCTCCAGCGGTGCCCCCACCAGGGTGCCGCCTTCGCCATGATCCTTGGCTTCCTTGCGGTTGAAGCACCAGGGCAGGTCGCGCTGATGCTGCTCGGCCAGGGCCACGGCAGTCGCCGCTGCCAGCGGAATGCCCTTGTAGGCAGGGCCGAACAGCACATCGAAGTCGATACCGCTTTCCATCAGCGCAGCCGCATAGAAGCGCCCGAGCTGGGCCAGGGCCAAACCGCTGCTGAACAGACCGGCATTGAAGAAGTAAGGACTGGTACGTCCTGACTTGAGAGTGAACTCACCGAAGCGCAGAACCCCGCGCTCGATGGCGAAACGAATGAATTCGCGTTGATACGCCTGCATGAAAAGCCCCGAACGGCACAGATTTAGCTATGAATTTAGCTAATGGGAATGAGCTCGGGTATCATACACCGAGGTGTTTTTGGGGGCCATTTATGCGGATCATCAGTGTGAACGTGAATGGTATTCAGGGCGCAGCCGAGCGTGGATTGCTCAGTTGGCTGCAAGCCCAGAATGCCGACGTGATCTGCCTGCAAGATACTCGCGCCTCTTCCTTCGAACTCGATGACCCGGCCTTCCAGCTGGATGGCTATTTTCTCTATGCCGTCGACGCCGAGGTGCCCGATCAGGGCGGCGTGGCGCTGTACTCTCGGCTGCAGCCCAAGGCAGTGATCCACGGCCTTGGGTTCGAATCGGCGGATCGGTACGGGCGTTATCTACAGGCAGACTTCGACAAAGTCAGTATCGCTACCCTGCTGCTGCCATCCGGCCAGGGCGGGGACGAGAGCCTCAACCATAAATTCAAGTTCATCGACGACTTCACCGGTTATCTGGACAAGCAACGCCGCAAGCGCCGCGAGTACATCTACTGCGGCTCGCTGTACGTTGCCCACCAGAAACTGGATGTGAAGAACTGGCGCGACTGCCAGCAGCTTCCCGGCTTTCTCGCGCCTGAGCGCGCCTGGCTGGATGAAGTGATCGGCACCATGGGTTATGTCGATGCCCTGCGCGAAGTCAGTCGCGAAGGTGAGCAGTACAGCTGGTGGCCGGATAACGAGCAGGCGGACATGCTCAACCTCGGTTGGCGCATGGACTACCAGTTGCTCACTCCCGGCATGCGCCGCTCGGTACGCAACGCCAAGCTGCCGCGTCAGCCGCGCTTCTCCCAGCACGCGCCGCTGATCGTCGACTACGATTGGCTGCTCAGCGTCTGAGCCGCGAAGCGACCAACATCAGTTGGTCGCTTTCCCTCGCAGCGCACCCCAGGCCTTGCCAGCCACGCTGACCAGCACCAGCACCAGCGCACCGACCACGATGCCGAACAGCGCATCGATCAGGGTTGGCGCCAACACCGCCAGTACACCGCCCACTGCTGCCAGACTGCCTATCGCCTCGACCCAGTGATGGATCAGCTCATGGGCACCGGGAATACCATGGGTGAGAATGCCGCCACCGACCATGAACATGGCCGCCGTCCCCACCACCGACAGCAGCTTCATCAGCCACGGCGCTAGCCACAGGATAGCCCGCCCCAGGGCCTTCGCCGCCGCGCTGGCGCGCTGGCTGAGATAGAGTCCGGCGTCATCCAGCTTGACGATGCCAGCAACCAGGCCATACACCCCGACCGTCATCAGCAGCGCGATGCCGGACAGCACCGTTACCTGCTGAATGAAGGGCTGCGCCGCCACCACACCGAGGGTGATGGCGATGATTTCTGCGGACAGTACGAAGTCGGTGCGCACCGCGCCCTTGATCTTGTCCTTCTCGAAAACCTGCATGTCCACGGCCGGATCGGCCAAGGCCTGAACGTGCTCGGCATGCTGTTCGGCACCCTCTTCCTGGCGGTGCAGATACTTGTGCGCCAGCTTCTCGAAGCCCTCGAAGCAGAGGAAGGCACCACCGAGCATCAGCAAGGGCGTCACCAGCCAGGGCGCGAAGGCGCTGATCAGCAGCGCCGCCGGTACCAGAATCAGCTTGTTGATCAGTGAACCCTTGGCCACGGCCCAGACCACCGGCAACTCGCGGTCAGCCTTGACCCCGCTGACCTGCTGCGCGTTCAGCGCCAGGTCATCCCCCAGCACGCCAGCGGTCTTCTTCGCCGCCACCTTGGTCATCACCGACACATCATCCAGCACGCTGGCGATGTCATCGAGCAGGGCTAATAGATTGGCTCCGGCCACGTCAGGCTTCCTTACTTAACAGAGGGGATGGAACGACCGGCCCCGAGCGGGGCCGGTACGGCGCAATGCCTATTTGACCAGGCGCCAGCACAGCGGGTAACGGTAGAGCTTGCCTTCATTGGCCTTGATCCCGGCAATGATGGTCAGCACCAAGGCGGCCAGACCGAGCAACGGCAGGAGCAGGAAACCGATCACCACCACCGCCAGCAGCATGCATACCAGCGCGGCAATGGACACGGTGATATGGAAGTTCAACGCCTCCTTGCCCTGATCATCGACGAAGGGGTCGAGATCACGCTTGAGCTGCCAGACGATCAGCGGGCCCAGCAGGTTGCCGAAGGGAATCAGTAGACCGATGAACGCCGCGAAGTGGCAAAACATCGCCCACTGGCGGGCTTCCTGGCTCGGGGTAGAAGGGCTCTGCTCATCCATGGTCGCGCTCCATCAAGGGGGAAGGTCAGTTAGCCAGCGCTGCGCGCTGCAGTTCGAACAACTCGCGCATGCCCTGCTGGGCCAGCGCCAGCATGGCAGTCAGCTCTTCCGGCTGGAAGGGGGCACCTTCGGCGGTACCCTGCACTTCAATGAAACCACCGGCTTCGGTCATCACCACGTTGAGGTCGGTCTCGGCAGCGGAGTCTTCCAGGTAATCCAGGTCCAGCACCGGCTCACCCTGGTAGATGCCCACGGATACGGCGGCAACCATCTGCTTGAGCGGCTCGCCTTTCAGGGAACCCCGTTTCTTCAGGACTTTCAGCGCATCGGCCAGGGCCACCATGGCACCGGTGATGGACGCAGTACGGGTACCGCCGTCAGCCTGGATAACGTCGCAGTCGATATAGATGGTGTTCTCGCCCAGCTTGCTCATGTCCAGCGCGGCGCGCAGCGAGCGGCCGATCAGGCGCTGGATCTCCAGGGTACGGCCGCCCTGTTTGCCACGGCTGGCTTCGCGCTGGTTACGGTCACCGGTGGCACGCGGCAGCATGCCGTATTCGGCAGTCAGCCAACCCTGGCCCTGGCCCTTGAGGAAACGCGGCACGCCGGACTCCACACTGGCGGTGCAGATCACCTTGGTGTCGCCGAACTCGACCAGCACCGAACCCTCGGCATGCTTGGTGTAGTTGCGGGTGATGCGCACGGAGCGCAACTGGGTGGAGGCACGGCCACTGGGACGTTTCATCTGCTATTACCTGTTGAGAGCGGGATATCTGCCGGCATTATAGGGCCGCCACCCCGCCCGCGACATGCCAGATTGGGCCGCCCGACACACTGCGCTACAATCCGCCGCCTCATCGTTCATTCCAAGAGGTCTCCCCATGGTGCATAGCATGACCGCCTTCGCCCGCGTCGAAGGGGCCGGTGCCCACGGCACCCTGAGCTGGGAACTGCGCTCGGTCAACCATCGCTACTTGGAGCCGCACCTGCGCCTGCCGGACGCCTTCCGCGACCTCGAAGGCGCGGTGCGCGAAGCCCTGCGCCAGGGCCTGTCGCGCGGCAAAGTGGAATGCACCCTGCGCTTTGCCGAGGAAAACACCGGCAAGAGCCTGCAGGTCGACAGCGACCGTGCCCGCCAGCTGATCAACGCTGCCGAAAGCGTGGCCGCCCTGATCCAGCAACCGGCCCCCCTCAACCCCCTCGAGGTACTGGCCTGGCCCGGCGTGCTGGTCGCCGACGCCGCCGACCCGCAGGCGTTGAATGCTGCTGCCCTGACCCTGTTCAACCAGGCCCTGACCGAGCTGAAGAATGGCCGAGGCCGCGAAGGCAGCGAGCTGGCCAAGCTGCTCTACGAGCGCCTGGACAACATCACCGCGGAAGTCGCCGCCCTGCGCG
>JBBNAI010000266.1:0-14537 GCA_037994305.1 Pseudomonas sp. | reverse complement strand
GCTTTCTCCTCGGCCAGCCAGCGCTGGTAAAGGATATCGCGGCTGCGCTCGTCGAGGCCCTCCAGGGCGTCGTGCAGGCCGGCGGTGGAGCTGTCGCTCCAGTCGGCATCTTCCAGCTGGCGAGCCGGGTCGTAGCGATGGTCTTCCAGGTAATGCGCAGGCGACTGGAAGGCGCTGTCGTCATCGTCGTCGGCAGCCGGATCGAAGGCCATGTCGTGACCCGACAGGCGGCTCTCCATCTCGCGCACTTCGCGCGGTTCGACGCCCAGGCTTTCCGCCACGGCGTGTACTTCCTCATTGTTCAACCAGGCCAGGCGTTTCTTCTGGCTGCGCAGGTTGAAGAACAGCTTGCGCTGGGCCTTGGTGGTGGCGACTTTGACGATGCGCCAGTTGCGCAGGATGAATTCGTGGATCTCGGCCTTGACCCAGTGCACCGCGAAGGACACCAGGCGCACGCCCATTTCCGGGTTGAAGCGCTTGACCGCCTTCATCAGGCCGACGTTGCCTTCCTGAATCAGGTCAGCCTGGGCCAGGCCGTAGCCGGCGTAGCTGCGGGCGATGTGCACAACGAAACGCAGGTGGGCCAGCACCATTTGCCGGGCCGCCTCGAGGTCTTGCTCGTAGTAGAGACTTTCGGCCAGCTCGCGCTCCTGCTCGGGCGACAACAGCGGAATGCTGTTCACCGCATGCACATAAGCCTCCAGGTTCGCGCCTGGGACTAGAGCATGGACAGGTTGCAGAGAAGTGGTCATGAAAAACCTCCGGAATTACAAAGCTGGTGCAGTCTAGCACTGCCCATTCTGAGCTGGAAACCGGTGGAAAAGTTCCCTTACAGATGAGCAAATATTGATCTAAATCAAGGGGCTCTAACGGGGCGCCAACTCACTCAGATGCCGCGCAACCGCCAGCCAGGCGCCAATATAGCCGAGCAGAACCGCGCCTAACAGTAGCGACAGACCATCGGCAGTCGGCACGCCGAGCAGGGTGAAATCGCTGCCATACAGACCAGCCAGGCGCACCACTGCGCCGTTCAGCCAATCCAGCCCAAACGCCAGCAGCCCCCAGGCCAACAGCCCGGCACCGACCCCATAGAGAGTGCCCATATAGAGGAAGGGGCGACGCACATAGCCGTCCGTGCCGCCAACCAGCTTGATCACCTCGATCTCGCTGCGCCGGTTCTCGATATGCAGACGGATGGTGTTGCCGATCACCAGCAACAGAGCCAGCACCAGCAGCAGGGTCAGGCCGAAGACAAAGCGGTCGCCCAAGCCGAGGATCGCCGACAGCCGCTCCACCCACTGCAGGTCCAGCTGCGCCTGCTCTACCCCAGGCATTTCCGAGAGGTTCTGCCGTAGCGCCTCCAGCGTGGGCCGGTCGACTTCGCGCGGGGTCACCACCACCACGCCGGGCAGCGGGTTATCTGGCAATTCGCGCAGGGCTTCGCCGATGCCGGACTGCTGCTCGAACTCGGCCAGGGCCTGTTCGCGGCTGATCCATTCGGCCGAAGCCACGTCGGCCATGCCGGCGACCTCGTCGCGCAGCTGCTGGCCAGCGGTCTCGTTGGTGTCGATCTGCAGGTACAGGGAAATCTGCGCGGCGCGCTGCCAGGAGCCGCCCAGGCGCTCGACGTTGTCCAGCAGCAGCGACAGACCCATGGGCAGCGACAACGCCACGGCCATCACCAGGCAGGTAAAGAAGCTGCCGATCGGCTGTTTGACCAGGCGATGCAGGCTGTCCACCAGGCTGGCGCGGTGGCTTTCCAGCCAGCCGTGCAGCAGGGTGGTGAAATCCGGGCCTTCCTTGATCGGCTTGTCAGCCTTGGGCTGGACCGCGCCAACCCGCTCGGCGGCCTTGAGGTTGCGTTGCGAGTCGCTCATCAGTTGGCCTCCCCGTCACCGATTAGGCGGCCGCGCTGCAGGGTCAGCATGCGGTGGCGCATACGCGCGATCAGGGCCAGGTCGTGACTGGCGATCAGCACGGTGGTACCGAGGCGGTTGATGTCTTCGAAGATACCCATGATTTCAGCGGCCAGGCGCGGGTCGAGGTTGCCGGTGGGTTCGTCCGCCAGCAGCAGGGCCGGGCGATGTACCACGGCGCGGGCGATGCCGACGCGCTGCTGCTGACCGGTGGACAGGTCGGCTGGCAGCTGGTCGACCTTGTCGGCCAGGCTGACGCGCTCCAGGGCCGAACGCACACGCTTGTCGATCTCGGCCTTGGACAGGCCGAGGATCTGCAGCGGCAGGGCGACGTTGTCGAAGACCGAGCGGTCAAACAGCAGCTGGTGGTTCTGGAACACCACGCCGATCTGCCGGCGCAGGAAAGGGATCTGTGCGGTGGTGATCTGCGACAGGTCCTGGTTGGCCAGCATCAGCTTGCCGGTGGTCGGGCGCTCCATTGCCAGCAGCAGGCGCAACAGGGTGCTCTTGCCCGCGCCGGAGTGGCCGGTGACGAACAGGAATTCGCCACGGCGCACGCGAAAACTCAGTTCATGCAACCCGACATGGCCATTGGGATACCGCTTGCCGACCTGCTCGAATCGAATCATGCGCGCTCCCTTTCCGCGAACAATGCCTGGACGAAATCCTGCGCGACAAAAGTGCGCAGGTCGTCGATGCCTTCACCGACACCGATGTAGCGAATCGGCAAGCCGAACTGCTTGGCCAGGGCGAAGATCACCCCACCCTTGGCGGTGCCGTCCAGCTTGGTCAGCGCCAGCCCGGTAAGGGCTACCGCCTGATTGAACTGCTTGGTCTGGTTGATCGCGTTCTGCCCGGTACCGGCGTCGAGCACCAGCAGCACTTCGTGCGGCGCGGTGTCGTCGAGTTTGCCGATCACGCGGCGGACCTTCTTCAACTCTTCCATCAGGTTGTCTTTGGTGTGCAGGCGCCCGGCAGTATCGGCGATCAACACGTCAACACCGCGCGCCTTGGCCGCCTGCACCGCATCGAAGATCACCGAGGCGGAATCGGCCCCTGTGTGCTGGGCGATCACCGCGATATTGTTGCGCTCGCCCCACACCTGCAACTGCTCGACAGCCGCAGCACGGAAGGTGTCGCCGGCGGCGAGCATGACCTTCTTGCCATCCTGCTGCAGCTTCTTGGCCAGCTTACCGATGGTGGTGGTCTTGCCGACGCCGTTCACGCCGACCACCAGGATCACATAGGGCTGTTTCTCGGCCGGGATCACCAGCGGCTGCTCGACCGGCTTGAGCAGACCGGTCAGCTCTTCCTGCAGCGCGCTGTACAGCGCGCCGCTGTCGGCCAGTTCCTTGCGCGCCACGCGCTTGGTCAGGTTGCCGATGATCGCGGTGGTAGCCTCGACGCCGACGTCTGCGGTGAGCAGGCGGGTTTCCAGGTCATCGAGCAGGTCATCGTCGATGGCCTTCTTGCCGAGAAACAGGCTGGCCATGCCTTCACCGAGGCTGGCGCTGGTCTTCGACAGGCCCTGCTTGAGGCGGGCAAACCAGCCGCCCTGGTTATCGCCCGGTTTGTTCTGCTCGGCCTGTGCGGCGATCACGGGTGGCAGTTCTATGACCGCCGCAACAACCGGCGCCTCGACAACCGCTGGCTGCACCTCATGGGTGACTTCAGCACCGGCGTTGATGGCAAAGCGCGAGGTCACGGGCTTGTGCTCCGGCTCGGCCACCACGGGTGCCTCGACCACAGGCTCGGGGACTGGCGCAGCAACAGGCGGTTCGGGCACCACTTCAACAGAGGCAACAGGTTCAGCGATAACCGCCGGGGCCTCAGCAGCAAGAACCGGCTCAGCGACCGCAGGCTCGGCGACCGGCTCTGCGGCAACAGGGGCTTCAGGCACGGGAGCGGCAGGATGTTCCGGGGCAGCATCCGTCGACTCTTGCGGTTTTTTGCGCAGCCAGCCAAACAGGGATTTCTTCTCCCCGGCCTCGGCCGGAGGCTTGCCAGCCGGAGCTGGCGACTTCTTGTCGTCGTTGGAACCAAACATGGGTCTTGGGTATCTCAGGGGGGCTGCGCAGCAGGGCCATTCCGGCCGTTGCGCCGCCCCGGAAAAGGATGGGGTATCCTAGCACCTCTTCGCTCGCCGGCGGTACGACCGCCCGGGCTGTCCGACAGGTCCCGAATCGATGAATCGACTAGCCCGCCGCTGCGCCGGCCTGCTGTTCTCCACCTTGTGCGTGCCTCTGGCTGCCTCGGCCGCCATCTCCCAACCGACCCATGAATTCACCCTCGACAACGGCCTCAAGGTCGTCGTCCGCGAGGACCATCGCGCGCCCGTGGTGGTCTCCCAGCTCTGGTACAAGGTCGGCTCCAGCTACGAGACGCCCGGCCAGACCGGCTTGTCCCACGCCCTAGAGCACATGATGTTCAAGGGCAGCCGCAAACTCGGCCCCGGCGAGGCTTCGCGCATCCTGCGCGACCTCGGCGCCGAGGAAAACGCCTTCACCAGCGACGACTACACCGCCTACTACCAGGTGCTATCGCGGGATCGCCTGGCCGTCGCCTTCGAACTGGAAGCCGACCGCCTGGCCAGCCTCAAGCTGCCGGCCGACGAGTTCGCCCGCGAGATCGAGGTGATCAAGGAAGAGCGCCGCCTGCGCACCGACGACAAGCCCACCTCCCTGGCCTACGAACGCTTCAAGGCGATGGCCTACCCGGCCAGCGGCTACCACACGCCCACCATCGGCTGGATGTCCGACCTCGACCACATGCAGGTCGAAGAGCTGCGCCACTGGTACCAGTCCTGGTACGTGCCGAATAACGCCACCCTGGTGGTGGTCGGCGACGTCAGCCCGGACGAAGTGAAAACCCTGGCCCAGCGCTATTTCGCCGCCATCCCGCGCCGCGACGTGCCGCCGGCGAAGATTCCCTTCGAACTGGCCGAACCCGGCGAGCGGCGCACCGTCCAGCACGTGCAGACGCAACTGCCGAGCCTGCTGATGGGCTTCAACGTGCCCGGCCTGGCCACCGCCAAGGACCCGCGTGACGTGCACGCCCTGCGCCTGATCTCCGCCCTGCTCGACGGCGGCTACAGCGCCCGCCTGCCGACCCGCCTGGAGCGCGGCGAGGAGCTGGTGGCCGGCGCATCCGCCAGCTACGACGCCTTCGCCCGCGGCGACAGCCTGTTCGTGCTCTCCGCCACGCCCAACGTGCAGACCGGCAAGACCCTGGAGCAGGTGGAAGCCGGCATCTGGCGCCTGCTCGACGAGCTCAAGCACACCCCGCCCAGCACCGAGGAACTGCAGCGCGTGCGCGCCCAGGTCATCGCCGGCCTGGTCTACGAGCGCGACTCGATCACCAGCCAGGCCACCACCATCGGCCAGCTGGAAACCGTCGGCCTGTCCTGGAAACTGATGGACCAGGACCTCGCCGACCTGGAAGCCGTCACCCCCGCCGACATCCAGCGCGCCGCACAGACCTACTTCAGCCGTTCGCGCCTGTCCGTCGCCCACATCCTGCCCAAGCAAGCCGCCCCTGAAGGAGCCCAGCCATGAGTGAACGCAACGGCCTGCGTTACACCCTGCTCGGCCTTGGCCTGATCCTGCTGATCGGCCTGCTGACGTTCATTGCCACTCGCACCGCCCAGGCGCCCGAAGCGGCCGCCGCGCCCAGCGAGCACCTGGAGTCGCTGGCCGCCCTGGAAGGCAAGGCACCGAGCAGGCGCACCCTGGACATCCAGACCTGGCAGACCGCTGAAGGCGCCAAGGTGCTGTTCGTCGCCGCCCCCGAGCTGCCGATGTTCGACCTGCGCCTGACCTTCGCCGCCGGCAGCAGCCAGGACGACGGCGTGCCCGGCCTCGCCGCCCTGACCAACGCCATGCTCAACGAGGGCGTACCCGGCAAGGACGTCAGCGCCATTGCCGAAGGCTTCGAAGGCCTCGGTGCCGACTTCGGCAACGGCGCCTACCGCGACATGGCCGTCGCCAGCCTGCGCAGCCTGAGCGACAAGGCCCAGCGCGAGCCGGCACTGAAACTGTTCGAACAGGTGCTCGGCCAGCCGACCTTCCCGCAAGACTCCCTGGCGCGGATCAAGAACCAGCTGCTGGCCGGCTTCGAGTACCAGAAGCAGAACCCGGGCAAACTCGCCGGCCTGCAGCTGTTCGAGCGCCTGTACGGCACGCATCCCTACGCCCACCCGAGCGAGGGCAACGAGCAGACCATTCCGCCGATCAGCGTCGCCCAGCTGCGCGCCTTCCACCAGAAGGCCTATGCCGCCGGCAACGCGGTCATCGCCCTGGTCGGCGATCTCTCGCGGGCCGAGGCCGAGGCCATGGCTGCCGAGGTGTCCGCCGCCCTGCCCAAAGGCCCGGCGCTGGCCAAGATCGCCCAACCGCAGGAGCCGAAAGCCGGCCCCAGCCATATCGAGTTCCCGTCCAAACAGACCCATCTGCTGCTGGCCCAACTCGGCATCGATCGCCGCGACCCGGATTATGCCGCACTGACCCTGGGCAACCAGATCCTCGGCGGTGGTGGCTTCGGCACGCGCCTGATGGAAGAAGTGCGCGAGAAACGCGGCCTGACCTACGGCGTGTACTCCGGCTTCAGCGCCATGCAGGCACGCGGCCCGTTCATGATCAGCCTGCAGACCCGCGCCGAACTCAGCGATGGCACCCTCAAGCTGGTGCAGGACCTCCTGCGCGACTACCTGGCCAGCGGCCCGACCGAGCAGGAACTGGACAACGCCAAGCGCGAGCTGGCCGGCAGCTTCCCGCTGTCCACCGCGAGCAACGCCGATATCGTCGGCCAGCTTGGCGCCATGGGCTTCTACGACCTGCCACTGAGCTACCTGGAAGACTTCGTCGCCCAGGTCCAGGCGCTCGACGTGGCTCAGGTCAAGGCCGCCATGGCCAAGCACTTGAACCCGGACGCCCTGGTGATCGTCACCGCCGGCCCGACCGTTGCGCAGAAAGAACTACCGCCCCCTACCGATAAACCCGCCGAACAACCTACCGGCGTCCCGGAGCATTAATGCGCAAGCCCTCAGGCAATAAACCAGCAGACCACGGTGGCAGTGGCCTGCTACGCATCATCGGCGGCGAGTGGCGCAGTCGCCAGTTCAGCTTCCCGATGGCCCACGGCCTGCGCCCGACGCCGAACCGGGTACGCGAAACGCTGTTCAACTGGCTGGCGCCCTATGTCGAGGGCGCGCACGTGCTCGACTGCTTTACCGGCAGCGGCGCGCTGTACCTGGAAGCCCTGTCGCGCGGCGCCAGCAGCGCCCTGGCGCTGGACAGCAACAGCAGCGCGGTCGCCAGCCTGCGGCAGATCCTCGCCACGCTGAAGTGCAGCAACGGCCAGGTCCTGCAGACCAACGCCCTGCTGCACCTGGAAAACCAGCCAGCCACGCCCTACGACCTGGTCTTCCTCGACCCGCCGTTCGGCCAGGACCTGCTGACACCGGCCTGCAGTCTGCTGGAAGAAAAAGGCTGGCTGGCCAAGGACGCCTGGGTCTACACCGAAAGCGAAGCCGCCCCCTCTACCCTGGCCATGCCCGGTAACTGGCGCCTGCATCGCGAGCAGAAGGCCGGGCAGGTGCATTACGCGCTGTGGGAACGCACCGCCAACAACTAAATCCTGTAGGAGCCAACTTGCTGACGATCGATGTAACGATCACGGATCGCCAGCAAACTGGCTCCTACAAAAACTGTGAACGACGCGCTACCCGCCTCCCATCGACGCCAGCAACCCTAGGGTGGATGACGCCTTGTCATCCACCAAGCCGCCGCGCGGTGGATCGATAAACCGCGATCCACCCTACATGGGCCGCTCATTCGTCCGGCCAATGGTTCTTCTTTTTTGCTCGTCAAGGCTCTAGCCTGGGCCTTCTCCCGTAGCGACGCGAACACCCATGACAGCCGAATTCGATCCCGCCTGGTGGCTGCGCAACCCGCACCTGCAGACCCTCTGGGGCTCGCTGTGCCGCCGCGCGCCGCAGTTAGAGCGCCAGCGCGAACGGCTGTGGCTGGAAGATGGCGACTTTCTCGACCTCGATTGGCACGGACCGCATGAAGCCGAAGCACCACTGGTGCTGGTGCTGCACGGGCTGACCGGTTCGTCCAGCTCGCATTACGTACTCGGCCTGCAGCAGCAACTGGCCGCGCGCGGCTGGGCCAGCGTGGCGCTGAACTGGCGCGGCTGTTCGGGCGAGCCCAACCTGCTGCCGCGGGGCTACCACTCGGGCGTCAGCGAGGATGTAGCGCGAGTGATCGAACACCTACAGGCCCAGCGGCCACTGGCGCCGCTGTATGCGGTTGGGTATTCGCTGGGCGGTAACGTGCTGCTCAAGTACCTGGGCGAAAGCGGTGACGCCTCAGGCTTGCAGGCCGCGGTGGCGGTGTCGGTGCCGTTTCGCCTGGACCACTGTGCCGAGCGCATCGACCGCGGGTTTTCCAAGGTTTACCAGGCACACTTCATGCGCGCCCTGGTCGCCTATGTGCGCGACAAACAGCAACGCTTCGCCCACGAGGGTCATCACGAGCGCCTGGCTGCCCTGGAAGCCCTGGGCCCACTGGACGGCATGCGCACCTTCTGGGACTTCGACGGCCGCTTCACTGCGCCGCTGCATGGTTACACCGATGCCGACGACTACTACCGACGCGCGTCCAGCCGCTACTTCCTCGGGCAGATTCGCAGCCGCACGCTGATCATCCAGTCCAGCGACGACCCCTTCGTCTTCCCTCATAGCGTGCCGCAGGCCCACGAACTGTCCGCCAGCACGCACCTGGAACTGCATGCGCGCGGCGGCCATGTCGGTTTTATCGGAGGTTCGCCACGGCAGCCGCAGTACTACCTGGAGCAGCGCATCCCGGCTTGGCTAGGCGCGGCAGCAACCAGGTAACCACCCAGGTTCAGCCTTCCAGCACACGCTCCAGCGGCACATGCAGGCGCTTGAGCAGGGCCTCCACCGCCGGCCGCGACGCGGCGGAAACATGCCCACCTTCCAGCGCCAGCACCTGGTAGATGCCACGGCGCATCAACTCCTCGCTGAGGTCACCAGGGTTGCTGCGGATCGAGCAGAGAAAGCGCACCCAGGAGGTGAGGATGATCCAGCTGTTGAAGGTCAGCGCCTCGACCTGCTCGGTATTCATGTCGAGGATGCCGCTCTCGACGAAACCCAGGTACACATCGGTGGCGTTCTGCAGGCAACGCCGGGCGAACTCGCGATAGGCGGCGGCCAGCGCCGGATCGGTTTCCAGCAGATGCTCCAGGTCGCGGTGCAGGAACCGGTAATGCCACATCGCCGCGAGCAGCGCCTCCAGGTAGAAGGTCTTGTCATCCACCGTCAGCGCGCGCCCATCCGGGCGACGCAGGAATACATCGACGCGGCTTTCGTACTGGGCGAACAGCTCCGCGATGATCATCTGCTTGTTGCGGAAGTGGTAGTACAGGTTGCCCGGCGAAATCCCCAGATGAGCGGCGATGTGATTGGTGGTCACGCTGCGCTCGCCCTGGGCATTGAACAGCTCCAGGCTGGCTTCGATGATGCGCTCGCGGGTCTTGTTCTTCGGGGCCATGGCTCGGCTCGATGGGCAAAGTGGCAAAAGTACGGCAAAGCGCTGCGGCTGACGACCGGTTGCGCGCTGATTTGACAGTTTAGAGCAATTACTCTAACAATCGCACTACTTGTCATCCACCGTCTCCAGGGAGACACCACCATGGTCGCCGATATCGCTTTTCTGCAGCAGAGCCAGCAACAGATCAACCAGCTGGAACCCCTGCTGGCCGCCCAACGCGCCGCCTTTCGCAGCAATCCCATGCCGTCGGCCGAGCAACGCCGCGCCTGGCTCAAGGCCCTGCGCGAGCTGATCCTCAGCGAGAAACAGGCACTGGTCGACGCGGTCTCCAGCGACTTCAGCAACCGTTCGGCGGATGAAACCCTGCTGGCCGAGATCATGCCCAGCCTGCACGGCATCGACTACGCCAGCAAACGCCTGGGCAAGTGGATGAAACCGTCGAAACGCAGCGTCGGCTCTGCCTTCCAGCCCGCCAGCGCCAAGGTGGTCTACCAGCCGCTGGGCGTGGTCGGCGTGATCGTGCCGTGGAACTACCCGCTGTACCTGGCCTTCGGCCCGCTGATCGGCGCCCTCGCCGCCGGCAACCGGGTGATGATCAAGATGAGCGAGTCCACCCCGGCCACCTCGCAACTGGTCAAGGACCTGCTGGCCAAAGTGTTCCCCGCAGACCTGGTCAGCGTGGCCCTGGGCGAGGCCGACGTGGGCCAGGCGTTCTCCCATCTGCCCTTCGATCACCTGGTATTCACCGGTGCCACCAGCATCGGCAAGCACGTGATGCGCGCCGCCGCCGACAATCTGGTGCCGGTGACTCTGGAGCTGGGCGGCAAGTCGCCAGCCATCGTCAGCGCCGACGTACCGCTGCAGGATGCGGCCGAGCGTATCGCCTTCGGCAAGACCATGAACGCCGGGCAGACCTGCGTAGCCCCGGACTATGTGCTGGTACCGCAGGAACGCGTGGAAGGCTTCATCGACGCTTACCGCGCCACCGTGCAGCGCTTCTTCCCGCAGGTGGCGAACAACCCGGACTACACGGCGATCATCAACGAGCGCCAACTGGGCCGCCTCAAGGGCTATATCAGCGACGCTGAAAGCAAGGGCGCGCAAGTCCTGCCGATGCTCGGTGAAGGCCAGGGCCGACGCATGACCCACAGCCTGGTGCTGAATGTCAGCGACGACATGAAACTGATGCAGGACGAGATCTTCGGTCCACTGCTGCCGATCGTGCCGTACCAGCGCATCGAAGATGCCTTCGCCTACATCAACGACCGTCCACGGCCGCTGGCGCTGTACTACTTCGGCTACGACAAGGCCGAGCAGCAACGCGTGCTGCACGAGACCCACTCCGGCGGTGTGTGCCTCAACGACACCCTGCTGCACGTGGCCCAGGACGACATGCCGTTCGGCGGTGTCGGCCCCTCCGGCATGGGTCACTACCATGGCCACGAGGGCTTCCTGACCTTCACCAAGGCCAAAGGCGTGTTCATCAAGCAGCGCTTCAACGCCGCCAGGTTCATCTACCCTCCGTACGGCACCGGCATCCAGAAGCTGATCCACAAACTGTTTATCCGCTGAGAAGCCGTTTCGGATCTTTTGAGCGAGAGCCCGGCAAGGCACAACGCAGCAGGCTCGCCGCACAAAAGATCCGGGACAGGTTCACAAGCCTGTGAGGCCATAACAACAATGAACGATACCTCCCCCGCCACGGCGCAGTTGTCGCGCCGCGGCCTGCTCAAGGTCGGCCTGTTCGGCACGGCCTTTCTTGCCACTGCCGGCGTGACGGCCACCCTCAGTGGTTGCTCCAGCCCCACACCGGCGAGCGGCTATGCGGTACTGCGCCTGAGTGACCTGCCGTTCCTGCGTGCGTTTATCCCGGTGATTCTGGAAGGCGCAGTGCCCGGCGACGCCATGGCCGCCACCATCGAGGCCACGCTCAAGGGCATGGACCGCAGCCTGCATTCGGTTTCACCGGAGCTGCTCAAGCTGACCCAGCAACTGTTCGACGTGCTCGGCATGGCGGTCACCCGTGGCCCGCTGACCGGCGTCTGGGGCAGCTGGGACAACGCCAGCAAGGCGGATATCCAGCACTTCCTCGAACGCTGGCAGAACAGCTCGCTGAGCCTGCTGCGCATGGGACACAGCTCGCTGCTGCAGATGGTGCAAATGGCCTGGTATGCGCGCCCCGAGTCCTGGGGCCATTGCGGTTATCCCGGACCACCGGCATACGCCCTATAACAAGAGAATCGACATGCCCGTACCTGATGTTTTCCGTGAAGGCCTGGCCCGTGGCTGGACCACCTACGACGGCTCACGCCTGGACAAAGACCTGCTGCTGGAAGCCGACGTGGCCATCGTCGGCAGCGGCGCTGGCGGCGGCACTACCGCCGAAATCCTCAGCGCCGCCGGCCTGCGCGTCCTGCTGATTGAGGAAGGGCCGCTGAAGACCAGCAGCGACTTCAAGATGCAGGAGGCCGACGCCTACCCCGAGCTGTACCAGGAAGGTATCGGCCGGATGAGCAAGGACGGCGCCATCACCATCATGCAGGGCCGCGCCGTGGGCGGCACCACGCTGGTCAACTGGACCTCCAGTTTCCGCACCCCGGAACCGACCCTGCAACACTGGGGCGAGGCGCACAACGTCAAGGGCCACAGCCCGGCCGAGATGGCACCCTGGTTCGAGAAGATGGAGCAACGTCTGGGCGTGGCCCCCTGGGCCATGCCGCCGAACGCCAACAACGAAGTGATCAAAGCCGGCTGCGAGAAGCTCGGCTATGCCTGGCACGTGATTCCACGCAACGTCCGTGGCTGCTGGAACCTCGGTTACTGCGGCATGGGCTGCCCGACCAACGCCAAACAGTCGATGCTGGTCACCACGATCCCCGCCACCCTGGACAAGGGCGGCAGCCTGCTTTACCTGGCCCGCGCCGAACGCCTGCTGCTCGATGGCGAGCGCGTGGTCGGCCTGGAATGCCTGGGCATGGATGAACGCAGCGTGGCGCCCAACGGCCGGCGGATCATGGTCAAGGCCCGCCACTACGTCTTGTCTGGCGGCGGCATCAACACCCCGGGCCTGCTGCTGCGCTCGAAAACCCCGGACCCGCATGAGCGCGTCGGCAAACGCACCTTCCTGCACGTGGTGAACTTCTCCGCAGCGCAGTTCGACAAGGTCATCAACCCCTTCTACGGCGCGCCGCAGTCGATCTACTCCGACCACTTCCAGTGGACCGAAGGCGCCACCGGACACATGTCCTACAAGCTCGAAGTACCGCCGCTGCAACCGGCACTGACGGCCACCCTGCTCGGCCAGTTCGGCGTCGAGAACGCCCTGCGCATGGAGCAACTGCCGCACACCAACGTGATGCTGGCGCTGATGCGCGACGGCTTCCACCCGGACAGCGCCGAGGGCTCGGTAGAGCTGCGTGGCGACGGTAGCCCGGTGCTCGACTACCGCATGACCGATTACACCTGGGACGGCATTCGCCGGGCCTTCCACAGCATGGCCGAGATCCAGTTCGCCGCGGGCGCCAAGGCCGTGCTGCCGATGCACGCCGACGCGGGCTACGTGAAGACCCTGGACGAAGCACGCAGCCTGATCGATCGCCTGAGCCTGGAGCTGTACCGCACCCGCCTGGGCAGCGCCCACGTGATGGGCGGCTGCGCCATGGGCGAAGACCCGACACAGGCCGTCACCGACAGCCTGGGCCGTCACCATCAATTGGAGAACCTGTCGATCCACGACGGCTCGCTGTTCCCCACCAGCATCGGCGCCAACCCGCAACTGTCGGTCTACGGCCTCACCGCCAAGCTCGCCAGCCTGCTGGCCGAGCGTCTCAAGGCCTGATCCAGAGTGTGCCCGGCGCCTGCTGGGCACGCTCTGCCTCCTTCTGACCCGCACCCCGCACACCCAACGGCTTGGCCCGTGGGAGTCGCTGCGCTACCATCCGCGACTCTAACCGCTCCGAACAGGACGAACCGATGAATCGAGTGTTGTATCCGGGCACCTTCGACCCCATCACCAAGGGCCATGGCGACCTGGTAGAACGTGCATCGCGCGTGTTCGATCAAGTGGTCATCGCCGTCGCCGCCAGCCCCAAGAAAAACCCGCTGTTCCCCCTGGAACAACGCGTCGAGCTGGCCCGCGAAGTCACCAAGCATCTGCCGAACGTCGAAGTCGTGGGGTTTTCCACCCTGCTCGCGCACTTCGTCAAGGAACAGAATGCCAATGTGCTGCTACGCGGCCTGCGCGCGGTCTCCGACTTCGAATACGAGTTCCAACTGGCCAACATGAACCGCCAGCTGGCTCCGGACGTGGAGAGCATGTTCCTCACCCCGTCGGAGAAATACTCCTTCATCTCCTCGACCCTGGTCCGCGAAATTGCCGCGCTCGGCGGTGATATCACCAAGTTCGTGCATCCGGTAGTAGCCGAGGCGCTGTCCGCCCGCTTCAAGGGCTGACACCAGCTATGGAGCGGCCGCAGGTCGCTTCGTGCATGGCGCCTGCGGCGCCAATCCGGCACAATTCCCCTATCGATTGCTGAAAGTGTCGTGGTCAAGACCACGGCAGGAGTTGTTCCATGTCCCTGAAGATCACCGACGACTGCATCAACTGCGACGTCTGCGAGCCCGAGTGCCCCAACGCTGCGATTTCCCAGGGCGAAGAGATCTACGTCATCGACCCCAACCTGTGCACCGAATGCGTCGGCCACTACGACGAGCCGCAATGCCAGCAGGTCTGCCCGGTGGACTGCATCCCGCTCGACGAGGCCCGCGTCGAGAGCAAGGATGAACTGATGCAGAAATACCTGATCCTCACCGGCAAAGCCTGATCGGGCGAGTACACGCGACGGCGCGCTATACCGGACGGAACTCCGCTACGCTGAGGTTCCTTCCCGGCCTTCGCGCAAGACGCTGATCGACGAGCCTTCGCATGCTCAAGAACGCCTTTCTCTGCTGCCTGCTCCTGCTGACCTGGACACTCGACGTCCAGGCCGCCACCCGCCCCGAGCAAGCTGCCGTCGCCACCGCCCACCCTGCCGCCACCGTCGCCGGT
>JBBNAI010000265.1:0-4192 GCA_037994305.1 Pseudomonas sp. | reverse complement strand
CGGCAGGCGGTCGAAGCGGATGCCTTTGCCCGCCAGCAGTTCGAGAAAGCGCTTTTGCTCGGTCGGGCCAAGGGCGAGGAAACGGCGCGCCAGGGCGGCCTTGTCGATGGGCGCGGTCACAGGGCCTCCAGTTCGTCGAGCAGCGCAGCCATGTCGCGCAGGTCTTGGTCTTCTTCCTCGGCGGCGGCCGGAGCCAGGCCGTCGAGGGATGCGGCCAGGGCGGCCAGGTCTTGCGCCTCGAAGAAGTCGCGCAGCGGCAACTCCAGGCGCAGTCGCTGACGCAGTAGCGCCACGGCCTGGGTGGCCAGCAGCGAGTGGCCGCCGAGCTCGAAGAAGTTGTCGTCGAGGCCAACCTGGGCCACTTCCAGCACTTCCTGCCAGATGCTTGCCAGGGCAGTTTCCAGCTCGGACTGCGGCGCGCGGTAGCGGCGCGCCTGCCATATCGGTTCGGGCAGCGCGCGGCGCTCCAGCTTGCCGTTGGGCGACAGCGGCATGCGTTCCAGGGGCATCAAAATCGACGGCACCATGTGCTCGGGCAGCTCGGCTTTGAGTGCTGCCTTGATCCCGGCCAGCCAGACGGCTTCGTCGACTGGCAACGGATCGGCTACCAGGTAGCCGACCAGCTGCTTCCCGATCTGGCTGTCGCGAGCCACTACCACCGCCTCGGCGACGCCGGGCTGTGCACTGAGCTGGGCCTCGATCTCGCCCAGTTCGACGCGGAAGCCGCGGATCTTCACCTGATGGTCGATGCGCCCCAGGTAATCGATGGCACCGTCGGCGCGCCAGCGCACCAGGTCGCCGGTGCGGTACATGCGCGAACCGGCCGGGCCGAACGGATCAGGCAGGAAGCGCTCGGCGGTCAGCTCGGGGCGGCGATGGTAGCCGCGCGCCAGGCCGATGCCGGCGATATACAGCTCGCCAGGCACGCCATGCGGCACCGGATTGAGCTGGGCGTCGAGGATATGCAGGCGCAGGTTGGCGATCGGCCGGCCAATCGGCACGGCATGGCGACCCTCCTCCACGCAGGTCCAGTGGCTGACGTCGATGGCTGCCTCGGTCGGGCCGTACAGATTGTACAGGCCCGCACCCGGCAGGCGCTGGAAGGTACGCACCTGCAGCTCGGCCGGCAGCGCCTCGCCACTGCAGACGATGCGCGACAGGCTGGCGCATTGCTCCACGTCCGGGTGCAGCAGGAAGGCTTGCAGCATGGACGGCACGAAGTGCAGCGTGGTGACGCGGTGGCGCTGGATCAGCTCCACCAGCTTCTGCGGGTCGCGGTGGTCGCCGGGCGCGGCCACGGCCAGGCAGGCGCCGGTGATCAGCGGCCAGAAGAACTCCCACACCGACACGTCGAAGCTGAACGGGGTCTTCTGCAGCACCACGTCGCCGGCGCCGAGCTGGTAGGCCTCCTGCATCCACTGAATGCGGTTGGCCAGGGCCAGGTGGCTGTTGCCGGCGCCCTTGGGCTTGCCGGTGGAGCCGGAGGTGTAGATGACGTAGGCCAGGTCATCGGCGTGCAGGGTGACGCTCGGCGCGACGGTGCTTTCGCCGTGACAGTCCTCGCAATCCAGGCTCAGTACCTGCAGGTCCTGCGGCAGCGGCAGGCGCTCGACCAGCAGGCTGTGCGACAGCAGCAGCTCGACGCCGGAGTCCTCCAGCAGATAGGCCAGGCGCTCCAGTGGGTATTCCGGGTCGAGCGGCACATAGGCGCCGCCGGTGCGGACGATGGCATGCAGGCCTATCACCAGCTCCAGCGAGCGCTCCAGGCTGATGCCGACCAGGCTGCCACGCTGCACGCCGAGGCGGCGCAGACGGTTCGCCAACTGGTTGATGCGCTGGTCGAGCTCGGCGTAGCTGAGCACCTGCTCGCCGAACACCAGGGCCGGCGCCTGCGGCGTGCGTACCGCCTGTTCGGCGATGCGTTGGCTGAGGTTGACCAGCGGGCCGTAGTCCTTGGCCGTGTCGTTCCAGGTGGCGAGCTGGGCCTGCTCGTCTTGCTCCAGCAACGGCAGCAGGCCGATGGGCTGGCTCGGATCGGCACAGACGCCTTCCAGCAGGCGCACGAAGTGCCGCGCCAGGCGCGCAATGGTGCGCGCCTCGAACAGCTCGGCGGCGTAGCTGACGAAACCGCTCAGGCTGCCATCAACGGCCTCCTCGGTATCCAGCGCCAGGTCGAACTGCGCGCCGGCGGCGCCCGGGTCGTGGGGCTGCACGCGCAGGCCCGGCAGGCTGCCGAGGGCGCTGAAGTCCACTTGCTGGTGGTTGAACGCCACCTGGAACAGCGGGTGATGGCTGAGGCTGCGGCTCGGCTGCAGCGCTTCCACCAGTTGGTCGAACGGCAGCTCTTGATTAGCCAGGGCATCGCGGCTGGCAGAGGCCAGTTCGCCGAGCAACTGGCGGAACGGCTTGAGCCCGCTCGGCTCGCCACGCAGTACCAGGGTGTTGATGAAGCAGCCGAGCACGCCGTCCATTTCCGTCAGGCTGCGACCGGCTACCGGCACGCCGACGCGAATGTCCTCCTGGCCGCTGTAGCGGTGCAGCAGGCTCTGCCAGGCGCTCAGCAGCAGGCTGAACAAGGTGCTGCCCTCGCGCTGGGCCAGGGCGCGTAGTTGTGCGGTGAGCGGCGGCGACAGCTCGAAACGCCAGCGCATGCCCTGGCGTGCGCCGTGAGCCGGGCGTGGATGGTCAGTGGGCAGTTCCAGCAGCGGCTGGTGTTCACCCAGGCGGGCCTTCCAGTAGTCGAGCTGGCGCGTGGCTTCGCTGGAATGTAGCCAGTCACGTTGCCACTGGGCGTAGTCGGCGTACTGCAGGGGCAGTGCGGCAAACTGCGGAATGCGACCCTCGGCAAAAGCCGCGTAGGCGCTGGCGAACTCACCGATAAAGCGCTGCATCGACCAGCCATCGGAGACGATGTGGTGCTGGATCAGCAGCAAGCGATATTCCTGGTCGCCCAAGCGCAGCACGCTCACCCGCAGCAGCGGCTCGCTGGACAGGTTGAACGGGCGCTTGAGCAGCTTCTGCGCATAGTCGCAGGCTTCGCTCTCGCGCTCGTTGGCGGGTAGCTCGCGCAGGTCCAGCCAGTCGATGCGCTGGCCCTGGGCCGGCAAGATGCGCTGGCGCGCCTCGCCATTCACTTCGACAAAACGGGTGCGCAACGCCTCGTGGCGCGCCTCCAACTGGTCGAAGGTAGCCTGCAGCGCGTGACGATCCAGACGCCCCTGCAGGTCGAGGCCGGCGGGCATATGGTAAGCGCCGTTGCTCGGATCGAGACGGTTGAGGAACCACAGGCGCTGCTGGGCATGCGACAGCAGCAGATCGCCGCCACGCGGCAATGCCCGCAGCTTCGGCGCGTCGGCACTTTCACGCTGCAGGGCGCTGGCGCAATCGGCCAGGCGGCTCTGCTCGAATAGCGCCTTGAGCGGTAGCTGCAAACCTTGCTGGCGGATGCGGCTGACCACCTTGAGCGCGACGATGGAGTCGCCGCCAAGCTCGAAGAAGTGATCCTGGCGCCCTACTCGCTCTACACCCAATACCTCGGCCCAGATGGCGGCGAGGATGCGTTCATTGTCGCTCTGTGGCGCTTCGTAGGATTGGCTTTGCCAGGTGGGTTCAGGCAGCGCGGCGCGGTCCAGCTTGCCGGCCGGGGTCAACGGCAGCTTGGCCAGGGCAATAATCTGCGCCGGCACCATATAGTCCGGCAGGGTTTTCGCCAGTTCGGCGCGCAGGGCATTGGCGTCGCTGTTGTTGCGGGCGACGACGTAGCCAACCAACTGCTTGCCAGTCGGTGTCTCGCGTGCGATTACCGCCGCTTCCTGCACGCCGCCCAGGGCCAACAGCTGGCTCTCGATCTCGCCCAGTTCAATACGGAAACCACGGATCTTCACCTGATGGTCGACCCGGCCCAGGTAATCCAGGGTGCCGTCTTCGCGCCAGCGCACCAGGTCGCCGGTGCGGTACATGCGCTCGCCGGCTGCGCCGAACGGATCGGGCAGGAAGCGTTCGGCAGTTAGCTCCGGACGCTGGAAGTAACCACGGGCCAGGCCGACTTCGCCACCGATATACAGCTCGCCAGCCACGCCGATGGGCAGCAGGTTCAGCTCGGCATCGAGGACGTACAGGCTGCGCGGGCCGACCGGGTTGCCGATGGGCGCATAGGCGGCTTCGAAGCTGTCGCCGGGGAAGGCCTCCCAGA
>JBBNAI010000264.1:0-6871 GCA_037994305.1 Pseudomonas sp. | reverse complement strand
GGCAATGGCAGGGCAAGTTCGATTCGCGACATCGGGCTCTCGCAGGCAGGAGGAAGACGACTGGTCGGAGACTACACTGCGATGACTGTGGTTTTCATGCTGGCGGTGGAACAGCCAGCTCAAGACCTGACGCAGCAAGCATCCGAAAAAAGTGCTGAAGGCTGGGTGCGGGACGAAACAACAGCGGCTAGCTTGTCGTACGGCACCCAGCCTTGCGGCGGCTCCTGAAGCGCAGCCGACAGCCGTTGGCAGCCGCTGGAAGTCGGCTATGGTAGACTGCGCTCCGGCCAAAAGCCCCGCTACCGAAGCCTCCTACCGGAGCCGAGATTTCGATGTCCGACACAGCCCCGCCCAAGCCCGTATCCAGCGGCGAAAAATTTCGCACCGCCCAAGGCATCACCGCGATCAAGGATGGCCAGAAGCGCCGCGCTTCGGCCGAACCCCATATCGTCGAACCCAAGCCGAGCTGGTTGCGGGTCAAGGTACCGAGCGGCAGCCGCTTCGATGCGGTCAAACGCAACGTCAGCGAGCATCGCCTGAGCACCGTCTGTCAGGAATCCCACTGCCCGAACATCGGTGAATGCTGGTCCAACGGCACCGCCACCATCATGTTGATGGGCTCGGTCTGCACCCGTGCCTGTCGTTTCTGTGCGGTCGACACTGGCAACCCGAATGGCTGGCTGGACCAGGAAGAACCGCAGAACACCGCCAAGTCGGTGGAGCTGATGGGCCTGCGCTACATCGTGCTGACCTCGGTGGACCGCGACGACCTGCCCGATGGCGGCGCCGCTCACTACGCCGCCTGCGTACAGGCCATCAAGGCCAATACGCCGCAGGTGGTGGTGGAGGCTCTGACACCGGACTTCGATGGCGATCACCAGGCCATCGCTCGCGTGGTGGACTCCGGCCTGGAGGTCTTTGCTCAGAACGTCGAGACGGTCAAGCGCCTGACCCACGTGGTGCGCGACCCCCGCGCCGGTTATGAGAAGACCCTGCGGGTACTGGAGCACGCCAAGCGCCACCGGCCCACGATCATCACCAAGACCAGTCTGATGCTGGGCCTGGGCGAGACCGACGAAGAAATTCTGGAAACCATGGACGACCTGCGCGCCATCGGCGTGGACATCCTCACCCTCGGCCAATACCTGCAACCGACGCGCAACCACCTGAAGGTGCAGCGCTGGGTCAGCCCCGAGGAGTTCAATCGCTTCCGTGACATCGGCCTGGAAAAAGGCTTCATGGAAGTCGCAGCCGGCCCGCTGGTGCGCTCCAGCTACCGCGCCGACCGGGTGTTCGAAAAGAACAACCTGGGCCTGGCCGCCCCCGTCCCGGTCCCTGGGCAGAAGCAGGACGAGAACCTGATCCCGGCGTTCAACCTGAACTGATCGAGAACGGGAATGCTGCGGACTCTAGAGCAGGCACCTCGTGCCTGCTCAGCTCGCCGACCGAACCCTCAGACGTAACCCAGGCACTCGCGCAGGGCGCGCTCCAGGTGTTGCGCCACCTCGTCAAGCGAGGGTGGAGCTTCGAGCAGATCCCTGAGCTGGATCATCTTCAAGCCGGTGTAACCGCAGGGGTTGATGCGCCGGAAAGGCGACATGTCCATATCGACATTCAGTGCCAGGCCATGGAATGAGCAACCATTGCGTACCCGCAGGCCCAACGAAGCGATTTTGTCACCGTTGACGTAGACACCCGGGGCATCAGCCTTCGGCGCCGCCTCAATGCCATAGCCGGCCAGTACGTCGACCAGTGCCCGCTCCATGGCGGTAACCAGCTCCCGCACCCCCAATCCCTGACGACGCAGATTCAGCATCAGGTAGGCCACCAGCTGGCCGGGGCCATGATAGGTGACCTGGCCACCGCGCTCGACCTGAACCACCGGAATATCACCGGGCGCCAACAGGTGTTCCGGCTTGCCGGCCTGCCCTTGGGTGAATACCTGCGGATGCTGCAGCAGCCAGATTTCGTCGGGGGTCTGCTCATCACGCTCAGCGGTGAAGCTGCGCATGGCTTCCAGAGTCGGCAGGTACTCCACCAAACCCAGGTGACGCACGACGAGCGCTGCCACTAGAGCACCATGTGCACGCGGCCGGTGGCCTTGAGGTCGACGTGGATCGCCTGCAGCTGCTCCACGCCAGTGGCGGTGATCAACACCTGCACGGAGAGGAAGCGGCCATTGCGGCTATCGCGAGCCACCAGGCTGGTGGTGTCGAAACCCGGGGCGTGGCGCTGGATCACCTCGACCACCAGATCGGCGAAACCGTCGCCCGCATCGCCGATCACCTTGATCGGGTAACGCTCGCAGGGGAATTCGATTTTTGGCGCTTTTACATCGGAATCGGTCATGGCTACTCCGGGCTTATGGCCCAGGAACCTGCCCGCACGCTGGCGCACAGGTCCCGAGAAAGCAGAACGCCCCGGTTAGGGGCGTCCTTGGTATTAGTTGAACAGTCCGTAGAAGAACAGACGAATGCTATCCCACAGGCGACGGAAGAAGCCACCCTCTTCCACTGGCTCCAGGGCCACCAGGTCGGCGCTGTGCACCACTTCGTCACCCAGCTTGACTTCGACCTTACCGATCACGTCACCCTGCTTGAGGGGCGCTTGCAGTTGCGGATTGAGGGTCATCGCGGCCTTGAGCTGCTTGATCTGGCCCTTTGGCAGGGTCAGGGTCAGGTCTTCGGTCAGACCGGCCTTGACCTGACGGGTCAGGCCTTTCCAGACAGTGGCCTGGGCCAGCTCTTCACCCTTCTTGTAGAAGGTCTGGCTCTCGAAGAAACGGAAACCGTAGGTCAGCAGCTTTTGCGTCTCGGCGGCACGGGCCTGCTCGTTGGCAGTACCGAATACCGCGGTGATCATCCGCGCGCCTTCACGCACGGCGGAGGCCACCAGGCAGAAGCCGGCTTCGGCGGTGTGGCCGGTTTTCAGGCCGTCGACGGTCTTGTCGCGCCACAGCAGCAGGTTGCGGTTACCCTGCTTGATGTTGTTCCAGTAGAACTCTTTCTGCGAGTAGATCGCATAGTGCGCCGCGTCTTCGTTGATGATCGCGCGCGCCAGGATCGCCATGTCGTGGGCACTGGAGTAGTGCTCGGGATCCGGCAGGCCGGTGGCATTCATGAAGTGCGAGTTCTTCATGCCGAGCGTCGCGGCAGTCTCGTTCATCATGTCGGCGAAAGCGTCTTCGCTGCCGGCGATGTATTCGGCCAGGGCGATGCTGGCGTCGTTGCCGGACTGGATGATGATGCCGTGCAGCAGGTCATCGACCTTCACCTGGCTGTTCAGCGGCAGGAACATGGTGGAGCCGCCGGAAGCCGCGCCGCCGGCACGCCAGGCGTGCTCGCTGACGGTCACCAGGTCCTGCTCGCCGATCTTGCCCTTGCGGATTTCCAGGGTGGCGATATAGGCGGTCATCAGCTTGGTCAGGCTGGCAGGCGGCAGGCGCTGGTCACCGTTGTTCTCGACCAGCACCTTGCCGCTGGCAGCATCCAGCAGTACGTAGGATTTGGCGGCCAGTTGCGGCGGGGACGGGATCATCTGGTCTTGGGCGGCCTGGGCGAGCGGCGCAGTGATCAGCAGGGCGAACAGGGAAAGGCGTTTGGCAAAGCGGGAGATATTCATCCGTCTCTCTGAAATAGCTATTCAACAATGGCACAGGCGAATCTGCATTCACCTGCATTCCCCACCCACCCGCGCTAACGCGGGCCAGTGGACGAAAAAGGTCTAGTCGGGGCGCACCAAAGTCGGTTGCCCCAGGTTAGCCAGGCGCACGCTGTCCTGCAGCTGCTGCGCTTCACCCGGCGTCCCGATCGGCCCCAGGCGCACTCGATGCAGGATCTGCTGGTTGCGCACCACCGAGCTGATAAACGCCGTGGCAGGTACTGTCTGGCTCAACTTCTCCTTGAGAAGTTCCGCAGCGTCCGGATTGGCGAAGGCGGCCACCTGGAGATACAGGCCAGACGCTGCGACTGAATCGTTTTTTTTTGCGTCGATCTGCACCGGCACCACGGCCGCAGCGTGCTGCTCGGGTGGCGGGCTGTACTGTTCGACAGGCTGCACCGTGGCCAGCGACTGCGCCTGCGGTTGAGCCACTGTGGTGGCGGCCATCTTCGGCTGCGCCAGCACCATCGGCACCGGGCGCCCCTGCTGGGCCCACCACTCATGCGGGTCGATACCCTCGACCTTGACCCGTGCGGTACCGACTTCGGCATAACCGAGTTTCTTCGCCGCAGCGAAGGACAGGTCGATGACCCGGTCGGAATAGAACGGTCCGCGGTCGTTGACGCGCACGATCACGCTCTTGCCGTTCTCCAGGTTGGTCACCCGCACATAGCTGGGCAACGGCAGGGTCTTGTGTGCGGCTGTCATGCCGTACAGGTCATAGGCTTCGCCGTTGGCGGTGGCCTGACCGTGGAACTTGGTGCCGTACCAGGACGCCGTACCCAGCACGCTGTAACGCCGCGCATCGTTCATCGGGTAGTAGGTCTTGCCCAGTACGGTGTACGGGTTGGCCTTGTAAGCGCCGTAGTGCGGCATCGGCACGGCATCGGGGATGCGCGACACGTCGACGTCCCACCAGGGCGCGCCGTCGCGGTGCGGGCGATTGAAATCACTCGGCCCGGAAATCGGCTGCGAGCCTGGCGCCACCGGCTGCGGTGCGCGGCTGGTGGAACAGCTGGCGATAGCCAGGCCAAGAGCCATGAACGCCGCGCCCCGCAGGGTACGTTTCATTGCACGCCTCGCTTGGCGATGAGCTCGCCGGACAGCTGATGCACGGCCATGGCATACATGGCGCTGCGGTTGTAGCGAGTGATGACGAAGAAGTTGGGCAGGCCCATCCAGTACTCCTCGCCTTCGGCGCCGTCGAAGCGGAAGGCGGTGACCGGCACGTCATCGCGCAACACATCAGCGCTGGACCAGCCCAGGGCACGCAGTTGGCCGACGTTCTTCACCGGGTCGAGGCCGACGGTCAGGCCGCTGTCGACCTGCTCGCCCTTGACCTGGGCACGGCTGACCACCGGCGCACCGCTGACCCAGCCGTGACGCTTGAAGTAGCTGGCGACGCTACCGATGGCATCCACCGGGTTGTTCCAGATATCGATATGGCCGTCGCCGTCGAAGTCCACGGCGTAGGCACGAAAGCTGCCCGGCATGAACTGCGGCAGGCCCATGGCCCCGGCGTAGGAGCCCTTGAGGCTGAGCGGGTCGACCTGCTGCTCGCGGGACAGGATGAGGAACTCCCGGAGCTGCTGGCAGAAGAATTCGGCACGCGGCGGATAGTCGAAGCACAGGGTCGACAGCGCATCGAGCACACGCCAGCTACCGGTGTTGCCGCCGTAGAAGGTTTCCACGCCGATGATCGCGACGATCACCTGAGCCGGCACGCCATATTCCTTCTCGGCGCGCGCCAGGGCCTCGGCATGCTGATTCCAGAAGCTCACACCCTTGCTGATGCGCGCCTCGGTGATGAAGATCGGGCGATATTCTTTCCACGGCTTGACCCGCTCGGCCGGGCGCGAGATGGCGTCGAGGATCGCCTGCTTGCGCTCCACCTGGTTGAACAGCACGGTCAGCTGTTCGCCGGCAAAACCGTAGTCGCGGGTCATCTCGGCAACGAACTCGGCCACTCTGGGCGAGCCCTCGTAGTCCCCGGCAACGGCAACCGCACTCTGCCCCAGCATGCCTGCCAGGCCAACCCAGAGCACGCTGCGAGTCCAGCGGCGCAATGCTTGCTTCAAATTCTTCACTCTTCTCAAACCTGGGCGATCCACTTGCGATGCGTATGAACCGCCATCAAAACCCCAAACCCTGACAACAGCGTCACCAAGTGAGTTCCGCCGTAGCTAATAAAGGGTAGAGGCACCCCCACCACCGGCAACAGGCCACTGACCATGCCAATGTTAACGAACACGTACACGAAGAAGGTCATCGTCAGGCTACCCGCCAGCAGCTTGCCGAACAGGGTCTGCGCCTGAGCCGTGATGACCAGGCCGCGCGCGATCAGCAGCAGGTACACCAGCAGCAGGATACACACCCCGACCATGCCGAACTCTTCGCTAAGCACGGCAATGATAAAGTCCGTATGGCTTTCCGGCAAAAAATCCAGATGAGACTGGGTGCCAAGCAGCCAGCCCTTGCCCAATACACCACCCGATCCGATGGCCGCCTTGGACTGGATGATGTTCCAGCCGGTGCCCAGCGGATCGCTCTCCGGATCGAGGAAGGTCAGCACGCGCTGCTTCTGGTAGTCGTGCAGGACGAAGAACCACATGGCGATCGCTACCGGTACCACGGCCGCCACCGCGCCGAAAATCCAGCGCCACTGCAGCCCCGCCATGAACAGCACGAAGGCGCCAGAGGCGAGAATCAGCATGGCGGTGCCCAGGTCCGGCTGTTTCAATACCAGCACGAAAGGCACCACGATCAGCACCAGGCTGATGACGATATGCTTGAACTTGGGCGGCAGGTTATGCCGCGCCAGATACCAGGCGATGGTCGCCGGCATGATGATCTTCATGAACTCCGAGGGCTGGAAGCGGATCAGCCCGGGGATATTGATCCAGCGCGTAGCGCCCATGGCCGTGTGGCCCATTATCTCCACCACCATCAGCAGGCTGACGCCGAGCACATAGGCCAGCGGCACCCAGCGCGCCATGAAGCGCGGCTCGAACTGGGCGATGACGAGGGCTGCGGTGATACCCAGGCCGAAGGAGCTGGCCTGCCTGATCACCAGATCCCAGTTCTTGCCGCTGGCCGAATACAGCACGAACAGACTGCCCGCCCCCAGCGCCAGCAGGATCAGCAGCAACCAGCCGTCGATGTGCAGGCGCTGCAGCAGCGTGGCGCGGCGCTTGAACACGTCCTCATCGGA
>JBBNAI010000263.1:0-44022 GCA_037994305.1 Pseudomonas sp. | reverse complement strand
GTGCTGCGTTTGTTTCTCGAACTGGCCAGCCCAGAGCAGACGCGTATGCGCCAGTTGCTCGATGGGCTCTCGGTGGATGACTTTCTCCAGCACGTGCAGGCGCGGTTGCCGTTCCAACTGCGCCGCGATGAGTCGGTACTGGGTTGGCGACGTGTTGCCGGGTCGAGCGCAATTGCCCTCGGGGCGCAGTCACAGCGCCAGGCCGGTTTGCAGATGATCTTGGCTGCTCCGCCGCTGGGGCGGTTTACGGCCTGGCAGTTGGCGGCGCTAGCCGATCTCGCCCAGCGCCATGGTGATGCCACGTTGCGCCTGACGCCCTGGCAGGGCGTATTGCTGCCGAATATCTCCGCCGCCCGCTGCCCAGACCTGCTGGCCGAATTGGCTGCGTTGGGCCTGTTGCTGGATAGCCATGAACCGCTGACCCACCTGCTGGCTTGCACCGGTTCGGCGGCCTGCGCCAAAGGCCTGGCCGATACCAAGGCTGACGCCAGCCAACTGGCCGACCTGCTGCGTGCCAGCACAGTGCGACCGCAGGTGCACCTCAGTGGCTGCCCGCGCTCCTGCGCGGCGGCGCATACCGCTTCCTTCACCCTGCTGGCTCAGCCTGGCGGGCGTTATCAGCTCTATCAGCGCGTTGCAGGCATGGCCGGTTTCGGCCACCTGCTGGTGCCTTCCCTCAGCATCGATGAAGCCGGCGCCTGGTTCGCCGCGCAGCCCGAATCAGGAACAACCCATGATTGATTACATCCGCGACGGCCAGGAAATCTATCGCCAGTCGTTCGCTACCATTCGCGCCGAGGCCGATCTGTCGGCCATCCCGAGTGATCTGGAAAAGCTCGCAGTGCGCCTGATCCACGCCTGCGGCATGGTCGATGTGGTGCAGGACATTCGCTTCTCGCCGGGCGCCGGGGCTGCCGGCCGTGCGGCCCTGGCCGCAGGCGCGGCGATCCTCTGCGATGCGCGGATGGTCGCCGAAGGCATTACCCGCGCGCGCCTGCCGGCGAACAACCCGGTGGTCTGCACTCTGCACGATGACGGCGTGCCGGAACTGGCCCGCGAACTCGGCAACACCCGTTCCGCTGCGGCCCTGGAGCGTTGGCGCGAGCACCTCGACGGCAGTGTGGTGGTGATCGGCAACGCGCCGACCGCGCTGTTTTATTTGCTGGAAATGATTGATGCCGGCGCCGCCAAGCCGGCGCTGATCATCGGCATGCCGGTGGGCTTTATCGGCGCCGCCGAATCCAAGGACATGCTCGCCGCCGACAGCCGTGGCGTGCCTTATGTGATCGTGCGCGGTCGTCGCGGCGGCAGCGCTATGGCCGCCGCCGCAGTCAATGCGCTGGCCACGGAGGTCGAATGATGACGGTAAAAGGACGTCTGCTCGGCCTCGGTGTCGGCCCTGGCGACCCGGAGCTGATCACCCTCAAGGCCCTGCGCATGCTGCAGGCGGCGCCGGTGGTGGGCTACTTCGTGGCCAAGGCCAAAGCCAGCAAGGGGCAGGGCGGCAACGCCTTCGGCATCATCGAACAGCATCTGCGCGAGGCACAGCAGCGTTTGCCGCTGGTGTACCCGGTGACCACCGAAAAGCTGGAGCCGCCACTGACCTACGAAACCGTGATCAGCGACTTCTACGACACCTGCGCCGCGCAGATTGCCCTGCACCTGGATGCCGGCCGCGACGTTGCGGTGATCTGCGAGGGTGACCCGTTCTTCTACGGCTCCTACATGTACCTGCACGATCGCTTGGCCGAGCGCTACGAGGCGCAGGTGATCCCTGGCGTATGCTCGATGCTCGGTGGCGCGGCGGTGCTCGGCGTGCCGCTGGTGTACCGCAACCAGAGCCTGTCGGTGCTCTCCGGTGTGCTGCCGGAGGAGGAGTTGAAGCAGCGCCTGGCGATTGCCGATGCGGCGGTGGTGATGAAGCTCGGGCGCAACTTCGACAAGGTGCGCCGGGTGCTCGGCGAGCTCGGCCTGGCCGAGCGCGCGCTGTATGTGGAGAGGGCGACCATGGACAATCAGCGCATCGTGCCGCTGGATGAGGTGGAACCGATGGACTCGCCGTATTTCTCGCTGATTCTGTTGCCGGGGGTGAAATGGTCGGCCTGACCCCCCCCGCCCTGGTGATTCTTGGCGCTTCGGCGCTGCCCACCGCACGCCGTCTGCAAACGCTCTATCCGCTGGCACAGGTGCATGGCCTACGTGGCCGCGCCGAGGGTGCGGATGTGCTGTTCGATGACTTCGGCGAGAACCTGCGCGAGCTGTATCGCCGGGATACGCCGATCATCGCCCTGTGCGCCGCCGGCATCGTCATTCGCAGCCTGGCGCCGCTGCTCGCCAGCAAGGGCGCCGAGCCGCCGGTGCTGGCCCTGGCCGAGGATGGCAGCGCGGTGGTGCCACTGCTTGGCGGCCTGGCCGGGGTGAATCTGCTGGCGCGCGAGATCGCCACGTTGCTGGAGGTGGCCCCGGCCATCACCACCAGCGGCGAGCTGCGTTTTGGCACCTGCCTGCTCAATCCGCCGGATGGCTACGCCCTGGCCGATCTGGAGCAGGGCAAGCGTTTCGTCAGTGATCTGCTTGGCGGTGAGTCGGTGCGCATCGATGGCCAGGCGGCTTGGCTGGAGCAGGCGAACCTGCCCCTGGCTGATGACGCGGTGCGGCGCATTTTGATCAGCCCGCAGCGCACGGTGGCGGAGGATGAGTTGCTGATTCATCCGCGACTGGTACTGGCTCGTCTGCGTCAGCTGGAGGGCGACTTACCGGCCCTGGTGCGCGCTGCACTGGCCGATGCGCACCTGGCCGAGGCCGCGCTGGCCGTGCTGCTGGCAGATTGCAGCGCGATGGCACGCCCCGAGTTGGCTGCCGCTGCGGTTGAACTGGGCGTGCCGTTGCGCTTCCTCGACGCCGATTGCACGCTGCCCGAGGCGCTGGCGTGCGGCGAGGCACTGAGCCTGCACCTGGCCGAGGCGCCGGAAGTGGCCGAAGTCATCGGCCGGGCGCGTGGCCGTCTCAGTGTGGTCGGCCTCGGCCCCGGCGCTGCCGAACTGATGGTGCCGGCGGTGCGCCAGGCGCTGGATCAGGCGGACGATGTGCTGGGCTACGAAACCTACGTGAACATGGCGGGCCCGTTCCGTGCGGAACAGGTGCTGCATTGCAGCGACAACCGCGAGGAACTGCAGCGCGCGGCCCATGCCTTTGAGCTGGCGGCCCAAGGACGGCGCGTGGTGGTGGTGTCGTCTGGCGATCCTGGTGTGTTCGCCATGGCCGCCGCCGTGCTGGAGGCGCTGGAAGGCTCGAGCGATGAGGCTTGGCACAGCGTCGAACTGGACGTGCTGCCGGGGGTTTCCGCCGCCTTGGCGACCGCCGCCAAGGCCGGTGCCCCGCTGGGGCATGACTTCTGCCTGCTGTCGCTGTCGAACAACCTCAAGCCCTGGGCGGTGATCGAGAACCGCCTGGATCATGCCGCCGCCGCCGATCTGGCGATGGCCTTCTACAACCCGATCTCCCGGGCGCGGCCCTGGCAGCTCGGGCGCGCGCTGGAGATCGTCCGTCAGCACCGCACGCCACAGACCCTGGTGGTGCTCGGTCGTGATATTGGCCGGCCAGCGGAAAGCCTGCGTGTGCTGACCCTGGGCGAGCTGACGCCAGAGCAGGTGGACATGCGTACCCTGGTGATCATCGGCTCTTCGACCACCCGGCGCATGCCACGCGCCGATGGCGGCGAGTGGGTGTATACGCCGCGCTGGTACCCTGCGTGAGTTATCGGCGCCTGCTGACGGCCATATTGCTGCTAGGGCTGTGTGGGCCGGCGCTGGCGGGCAATCAACCCTGTTCAGGCAGCAAGGGTGGAATCGCCCGGTGCGATGGGGCGTTATTTGTCTGCAACGATGGCTCGATCAGTGGTTCTAAAAAGAACTGCTCCGGCAGTGCTGCAAGTGCGCCCCTGCAATTGCAGGGCGCTGGTGAGTGCCCGTGCGGTGGCGGTGTGCTGTGCACTGGCCCGCGCGGTGGCCAGTACTGCCTGACGCCGGCCGGCAACAAGAGTTATCGGCGCCGCTGATAACTGTTGTCGTGGCTGTTGGGCGCGATGTGCTAAAGGTGAAGGTGTACACCCCACTCAGGCGGCGGAGCTGCCGAAGGAGAGCAAACAATGAGTATCCCGTTCTGGTGCGTGTTTATTGCTGCCTTGTTGATCTATCTCGCCAAACTGCCGGTGGCCAAGGCCATGAATGCTGAGTCCGGTGGTTACGACAATCACCATCCGCGCGAGCAGCAGGCGCGCCTGACCGGCCTGGGCGCTCGCGCCCATGCGGCTCATCTCAACAGCATCGAGATGTTCCCGCTGTTCGCCGCCGGGGTGCTGATGGCCCACACCACCGAGGTGTTCGGCTGGTGGGTCGATCTGCTGGCGATCCTCTACATCGTCACCCGCGTGCTGTATCTGGTTTTTTACTGGCGTGACCTGGCTACGCCGCGTTCGCTGGTCTGGGTGGTCGGCCTGCTGTGCTGCCTGCTGCTGATGCTCAGCCCGGCACTGCGCTGGCTGATCGTCAGCGTGTAAAAACGACGAGGCCCGCAAAATGCGGGCCTCGTGCTGTAGCGGTTCGGATTAGTTGTCGACGGCGTCCTTGGCCTCGTCCCCGGCGTCTTTGATGGCGTCGGCGGCATTGTCGGCAGCGTCTTCCATCTTCTCGCCAGCAGTGGGTTCGTGGCCGGTGACCTGATCAGCTTTCTGCTCGATCGCATCACCGGTGTCCTTGGCGGCGTCGCCGAGGGACTCCATGGCTTCGGACACGTTTTCCTTGGCGGCATCCATCTTGTCTTCCGGCGTCTTCTCGCAAGCAGCCAGGCCAAGGGTGGCGGCAAGGATCAGGGCGTAGGTCAGCGATTTTTGCACGATTGAATCTCCAGGTGATGCGGATGAATATCCGTACCCATAGGAGCGGGGAGAGGTGCAGGAAGTTCCAAAGACGCGCGTCAGCAAATGCGGCGCAGGGTGTCGGCCGGTGGTGGAGGCGCAGCCTGCGGCATGAGCACAGGCTGCGCGCAACGGATTATTGTTGCTGATTGGCTGGTGGTGGTGGCGGTACCGGCGCGGTGGGTACGGCCGGCACGTCGTCGGCATTCTCCTTGGCGCGTTCCTCGGCAGCCTCGCCGGCTTTCTGCGCGGCTTCGTTACTGTGCTCGGCGGCCTCGTTCATCGAGTCCTGCGCTTCGGATTGCGCCTCGCGCGCTTCTTCGGCTTTGTCCTCGGACGGTTTGTCACAGGCGGCAAGGCCTAGCGTGGCAGCCAGCATGAGTGCGTAAGCGAGAGATTTTTGCATGGGGTCGTTCTCCTTGGAAAAATGGCCAACAGTTTTTCGAGACATGCCCCGCGGCATTAGTTCAGTGAGTTTTACTCCGCGCAGGTATCATCCTGGGCTTTTCCGCAGTCGCCATGAGGTCATCGACGATGAGCGATAACATTCTTGAGGAGCGCGCCCGGCGCTTCCTGTCTGCCCTTCGCCACTGCCAGGTACTGGGTATCGCGGTGCATGAGGCCCGCGCGGCAGGGCTGACCCTGCGCCTGCCCTACAGCACGCAAATCATCGGCAACCCGGAAACCGGGGTGATTCACGGTGGTGCCATCACCACGCTGATGGACACCACCTGTGGTATTTCCACGGTCTGCGTACTGCCCGAGTTCGAGATCTGCCCGACGCTGGACTTGCGCATCGACTACATGCGCCCCGCCGAGCCGCACAAGGATGTCTACGGCTTCGCCGAGTGCTACCGGGTGACCGAGAATGTGATCTTCACCCGCGGCTATGCCTACCAGGACAGCCCGGACGAGCCGATCGCCCATGTCGTGGGTGCCTTTATGCGCATGGGCAAGGGGGCGCCGAAGCTCGATGTGGCGAAGAAGCCGGAGGTCGCGCAATGACTGCTCTCAACCTCAATGCGCTGGTGCGTGAAGCCCACGAGAAGAACGACTACGACACGCTGCTGAGCCTGATTCCCTACGCCAAGCTGATCGGCATCGAATGCCTGCGCCTGGGCGATGATATGGTTTTCCGCCTGCCGGCTAACAAGGACAACATCGGCAATCCGACCTTGCCGGCGCTGCACGGCGGGGTGATTGCCGGCTTCATGGAACATGCGGCGATGCTGCATCTGCTGATGTTCATGGGCATTCCACATTTGCCGAAAATCATCGACTTCTCGATAGATTACCTACGCGCCGGCCATTATCGTGACACCTTCGTTCAGTGCCAGGTCTGGCGCCAGGGACGGCGGGTCGCCAACGTGGCGATCACCGCCTGGCAGACCAGCCAGACCGAGCCTATTGCCACGGCACGGGCGCATTTCAAGGTCGATGAGCCCTGAGAGCCTTTTCTCTGGGATTGCCAAACCTGCGTCCAATAAAACAACAAGGAATTCTCGATGGATGCATTGCTGATCCTCGGCGGGGTACTGCTGATCCTGGTCGGTCTGGTCTGGCTGGTGATGCGGGCGTTCGGCACCAGCTTGCTGTGGGGCTGGGGCTGTTTGATCCCACCGATCACCCTGATCTATGTGGTGCGCCACTGGCGCACCGCGCGCAAGGCCGTTGCGCTGAGCGCACTGGGCTTCATTCCGCTGGTGGTCGGGTTGACGCTGATGGCTAGCCAGGATGCTGCGCGCCTGGAGGCGATCCTCAGCCTCAAGTGGCTCAAGGCCGATCAACTGGCGCCAGCCGAACTGAATATTCGCCTGAACGGCGAACTCAACGGTCAGCCCTTCAAACCGCAGCACGCCGAGCTGATCGACGGCGTGCTCAGCCTGCGTGAAGGCGAGGACTTCTTTGCCCGGCGCGAGGTGAAGATTCGCCTGCCCAAGGACATGAAAGCGCCGATTGTGCTGGATGTGCTGCCGTCCGATAGCGGCCCGCAACCGGAAGTCGAAGTCAGCTGGCTGTTGCCTGAACAGGATCTGCCCGAGGCGCGTCGCCTGAGCAAGGGCTACACCCTGCACCTGGCCCTGCAGGCGCTACCGCCGAACAAGCTGCAGGGTGATTTCCATCTGGTGTTGCCGCCAGCGTTCAAGACCACCCTGAGTGGCAGCCTGGAGCTGTTCAGCGATCGCCTGCGCTACCACGATGGCCGCCTGGACAATGCCTTCGACTCGCGGGAAACCCTGGCGCGGGTGGTCGACGATTACCTGCAGCGGCGTTTCAGCAGCCGTGTGGTGCAGGTCGCCGAATTGCCGGACATCACCTTCCCGACCACCCGTGTGCCGCTGGATATCGAAGCGCGCATCAATGGCCAGTCGCAGCAGCTGGCTTTGGTGCTGTTCAAAGGCCCGCGCGGTTGGCAGGTGGAAGGGGATCGCTATCCGGCGTTGCCGACGCTCGACAAGCCGGTGGTGGCCGCACCGGTTGCCAGCGCCAGATCGGTGGCAACGAGCAAACCGGTCGTCGACCGTCGCCAGCATTTCTCCCTGCTGCGTCTGCAGCGCAGCCCGGAGCAGTACCGCAACCTCAGCATGCGCGTGACCAAGTCCAGTGGCGGGGTCGCCGAAGGGCGTTTCGCCGGGCTCGACAGCACTGGCAACATCCTGCTCAGCCAGCAACATGGCGGCAACGGTCAGGTCAATTTCAACCTGCCGCTGGACGATATCCTCAAGGTCGAACTGCTCGAGCCGTGAGCACAAGGGGAGTCCCGCGCCTGCGGGGCTCCCGGTAGTGGGCCGTCGGGCCCCGAAGCGCAGGTCGCCCCGACCCGCTCAGCCGACTCAAGGCTGACCCGCAAGCACTTGAAATCCCAAACGAAGCCCCCATCTGCATGACATCCGCCGCGTTTGCGGCCTGTCCTGCATGTGGAGTTAGACGACCATGAGTGTGGAAACTCAAAAAGAAACCCTGGGCTTCCAGACCGAGGTGAAGCAACTGCTACACCTGATGATCCATTCGCTGTATTCGAACAAGGAAATCTTCCTGCGGGAGCTGATTTCCAACGCGTCGGATGCTGCCGACAAGCTGCGTTTCGAGGCGCTGGCCCAGCCAGAACTGCTCGAAGGTGGCGCCGACCTGCGCATCCGCGTCAGCTTTGACAAGGATGCCAAGACCGTCACCCTCGACGACAACGGCATCGGCATGAACCGCGAGGAAGTGATCGCTCACCTCGGCACCATCGCCAAGTCCGGCACCGCCGACTTCATGAAGAACCTCACCGGCGACCAGAAGAAGGATTCGCACCTGATCGGTCAGTTCGGTGTGGGCTTCTACTCGGCCTTCATCGTTGCCGACAAGGTCGATGTGTATAGCCGTCGCGCCGGTACTGCGGCCAGCGAAGGTGTGCATTGGTCGTCCAAGGGCGAGGGCGAGTTCGACATCGCCGGCGTCGAGAAAGCCGAGCGTGGCACCCGCATCGTCCTGCACCTGAAGAGCGGTGAGGAAGAGTTCGCCGATGGCTGGCGCCTGCGCAATGTGATCAAGAAATACTCCGATCACATTGCCTTGCCGATCGAGCTGCCGAAGGAAGCCCAGGGCGAAGAACAGCCGGCCGAGGTCGAGTGGGAAACCATCAACCGCGCCAGCGCCCTGTGGACCCGTCCGCGTACCGAGATCAAGGACGAGGAATACCAGGAGTTCTACAAGCACGTCGCCCACGATTACGAGAACCCGCTGAGCTGGAGCCACAACAAGGTCGAGGGCAAGCTGGAATACAGCTCGCTGCTCTACGTGCCGGCCCGCGCGCCGTTCGACCTGTACCAGCGCGAAGCCCCGCGCGGCCTCAAGCTGTATGTGCAGCGCGTGTTCATCATGGACCAGGCGGACCAGTTCCTGCCGCTGTACCTGCGCTTCATCAAGGGCGTGGTCGACTCCAACGACCTGTCGCTGAACGTCTCCCGTGAAATCCTCCAGTCCGGCCCGGTCATCGACTCGATGAAGTCGGCGCTGACCAAGCGCGTGCTGGACATGCTGGAGAAACTGGCGAAAAACGAACCCGAGCAATACAAGGGCTTCTGGAAGAACTTCGGCCAGGTGCTCAAGGAAGGTCCGGCGGAAGACTTCGCCAACAAGGAGAAGATCGCCACGCTGCTGCGCTTTGCCTCCACCAGCGACGAGTCCGGCGAGCAGTCTGTGGGCCTTGCCGACTACCTGGCGCGGGTCAAGGAAGGCCAGGACAAGATCTACTTCCTCACCGGCGAGAGCTACGCGCAAGTGCGCAACAGCCCGCACCTGGAAGTGTTCCGCAAGAAAGGCATCGAAGTGCTGCTGCTCACCGACCGTATCGACGAGTGGCTGATGAGCTACCTCAGCGACTTCGACGGCAAGGGCTTTGTTGACGTGGCGCGCGGTGACCTCGACCTCGGCAAGCTGGACTCGGAAGAGGACAAGAAGGCCCAGGAAGAAGTCTCCAAGGCCAAGGAAGGGCTGGTCGAGCGCCTAAAAGCGGCGCTGGGTGATGAAGTCGCGGAAGTGCGCGTGTCGCACCGCCTGACCGACTCGCCGGCGATCCTGGCCATCGGCGAACAGGACCTCGGCCTGCAGATGCGCCAGATCCTCGAAGCCAGCGGGCAGAAAGTGCCAGAGTCCAAGCCGATCTTCGAGTTCAACCCGGCCCACCCGCTGATCGAGAAACTCGACGGCGAGCCGGACGAAGAGCGCTTCGGCGAGCTGTCGCACATCCTCTTCGACCAGGCGGCCCTGGCCGCTGGCGACAGCCTGAAGGACCCGGCTGCCTATGTGCGCCGCCTGAACAAGCTGTTGGTCGAGCTGTCTGCCTGACCGCTGCTGTAAGTGAAAAAGCCCGCTTCGGCGGGTTTTTTCATGGCTAAAGGAAAGTGCCAGGGTGCCGACCACCTGACGAATAACGCTGGAGCTAGAGCAGTGATGGCTATTTAATGGCCGGGTGTCATCTTCGCAATACCTGTTTAACTTCCATGATCCACCGCCGTTTCAGGGCCGCCAGCCAGAGTTCGTATGTCCTATCTGACCAGCCTGTTCATCGATCCCAGTGACCCCAACCTGTACCTGTACGGCAGCCACAACCCCTGGTTGGTGGCGCTGTCGCTGCTGATTGCGGTGTTTGCCTCCGGCATGGCCTTGCAGGTAGCGGGCATGGCACGCCTGAGCGAGAACCGCCTGTACCGCCAGGTGGCCCTGGGTACCGGCTCGCTGGCGCTGGGCGGCGGCGTCTGGTCGATGCACTTCATCGGCATGCTGGCCTTTCAGCTGTGTGCGCGGGTCGACTACGCACCCGGGCTCACGCTGCTCTCGCTGCTGCCGAGCTTCTTCGCCTCCTGGGTGGCTCTGCAGTTGCTGGCGCGGCGCAGCATCACCACCAGCCAGTTGATCACCAGCGGTGTGCTGGTCGGCGCCGGTATCGGGGCCATGCACTACAGCGGCATGGCAGCCATGGAAATGGCGCCGTTGCTGCGCTATGACCCCTATTGGTTTGCCCTGTCCATCGTGGTTGCGGTGGTGCTGGCGATTCTTGCCCTGTGGGTGCGCTTCGGCCTGCGCGGGCGGATCTCCAGCGGTCGAGCGATTCTCGCCAGCGGCGTGGTCATGGGGCTGGCCATCGCCGGCATGCACTACACCGGTATGGCGGCGGCGCGCTTTATCGGCAACGTCGAGCCGCTGGACCAGCAAAGCAACGCGGACAGCGTATTCATTGCCCTGGCCGTGGCCCTGACCACCGTGTCGCTGACCATCTTTGTCGCCGCCGCCAACGGTTTTCTGCGTTACCGCCAGCTGTACCGGCAGATGCAGGGCAGCGAGTCGCGTCTGCGCGCGATCCTGGAAACGGCGGTGGATGGCATCGTCATCATCGATGACCGGGGTGTGATCGAAGGGCTCAACGCTGCAGCCGAACGCCTGTATGGCTGGAGCAAGCAGGAGTTGATCGGCCAGCACATCAATACGCTGATCCCCGAGAGCTACCACCAGGGCGCTCTGGATTACCTGCCCAAGGTGATGAGCGAGGGCATGAGCGACATCATCGGGGGCAGCCGTGAGGTAGAGGCGCGGCTCAAGGACGGCAGCCTGCTGCCGATTCGTCTGGCCATCGGCCTGGCCAGCCTGCCAAACCGGACCCTGTATGTCGGCTTCATCAGCGATATCAGCGCACGCAAGAGCATGGAGCAGGCCCTGCGCGAGAGTGAGCAGCAGTACCGTTCGCTGATCGGCAATATCCCGGGCGTGTCGTTCCGCTGCCTGCTGGACGACAACTGGACCATGCTGTTCATCAGCGATGCGGTGGAGACGCTGACAGGCTGGACGGCCGACGACTTCATGAGCCAGCGCAAGTCGATCAATGAGCTGTACCACCTCGAGGATTTCCATCGGGTGGCCGATGAGGTGCTGGCGGCGATCAGCCAGGGCCACAACTACACCGTCGAGTACCGTCTCTATGACCGCCAGGGCAAGGAGCACTGGATCTGGGAAAGTGGCAGTGCGGTGCTCGACGAGTACGGCGAGCCCAAGTGGATTGACGGCGTACTGCTCGATATCACCGAGAACAAACTGCGCAACGCCGAGTTCGAAAGTACCGTGACGGCCATCCGCCGCGCCCTGGTGGTGGTCGAGTTCGACCTGCAGGGCAATATCCTCGATGCCAACCAGAACTTCCTCGACCTGATGGGCTACCAGCTGGCAGAAATCCAGGGCCAGCATCACCGCATATTCTGCGAGCAGGGCTATGTCGAGAGCCCCGAATACGCAGCCTTCTGGACGAACCTGGGGTGTGGCGAGCTGGATGCCGGCGAATACCTGCGCCTGGGCAAGGGCGGGCGCGAGGTGTGGATTCAGGCCTCCTACAACCCGATCTTCGATGCCGACGGCAAGCCGTTCAAGGTGATCAAGTTCGCCACTGACCTCAGCCAGCGCCGCGAGATGGAAGAGGCGCTGCGCCAGTCCAAGGAAATCGCCGAGCAGGCGGCCGCGGCCAAGACCACCTTCCTGGCCAACATGAGCCACGAGATTCGCACACCGATGAACGCCATCATCGGTTTCACCGAACTGCTGCTCGGCGGCTCGCTGGACAACCAGCAGCGCCGTCACCTGGGCACCGTGCGCCAAGCCGCTCGCTCGCTGCTGGGGCTGCTCAATGGCATCCTCGATACCGCCAAGCTGGAACGCGGTGCGGTGGAGCTGGAGTGTGTGGACTTTTCCCTGCGCGAGCTGTGTCAGCAGATCTGCGACTCGCTGCGCCTGAGCGCCGAAGCCAAAGGCCTGACCCTGGAGCTGGATTACCCGGATGAACTGGGGGTGTACTTCAAGGGCGATTCGCTGCGCATCCAGCAGGTGCTGACCAACCTGGTGGGCAATGCGGTGAAGTTCACCGAACACGGCTGGGTGCGCCTGGAACTGCGTGCGGGGCCGGGCGACGAGCTGCATTTTGCCGTGCGTGACAGCGGCATCGGCATCGCTGCCGATCGTCTGCAGCGCATCTTCGATCCGTTCGCCCAGGCCGATGCCTCGATGAGCCGGCGCTTTGGTGGCACCGGGCTGGGTACTACCATCGCGCGGCAATTGACTGAGCTGATGGGCGGGCGGATCGAGGTCGAAAGCCAGCTGGGCGAGGGCACGACCTTCCATGTCCACCTGAGCCTGCCCGCGGGCGAGGCCACCTCCCATGAGCCGAGCGCCGGTGGCTTCAATCTGCCGCCACTGCGCATCCTCGCTGCCGATGATGTGCCGCAGAACATCGAGTTGCTCAGCCTGATCCTCAGTCGCCTGGGGCATAGCGTAGTCACCGCCTACGATGGCGAGGAAGTGCTGACGGCTTTCCAGGCCGAGCGTTTCGACCTGCTGCTGATGGATGTACAGATGCCGCGCGTGGATGGCCTGGAAGCTACCCGGCGGATTCGTCGGCACGAGCAGGTCAACGGCCTGGAACCGACGCCGATCATCGCCCTGACTGCCAGTGTGCTGGAGCAGGATCGCCGCGCGGCCCGTGAGGCCGGCATGGACGGCTTTGCCTCCAAGCCGCTGGAGATGGACAAGCTGCTGGCCGAGATCGCTGCCGTGCTTGGCCTGGCTCCACGGCCTGTTGCAGCACTTGCACCGCAGGCGGATGAGTTGCCAGCGGCCATCGACTGGGCACGCGGTGCCACCCTCTGGGGGAGTGATGCGGCATTGCTGGCCGCCATCCGCCGCTTCCTGCTCGAGCATAGCGAGGCCAGCGTGCGTATCGCCGAGTTGCTGCACACTGGCGAGCAGGCTGCGGCTATCGAGCTGACCCACCGGGTGCGCGGCGCGGCGGCCAACCTCGCGCTGCTGCCACTGAGCCGCCTGGCCGGGCAGCTGGAACATGCCCTAAAGGGGGCGGTGCCAGCCTCGACTGAGGAACTGCTAGCGGCACTTGGCCAGGCTCTGGCCGACCTGCCAGCCGAGCTGCCGGATCTGACGGAGGTAGTGGACAAGCCCGCCGCCCGCGCAGTAGAACTGCAACAGTTGCGGCCGTTGATCGAGCAGTCGCGCAAGGCCTTGCAGCATGGCGAGCTGGCTGAGCAGGCCCTGCAACAGCTGCTCGACACGCTGCCCGCCAAGTCAGCTCAGGCCCTGGAGGCGGCGATCAACAATTTCGATTTCGAACGTGCCGATGCCTTGCTTGCCGAGTTGCTCGGCAGCCTTGAGCAGCAGTCCGGAGCCCCAGGCAATGACTGAACCCGTGGATACACGCCCCAAACTCCTGCTGGTCGACGATGAGCCAACCAACCTGCAGGTGCTGCGGCAGATTCTTCAGGACGACTACCGTCTGTTCTTCGCCAAGGACGGCGACAAGGCCCTGGAGCTGGCGGCGCGCGAACGGCCGGACCTGATCCTGCTCGACGTGATGATGCCGGGCATGACCGGCTACGAGGTTTGCACGCGTCTCAAGCAGGCTGCTGACACGCTGGCGATCCCGGTGATCTTCGTCACCGCCCTGGCCGATGTCGACGACGAGGCACGCGGTTTCGAGGTTGGTGCGGTGGACTACATCACCAAGCCGGTCAGCCCACCCATCGTGCGGGCGCGGGTGCGTACCCACCTGTCGCTGGTGCGGGTCGATGAGCTCAAGCAGACCCGCCTGCAGATCGTCCAGCGTCTTGGCCTGGCGGCCGAGTACAAGGACAACGAAACCGGCCTGCATGTGATCCGCATGAGCCATTACTCGCGGGTGCTGGCCCTGGCCGTGGGTTTCAGCGAGCTGGCCGCCGACGATCTGCTCAACGCGGCACCGATGCACGACGTAGGCAAGATAGGTATTCCTGATGCCATCCTGCAGAAGAACGGCAAGCTCGACGACGCCGAGTGGCGGGTGATGCGCAGCCATGCGCAGATCGGCGCCGAGATCATCGGCGAGCACGAATCCGGCCTGCTGCGCATGGCCCGCAGCATCGCCCTGACGCACCACGAGAAGTGGGATGGAAGCGGCTACCCGAACGGCCTCAAGGGCGAGGAAATCCCCCTGGAAGGACGCATCGTCGCGATCGCCGACGTATTCGACGCGCTGACCAGCGTACGCCCGTACAAGGCGGCCTGGTCGGTGGAGGACACCCTCAGCCTGCTGCGCCGGGAAAGCGGCAAGCACTTCGATCCGCAGCTGGTGGAGGTGTTCCTCGGTTGCATGCCGGAGATTCTGGTGATCAAGCAGCGCTGGGCCGAGCACGAGTGAACAGGTTCTAATAAGCACCTTGTCGAGCTGGCCGTGCTGGAACTGTCATGACGCTGCAAACCTGGGAACTGCTGTCTTATATCGTCACCGTGGTGGCGCTGCCATTCGCCCTCGGGGTGTTTCTCTTCGAGCAACGCAAGGAGCGCGAGAACGAGGAAGAGGCCATCTGGCAGCAAATTTCCGACGCCTATATCGACTTCCTCGAAGTGGTGCTGGCCAATCCCGATCTGCGCCTGCGCAGCCAGGCCGCGACCCCGGACCTGAGTGACGAGCAGCGCGAGCGCATGTGGGTCATTTTCGACATGCTCATCTCGCTGTTCGAGCGCGCCTATCTGCTGGTCTACGAAGACGACATGGACGCCAAGAAGCGTCGGCGCTGGCACTCCTGGGAGGACTACATGCGTGAGTGGAGCCGGCGCGAAGACTTCCGCGAGCGCCTGCCACACCTGCTGCGCGGTGAAGACCCTGGCTTTGCCGCTTACATCCGTGGGTTGGCAGAGCAGGAGGCCGCTACCCTACAGGACTGAACGTGTCTTGCCTGGCGGCTGGGGCCGCTGAGCGCTGTGTTCCCTCGACCTAAAGGAGATGCCATGAACGCTATCGTCAACCTGACCGTGCGCTACGAAATCGACGGCCAGACCTTCGCCAGCCAGTTGCTGTACGACGAGTCCCACTCGACCCCGCGGCCCGGCCTGCTGATGGCACCGAACTGGATGGGGGTATCCGCCGGGGCCATCGAGATCGCCCAGCAGGTGGCGGCGCGTGGCTATGTGGTGCTGGTGGCGGATGTCTATGGTGCCGAGCTGCGTCCGCAGGGAATGGATGAAGCCGGCGCGGCGATGATGACGGTGAAGGGCAAGCCCGCCCTGCGCCAGCGCTTGCAGGCCGCCCTCGACAGCCTCAAGGCGCAACCCGGTACGCCGCTGGATAGCAGCCGCCTGGCGGTATTCGGTTTCTGCTTCGGTGGCCATTGCGCGCTGGAGCTGGCCCGTGCCGGTGCGGCGCTGCAGGCGGCGGTGTCCTTCCACGGCACGCTGGACAGTGCCAATCCGGCTGAAGCACAGAACATCCAGGGTTCCGTGCTGGTGCTCGATGGCGCCGCCGATCCGTTCGTGCCGCGTACGCAGCTGACCGAGTTTGCCGAGGAAATGGGCGCGGCCGGTGTCGACTGGCAGTTGATCAGCTATGGCCGCGCAGTGCATTCGTTCACCGATCCGCAGGCCAACATCCCCGGCAAGATGCAGTACGACGCCAAGGTGTCCCGCCGTGCTTTTGCGGCGATGTATGACCTGCTCGACGAGGTGTTTGCCTGATATTCGCTCTGGCTAGAGGGTCCCATGCTCTGCGTGGGAAGCATCGATGTAGGGTGGATCAGGCTTCACCGATCCACCGAGCGGGGTCATTGGTGGATGAGCAGAGCGTCATCCACCCTACGGTCTGCCTGGCAATTCGATCCGCGCCTTTTCGCCCGGCACCTGCGGCCAGTCACCGGCCTGCCAGCGCTGCTTGGCTTGTTCCAGCAGCGCTGGGTCGCTGGCCACGAAGTTCCAGAACATCCGTCGCGGTCCCAGCGGTTCGCCGCCTATCAGTACCAGGTGACATTCACTGCTGGCGCTGAGGGTTAGCGCCTCGCCTTCGGGCAGCACTGCCAGCCCTTGTAGTGGCAGGTCGTCTGCTTCCAGCGTGGCTTCACCTTCGATCAGGTACAGCGCGCGCTCGCGGTGTTCGGCGGGAATCATCAGGCTGGCGCCAGCCTGCAGCTTCAACTCGGCGTAGACGGTAGGCGAGCGCACTGGCACCGGCGATTGCAGGCAGAAGCCATTGCCGGCGATCAGGGTGATCGCCACGCCCATGGCTTCACTGCGTGGCAGGCTGGCCGCCGGGTGGTGGCTGTAACTGGGCTCACCCTGTTCCTCTGCCAGTGGCAGCGCCAGCCACACCTGCAGGCCGTGCAGGCGCGTGGCTTGCTGCCAGAGCGGTGCCGGCGTGCGTTCGACATGGGCGACGGCACGCCCGGCCGTCATCCAGCTGACATCGCCGGCTTGTACCAGTTGGTCGGAGCCGAGGCTGTCCTTGTGCTGCAGCGCGCCTTCGAACAGGTAGGTGAGGGTGGACAGACCGATGTGCGGGTGCTGGTTGATGTTCATCCCGCTGTCGGCCGGGTAGGCCTGTTCCAGCATGTGATCGAAGAACACGAACGGCCCGACGCTGCGGCACTTGGCCGACGGCAGCGGGCGCAGGATCGGCTGGCCGGCGATGTCTTCCAGACGCGGTTGGATCAGCAGCAGGCCGCTCATGTTCAGGCATCGCCCAGGCGGGTGCTGATCTGCACGTCGGCGCTGGTAATCAGCTTTTGCACGGGACAGCGATCGGCCACGCGCAGCAGCTGTTCGCGCTGGGCATCGTCCAGCGCGCCATGTAGGTCCAGCTCCACGGCCAGGCGATAGATGCCCTGGCGCTCCTCGCTGTCGTCGCGGTTGACGCGTACGTCGAGGCCTTCCAGCGGCAGGCCTTTCTGCTTGGCGTAGAGCATCAGGGTCAGCGCCTTGCAGGCACCAAGGGCGGCATCGAACAGGTCGTGCGGTTCCGGACCGGAGGCATTGCCGCCGTATTCGACGGGGACATCGGTGTGCAGCAGGTGGTCGCCGATTTCGATGCTGTGGCGCATGCCGCTTTCAGTGCTGATACGGATCATGGTGCTTCCTCGCTAGGCTGGGTGACCCAGCCTAGCCCAGGAGCCCTGTCTCAGACCAGTACGGACAGGCGCACATCCGCGCCAAGCACGCGCTGCAAACGGCCATCCTGGCCGAGGATCGGCACCGACACGGTGAAGCAGAAGTCGTCGGTGGCCGAAGAGCGGTAGACCGGGGTGATGTGGCTGCGCAGGTCATCGGCCGCCGCGCGGAACCAGGGGCGCTGGCTCCAGTTGCGGCCGCGGCAGGAGGCCGTGTCCTGGTGCGGTACGTCGCTGGCGAAGATGTTTTCCGAGAGCTGCACGCCGTTGCTGTCGACCAGGTAGAACAGCTCGAAACGCGCATCGCGGCGCAGCGTCTCGCTGAGCAGGCGTTCGGCACCGGCGAGGTCGCCACGGAGCGCCGACTGGCTGGCCAGTTGCTCGACACCGCTCTGCACCGCACGATGCAGCTCCAGGCGGAAGCCGCCGAGGCCTTGCAGCAGGCGGTCACCATCCTCGCGCACGGCCTGGCTGTGGCGTAGCACCTGGCCGGCCTTGCCGAGCAGGTCGCCGGCGACCTGGGCAATCTGCTGCACGTCACCATTGATCGAGCGCACGGCCTGGCCGATCTGCTCGGTGCCGGTGGCGATGTGGCCGACGCGCTCGTCGAGCAGGTCCATGGCCTGGCGCGTGCTGTCCAGACCGGCGCCGACCTGCAGCATGCCGTCGCGGCCGTCTTCCACGGCCTGGTGCATGCGTTCACCGGCACTGCCGAGCTGGGCCATGCCGTCACGGAAACGCTCGATGATCTGGCTGACCTGGCCGGTGGATTCGGTGGTATGGCCGGCCAGGCGCCGGACCTCTTCGGCGACCACGGCAAAGCCGCGGCCGTGCTCGCCGGCGCGGGCGGCCTCGATGGCGGCGTTGAGCGCGAGCAAATTGGTTTGCTGGGAGATGCTGGCGATCACGCCGATGACCTTGCTGACCTCTTCCAGTTGCCCGGCCAGGTTGCCGATCACCTTGCCCAGCTCGGCCTCGCAGGCACCGATGGCTTCGACCTGGTTGAGCACGTCCTGGCCGCTCTGCTGGCATTGGCGCAAGGTGCTGGCGACCTCGCCGGACAGGCGGGCGACTTCGGCGGCGCCGGGTACCAGTTCGACATCCAGGGTGGTGGTGACCTGCTCGCTGGCGCTGGCGATCAGCTCCGAGGATTGCGCCAGGCTCTGCCCGCTTTCCTGGTTGGCGCTGGCGATATCGGCCAGTTGCGGGGCGTGCGAGGCGATCCCGACGGCGGCGCCGAGGCTGGTGCGGATGCGCTGGTGCAGGCCATCGCTGAAGCGGTTCAGGCGGCCCATCCAGGCTTGCTGTTCGGGCAGGCGAGTGGTCAGGTCGTGCTGGTTGAACAGGGCGCTGAGCGCCTCTTCGTTCTCGGCGCGGCGGGCATTGGTGCGCAGCAACTGCAGCATGATGGAACTCCCTTGATAGTCTGCAGGGAGCAGTGCAAGCACAGTGCCATCATCGATGTCGGCGCGTCATGCCGCTGGCGCCGTAAGAATGACTCGGCAGGTGCGTCGGACCAGTGCGTCGCGTGCTGACTGGCGCTATTTGGGGGCGTCGGGGTGGTACCACAGCTCGCTGCGCTCGAACGGCGTCTGTTCCGGTAGATCCGGGTTCTGCAGTTCGATCACCTGGCGCTGGTCGAGCCGGGCCTGACGCAGGTCATCGCCGTGATACTGCTCGAACAGGTGGTCGAAGCTGCCATCGGCAATCATGGTCTCCAGGCCGCGCTGCAGATCGGCAGCGAGGTCGGCGCGGGCGCGCGAGGTGAAGAAATAGAAGGCGGAGGGGTAGTGGAGGACGATATGCGAGTCCACCACCAGCTTGAGCCCGGCCGCGCTGGCGCGTTGCTGTTCGTCATGGGCCACCACCACTTCGCGCGGGAACAGGTCGAAACGTCCGGCGTCGAGCATGCGAAACAGGCTGTCGTAGCTCTGGCTGGTGATCACCTGCAGGCCATTGCTGCGCAGGATGTGGGTGTCGGGCCAGTCCGCGCGCTGGCCGATGCGCATGGGCTTGAGCTGGGCCAGGTTGCGCACCGAGGCCAGCCAGTTGCGGTCCTCTTCGCGGACCAGGGCCACGCGCCAGCCGATCAAACCCTTGTAAATGGGGATGCGTACCGGCAGCAGATTCTGTTCGCGCTCGCGGGTGGTCATGGTCCACATGACTTGCAGGTGGCCGTCGTTCTGCTCCAGGGAGAGCTGTGCGCGGCTTTGTGGCATGGGCTTGTCCGAGGCCTGCAGGCGGTGACCGGCGCCGCTCTTGTCGAGCGCCTGGCGCAGCAGTTCGACGACATAGGCCTCGGGGTTTTCCCCCTCGGAGTGGCGTGGGTAGGTGAGTAACTCGCCAGCTTGCAGGGGCAGGCAGCAGAGCAGGGTGAGCAGGGGCAGCAGACGGCGCATAGGCAGGCTCGTTTCGGGGCTACCGAGCATGATGGCCGTTGTGCTGGCACTGCGCCAGTGAACCTCGCGCCTGCCAGGTTGGTCTACCTTTGCCAGGACCTTCAGGAGGAACGCCCTTGCCCCGACATCGCCTGCTGCTGGCCGCAGCCTTGAGCCTGCTGGCGTGCCCCGTGCTCGCTCGCGATTACCACTACAGCGATGCCCACCTGCATTACGTGGATTTCTTCCAGGAGAGCGACGGCATGACGCCCTTGCTCGAGGCCATGGCCGCCGGGCGCATCGACCATGCGTTGATCACCGGCATTCCGGTGGTGAAGAAATGGCACGAGGATGAACCCAAACGGCCGCGCTACTACGCCGGGGACGATGCCGGTGCCTATTGGTACAGCGCCACCGACGTGCTGGTGGCCGATGCACTGAAACGCCTGCCGGCCGAGCAGCGCGAGCGCTTTCATCCCTTCCTCAGTGGCTTCAATCCGGTGGACAAGAATGCCGATGCGCACATACGCCGCATGCTCGATATGGATCCCGGCCTCTGGCAGGGCCTGGGCGAGGTGTTCACCCGCCACGATGACCTCACAGCGCTGATCTACGGCGACACGCCGCGGGCCAATAACGAGGCGATGACGCGGGTCTACCACCTGGCGGCCGAGTACGACCTGCCGGTGCTGCTGCACAGCAACATCACCTCCAAGCGCGAGCGTAATCCGCTGTACCTGGCGGAGGTCGAGGAGCCGCTGCGCAACCACCCGCATGTGCGTTTCATCTGGGCCCATGCCGGTACCAGCATGGAAATCCACAGGCATCAGGACAAGCTCGACTTCCTCCTACCAACCCTGGAGCGCATGCTGGTCGACTACCCGAACCTGTATATCGACCTGTCCTGGAGCGTGCTGCGTCCCTATCTGCTGGACAAGGACGGGCAGCCGGAAAAGGCCTGGTTGCAGCTGGTAGAGCGTCATCCAACGCGCTTCATGCTGGGTTCGGATGTGGTCGGGCGTTTCGAGGGCCTGGGCGACTACATGACGGCATTCAACCCGTTCCTCGATGCGCTGCCGGAAAAGGTGGCGCGTCAGGTGGCTCGGGACAATTTCCTTGCAGTACTGCCGCGCAAGCAGCAAGTAAAACTGCCGCAATGATGGACGCCTGACTGTCACACAGTTGTAACTCGCATGTCATAGCCTCGCGCCATCCCAATCTAGGAGCGCGAGATGAAACTGTTCAGCCTGAGCGCACTGGCGCTGGGCCTGGCATCCAGCCTGGCCATGGCCGATGTGCAGGTCGAAGGACCGGTCGAGTACGGCGTATTCGCCACTGCCCCGATCAAGGACCCGCAGCCGGGTGAGCGCGTGCTGACCCGCGCCAATCAGGCGATTGAGCCGACCGACCAGGTGCCTGGGCGCCTGGGCACCAAGTTCGGCATGCGCTACCACTTGGCTGGCAAGGTCGCTACCGATGCGCCGCTGACGCTGCTGTATCTCACCCCAGGGCTGGTCGGTGCCGATGGCCGTCGCCAGGACAAGATCGAAGTCGTGCAGAAACTGATGCCTGGCGCGCCGATGGACGTCATGGCTTACGAGTTTACCGAGCCCTACGAAGTGGTGGCCGGCGAGTGGCATTTCATGGTGTTCCAGGGTGACCGGCTGCTGGCCGAGCAACGTTTCCAGGTGCGTTAAAGGTTGTATCGACCTTGGCCCGGCTGTCATGCAGTCGGGCCTTTTTTATGCGCGGCTGGCGTGGAGCGTCGGGCTTTGCTTGGCTTAGGGTTCTACTGCCGAGTCAAGGACACCTGCCATGTACCTGCGCAACCTGAAAATTGCCCCGCGCGCTGCTCTTGGCTTTGCCATGCTCGCGTTGCTGATGCTGATTCTTGGCGGCTTCTCGCTGAGCCAGATGAATCGGATGCATCAGCAGTCGAGTGACGTGAACAACAACTGGTTGCCGAGCATCCAGGCGCTCAACGAGATGAGCCAGGAGATCCTGCGCATCCGCGCGATCACTCTGCGCCTGTTGATCAACCGTGATGCGCAGAGCCTGAGCCAGAACGAACAGCGCCTGCTTAGCCTCAAGGAAGAACTGACCGGTTCGCGTGGCGACTACGAGAAGCTGATTTCCAGTGCCGACGAGCGCGCAGCCTACGAGCGCTTCAAGCAGGCCCAGGACAATTATCTGGGTGAGCAGGAACGGATCATGGCGCACTCGCGCCAGGACGAACTGGACGCAGCAGTGGCGATTGCCAACGGCGCGCTCAACCAGCACGCCGATGCCATGGCCAAGGCGCTCAACGAACTGACCGAAATGAACAAGCGGGGGGCGACGGCTGCCGCTGAATCCAGTGATGCGGCATACACCAGTGCCGTGGAGATGGTGGTGATTCTGCTGGTGATCGCCGCGCTGATCACTATTGCGTTGGCCGTGCTGCTGACCCGCAGCATTGTCCGTCCCCTGACACAGGCGGTGGAGGTGGCTCAGGTGGTCGCCTCTGGCGATTTGACCAGCGAGTTTCGCATCGAAGGCAAGGATGAGCCGGCGCAGCTGCTGGAATCGCTCCAACGCATGCAGCAGAGTCTGCGTGCGACTATTCGAGGCATCGCCGACTCCTCCAGCCAGTTGGCCTCGGCGTCCGAGGAGCTGCATGCGGTGACCGAGGATGCCACCCGCGGTCTGCACCTGCAGAACGCCGAGATCGAACAGGCGGCTACCGCGGTGAATGAGATGACGGCGGCGGTAGAGGAGGTGGCGCGCAATGCGGTGAGTACATCCGAAGCGTCTCGCGAGTCGGACCGCACCACTCAGCATGGTCGGGAGCAGGTGCGGCAGACGGTGGATTCGATCAGCTACCTGGCCAGCGACGTCACCAGCACCTCGGAGCAGGTGGAAAGCCTGGCGGGCAAGGTGCGCAATATCAGCCAGGTGCTCGATGTGATTCGTTCGATTGCCGAGCAGACCAACTTGCTTGCGCTGAATGCCGCCATCGAGGCGGCGCGGGCGGGGGATGCCGGGCGTGGCTTTGCCGTGGTGGCGGACGAGGTGCGCGCGCTGGCGCATCGCACCCAGCAGTCGACCCAGGAAATCGAGCAGATGATCGGTGGCATTCAACAGGGCACCGAGGCAGCCGTCAGCGCGATGCAAGGCAGTACCACACGGGCGCATTCCACCCTCGATGTGGCGCGCTCGGCTGGCGTGGCACTGGATGAAATCGCCGTAGCCATCGCCTCGATCAACGAACGCAACCTGGTGATCGCCAGCGCTTCGGAAGAGCAGGCGCAAGTGGCACGCGAAGTGGACCGCAACCTGGTGAACATTCGCGACCTGTCGCTGCAGACATCAGCGGGAGCTGACCAGACCAATGCTGCCAGCCAGGAGCTGTCGCGTCTGGCCGTCGATCTCAGTGGCCTGGTCGGGCGCTTTCGTATCTAGCGCGCGGGCAAACAAAAACGGCGCCCAAGGGCGCCGTTTTCATTGCCGCAGCAATCAGCCTTTGTAGCGTTGCAGCACCAGCGTGGCGTTGGTGCCGCCGAAGCCGAAGCTGTTGCTCATCACGGTGTTCAGCTCGGCGTTCTCGCGGGTCTGGCGCAGGATCGGCAGGTCGGCCACTTCCGGGTCCAGCTCGTCGATGTTGGCCGAGCCGGCGATGAAGTTGCCTTCCATCATGAGCATGCAGTAGATCGCTTCCTGTACGCCTGCGGCGCCCAGGGAGTGACCGGACAGGCTCTTGGTCGAGCTGATGGCCGGAGCCTTGTCACCGAACACGGCGCGTACGCCACGAATTTCCGCCACGTCGCCGACCGGAGTCGAGGTGCCGTGGGTGTTCAGGTAGTCGATCGGTGCGTCGACGGTGGCCAGGGCCTGCTGCATGCAGCGGATGGCGCCTTCACCGCTCGGTGCGACCATGTCGTAGCCGTCGGAGGTAGCGCCGTAGCCGACTACTTCGGCGTAGATCTTCGCGCCGCGCTTGAGGGCGTGTTCCAGCTCCTCGACCACCACCATGCCGCCGCCACCGGCGATGACGAAACCGTCACGCTTGGCGTCGTAGGCGCGCGAGGCTTTTTCCGGGGTTTCGTTGTACTGGGTGGAGAGGGCGCCCATGGCGTCGAACAGGCAGCTCTGGCTCCAGTGCTCTTCCTCGCCACCGCCGGCAAACACGATGTCCTGCTTGCCCAGCTGGATCTGTTCCATCGCCTGGCCGATGCAGTGCGCGCTGGTGGCGCAGGCCGAGGAAATGGAGAAGTTCACGCCCTTGATCTGGAACGGCGTGGCCAGGCAGGCCGATACGGTGCTACCCATGGTGCGGGTGACGCGGTATGGGCCGATACGCTTGACGCCCTTTTCGCGCAGGGTGTCGATGGCTTCCATCTGGTTCAGGGTCGAGGCGCCACCGCTGCCGGCGATCAGACCGGTGCGCGGGTTGGACACCTGCTCCGGGGTGAGGCCGGAGTCGGCAATTGCCTTCTCCATCGACAGGTAGGCATAGGCTGCGGCATCGCCCATGAAGCGGAAGATCTTGCGATCGATCAGCTCTTCCAGGTTCAGGTCGACCGAGCCGGACACGTGGCTGCGCAGGCCCATTTCTGCATAGGCCGGGTTGAAGCGGATGCCCGCTTTGCCAGCACGCAGGTTGGCGGAAACGGTGTCTTTGTCATTGCCCAGGCACGAAACGATGCCCAGACCGGTGATCACGACGCGACGCATGCGGATAACCCTTAGAAATTGTCAGTGGAGGTGAACAGACCGACGCGCAAGCCTTCGGCACTGTAAATTTCGCGACCATCGACGCTGACGGTGCCATCGGCGATGGCCAGGATCAGCGAGCGGTTGATGGTGCGCTTGATATGAATGTTGTAGGTGACCTTCTTCGCGGTAGGCAGTACCTGGCCGAAGAACTTCACTTCGCCGGAGCCCAGTGCGCGGCCGCGGCCGGGATTACCCTGCCAGCCGAGGTGGAAGCCGACCAGCTGCCACATGGCATCGAGGCCGAGGCAGCCGGGCATTACCGGATCGCCTTCGAAGTGGCAGGCGAAGAACCACAGGTCTGGGGTGATATCGAGCTCGGCGACGATTTCGCCTTTGCCGTACTTGCCGCCGTTGTCGCTGATGTGAGCGATGCGGTCGATCATCAGCATGTTGGGGGCGGGCAGTTGCGCATTACCCGGGCCGAACAGCTCGCCACGACTGCAGCGCAGCAGGTCTTCCCGGGTGAAGGCGTTTTGCTTGGTCATGCGAGCTCCTCAATGGCCCCGCCGCACGGGGCTAAGCGATACATCCTGGGCGCCGCAGGCTCTGGGCGTCTGTCGGCAGCGTAGTCATAGACTGTTGCGTGTTGGTGAAAGTCACAGTTTGCTGTGAACACCTGTATACCGGACTGTCCCCGCGATTGAAAAAGCGCCTCGGCTGACTCTAGCACTCCTGTTCCTGGCGCTGGCTACGGTTGTTCAACCAACGCAGCAAGACACGTTCCAGATCTGCACGTTTGAATGGCTTGGCCAGGTAATCGTTCATTCCTGCCTGCAGGCAGGCTTCGCGGTCGCCCTGCAGGGCGTTGGCGGTGAGGGCGATGATCGGGATGTTGCAGTGCGGTGCCTGCTGGCGAATCTGTCTCGTGGCCTCGTAGCCATCCATGACTGGCAGGCGGCAATCCATCAGGATCGCGGCGAAGCGCTGGGTATTGAAACGGTGCACCGCCTGGGCGCCATCGCCAACCAGGGTGACGCGGTAGCCAAGGCTGCGCAGCATGGCCTCGATTACGGTCTGGTTGACCGGATTGTCTTCCACCAGCAGTACTTCCTGGCCCTCACCGGCCGGCCCCAGCAGCGCTTGGTCGATTTCCTGGCTGGCGCTGCGCGGGCGGAACGGCAGGGGGATTTCCAGGCTGAATACCGAGCCTGCACCTTCCTGGCTGGAGGCGTGCAAGGTGCCGCCCATGCGCTCGGCCAAGGTGCGGGCGATGGACAGGCCGAGGCCGGTGCCGCCGTAGCGCCGGGAAATCGAGGTGTCGGCCTGCTGGAAGGCGTCGAACATGTGCTCCAGGCGCTCCTGGGCGATACCGATGCCGCTGTCGTGTACCGCGCAGGTGAACCACAGCACTTCGTTGTCCAGCGGCTGCCAGTGGGTTTCGATGCGGATGCCGCCGTCCTCGGTGAACTTCAGCGCATTGCCCAGCAGGTTGACCAGGATCTGCCGGATGCGTGTCGGGTCGCCCTGCACCTCGAAGTCTTCCAGTCCCGGCTGGCTGTGCAGGCGCAGGTACAGGCCACGCTGCTGGGCGCTGTGTTGGAATACCTGTAGCGAACCTTGCAGCAGATCGATCAGGTTGAACGGGATGCGCTCCAGTTCCAGGGCACCACGCTCGATGCGCGAGAAGTCGAGGATATCGTTGATCACCTTGAGCAGGTGTTCGGTGGATTCGGTGGCCAGGGCGGCGTATTCGGCCTGCTCCTGGTTCATCTCGGTGGTTTCCAGCAGCTGCAGCATGCCCAGCACGCCGTTCATCGGGGTGCGCAGTTCGTGGCTCATCATGGCCAGGAAGTCGGATTTGGCCCGGCTCGCCTGTTCGGCCTGCTCGCGAGTCTGGATCAGCTGCTCCATGGCGGTTTGCTGTTCGTGGCTGGCGCTGGCCAGGCCGGCGGCCAGGTTGTTGATATGGCGCGCCAGCTCACCCAGTTCACCCCCAGCGCTTTCTGGCAGCTGGCTCTGGTAGTTGCCGGCCTGGATGGCTTCGACGGCTCGGCCCATGGCGCTGATCGGGCGCGCCAGGCGGCTGGCCAGCTGGCGTGCGAGGAGAAAGGTCAGAAGCAGGGCAAGCAGGCTGAGAGTGGTCGCCTTGAGCAGGATTTCCTGCTGCTGGCTGCTCAGCGCTTCATTGGACATCCCGACCACCACGCGGCCCAGGTAGTCGCCCGGGCGTTTATCGTTCTGCCCGGCCTGGCCTTGGGCCGGGGCCTTGCCGGGTTCGATGCGCTGCTGGTGGATCGATGCCTGGAACACTTCGACACTGACTCCGCTGTCGTGGTCCGGCTGCTCGACATAGATGAGGATGTTCTCGTCGCGGTCGCGCACCTCGAGGAAGCGCACATGGGGCGTCTTCAGGGTCGCGCGCAGCAGGTTGTCGAGTACCTGCGGGTTGTGCGCCAGCACACCATACTCGGCTGCGGGCGCGAGCTGGTCAGCGATCAGCTGACCCGTGTGGTCGAGTTCCTGGCGCAGATCCTGCAACCGGGCAAAGGTGAAGAAGCCGGTCAGCAGCAGGGTCAGCAACAAGGCCGGCCCGACGCTGATCAGCTGGGTGCGGGTATGGATATCCCAGTTGCGGGCGAAACTCATGGGCACGCCACCCCGGCGGTCTGTGCGGGGCAGGGCAGAGGCTCGAGTTGCGACGAGCTGGGAAGCAGGAGCAGCGCAGGAGGAAAAAGTGAGGTGCGCACGGAACAGCCTTGTTCGGGGGCGGACTCGCGCATGTTAACCGAGATGTCCGGGTTTGCCAGCGCATGCACAGCCGATGGTCACACGCGGCACTGGCCGGTCGGGCGATGCTCCGTGATAATCCCCCTATTCGCCATGTGAATGGCTTGTTCTGGAATCGTTATGACTGAGCAACAACCTGTTGCGGTGCTGGGCGGCGGTAGTTTCGGTACCGCTATTGCCAACCTGCTGGCCGAAAATGGCCAGCGCGTCCTGCAGTGGATGCGTGACCCCGAGCAGGCCGAGGCCATGCGCACCCAGCGCGAAAACCCGCGCTATCTCAAGGGCGTCAAGTTGCACCCGGGGGTGGAGCCGCTGAATGACCTGCACGCGGCCCTGGCCGCCTGCGAACTGGTGTTCGTCGCCATTCCCTCGTCGGCCCTGCGCAGCGCACTGCAACCCTTCGCTGCGGACCTGGCCGGCAAACTGCTGATCAGCACCACCAAGGGCATTGAGGCCAACGGTTTCAAGCTGATGAGCCAGATTCTTGCCGAAGTCGCGCCACAATCGCGCATCGGCGTGCTTTCGGGCCCCAATCTGGCCAAGGAAGTTGCCGAGCACGCACTGACGGCCACGGTGATTGCCAGCGAGGATGAAGAGCTTTGCGAGCGTGTGCAGCAGGCGCTGCACGGTCGCACCTTCCGCGTGTATGCCAGTCGCGACAGCTTTGGCGTCGAGCTCGGCGGTGCGTTGAAGAACGTCTACGCAATCATCGCCGGCATGGCCGCTGCCATGGGTATGGGCGAGAACACCAAGAGCATGCTGATCACCCGCGCGCTGGCGGAAATGACCCGTTTCGCGGTCAAACTCGGTGCCAACCCGATGACCTTTCTTGGCCTGGCCGGGGTTGGCGATCTGATCGTCACCTGCACCTCGCCGAAGAGCCGCAACTACCAGGTTGGCTTCGCCCTGGGCGAGGGCTTGAGCCTGGAAGATGCGGTGGCGCGCCTGGGTGAAGTGGCCGAGGGCGTCAACACGCTCAAGGTGCTCAAGCACAAGGCCGAGGAAATGCAGGTCTACATGCCGTTGGTCGCAGGTTTGCATGCCATTCTCTTCGAAGGGCGCACCCTGGCCCAGGTCATCGAGGCGCTGATGCGTGGCGAACCGAAGACCGATGTGGATTTCATCCCGACCAGCGGATTCTGAACTGCGGCCACGCCGCATGCCCCAAGGAGAGTGACATGAGCGAACCGAGCAAAGAGCTGGAACGTGAATCCATTGTGCTGCGCATTCTGTGGATGGTGATCTTCGCCATCGTCTGGCAGTTGGCGGAAATCATTCTTGGCGGCGTGGTGTTGCTGCAGCTGGGCTATCGCCTGTTCTACGGTGCACCGAACAGCGGCCTGCAGGGTTTTGGCGACAGCCTCAGCCAGTACCTGCAGCAGATTGGCCGTTTCGGCAGCTTCAATACCGAGGAGAAGCCCTGGCCGTTCGCTGATTGGCCGACGGCGCGTCCGCCGCAAGACAACGAGCCGCACAGCATCCCGCCGGCGCCACACCCGGTGCGTGACGAAGAACCCAAGCTGTGAAGCTCTGGCTGTTGCGTCATGGCGAGGCTGCTGCGCAAGCGCGCAGCGATGCTGAGCGGGCGTTGACGGCCCACGGTCGCGCGGAAGTGCGGCAAAGCGCCGAACGCCTGCGCGGCACGGCGCTGCAACAGATTCTGGTGAGCCCTTACCTGCGCGCCCAGCAGACCGCCGAGTTGGTGCGCGAGGTGCTTGGCCTCGATCTGCCACTGACCACCCTGGAGTGGCTGACGCCGGACGACTCACCGCGCGAGGCGGCCAATCAGCTTGATCACTTTGCCGTCGATGAACTGCTGATCGTCAGCCACAACCCGTTGCTCGGCGCCCTGGCCGGGTTGCTGGTGCATGGTCACCTGCAACTGCCTTATCCCCTGCGTACCGCCAGCCTGGTCGGCCTTGAAGCCGAGCTGCCATTGATTGGCGGCATGCGCCAGATCGGCCTGTATCACCCCGGCTGAGCCCACTAGCCTCTTCATAATCCCTGCTCGCGCGCTCTGGCTCGCGGGCTGCGTAGCTGTGGCTGCACTCTGTTGCTTCGCTGAAACATTTCTCCACTTGCACTGCCTCCTTGCCCCGTGGAATATTCAACCAAGCAAGTGCTTGGTTGCTCCCTGTGACAATAACAACAACAAGGAGGCCCCGTGGCCAGTGCCGTCCGTTTACCGCTCGATGTCTTTTTCGAGCGTGAGTCCCGTCATCCGAACAAGACATTCCTGATCCAGCCCCAGGGCGGTGGTCAGGTCGAGACGCTGAGCTGGGCCGAGGTAGGCGAGCAGGCGCGGCGTGCGGCCAGCTGGCTGCGCAGCCTGGAGCTGGCCCAGGGCAGTCGTGTCGCGATCATCTCGAAGAACTGCGCACACTGGATCGTCGCCGATCTGGCGATCTGGATGGCCGGCCACGTTTCCGTGCCGCTATACCCCAATCTCACCGGGGAAACCGTGGCTCAGGTGCTCGAACATGCCGAGGCCCGCGTGGCGTTCATTGGCAAGCTCGACGACTGGGCGGGGATGGCTTCGCATTTCCCGGCGAACATACTGAGCGTGGCCTTGCCCCTGCACCCGCCGGGTGAGTTCACCAAGCACTGGAGTGACCTGCAGGCGTGCGCGCCGATCCAGGACACCCCGCGCCCGGCGGCTGACCAGTTGGCCACCATTATCTACACCTCCGGCACCACCGGCATGCCCAAGGGCGTGATGCATAACTTCTCCAACTTCGGTTTTACCGCCAGCCATGCTACGGCGCTGTTCGGTGTCAGCGAGAAGGACAGGGTGCTGTCGTACCTGCCGCTGTGCCACGTGGCCGAGCGCATGTTTGTCGAGCTCAATGGGCTGTACAGCGGCCTGACCGTGTATTTCGCCGAAAGCCTGGATACCTTCCTTGCCGACCTGCGTCGCGCGCGGCCAACGGTGTTCTTCGGTGTTCCGCGGATCTGGACCAAGTTCCAGATGGGGGTGTACGACAAGATGCCGGCAGCCAAGCTGGACCGCCTGTTGTCGCTGCCGCTGATTGGGCGTCTGGTCGGGCGCAAGGTCCTGCGTGGCCTGGGCCTGGATGCGGTGAACTTCGCCCTGTCCGGTGCGGCGCCGGTGCCCGATGCGTTGCTGGCCTGGTATCGCCGCCTGGGCCTGGAGCTGCAGGAGGTCTATGGCATGACCGAAAACTGCGGTTACTCCCACGTCTGCCGTCCTGGCCAGTTCAAGCGTGGTTGGATCGGCCAGAACAACCCGGGCGTGGAAGTGCGCATCAGTGAAGAGGGCGAGGTGCTGGTACGCAGCGGCTCGACCATGCAGGGTTATTTCAAGGAACCGGGCAAGACTGCCGAAGCGCTGACCGAGGATGGTTTCCTGCGCACCGGCGACAAGGGCGAGCAGGACGATATCGGCAACCTGCGCCTGACCGGGCGGATCAAGGAAATCTTCAAGACCAGCAAGGGCAAGTACGTGGCCCCGGCGCCCATCGAGAACCGCCTGGCGGTGCATTCACAGATCGAGCAGGTTTGCGTGGTCGGCGATGGCCTGCCGCAGCCACTGGCGTTGTGCGTGCTTTCCGAAGCGGGTCAGCGCGAGCCGCGCGAGCAACTGGCAGGCAGCCTCAAGGCCTTTCTGCACAGCATCAACGAGCAGCTCGACAAGCCTGAGCGGCTCAGCGGCCTGGTGCTGATCAGCGAAGCCTGGGCGATCGATAACGGCTTCCTCACGCCCACCCTGAAGATCAAGCGCAACGTGGTGGAAAACACCTATAGCCAGCATTTCCCGGTATGGGGCGAGCGGGTGGGTGAGGTGTTCTGGCACTGAGGGCCATGCCTCCTGGGGATATAAAGGCAAAAAAAAGCCCGGCCAAATGGCCGGGCAAAGCATTTCTCCGCAGGAGCGAAGGGGATTAGGCAATCTCTGCCAAGGCTTGAATCTGTTGCTGCGCCGCCACTTCGCCGATCACCAGGATCGCCGGGCTTTTTAGCTGAAAATCGTGGGCATCCTGCTGCATGGCCGCCAGGCTGCTGCGGCACTCGCGCTGGTGCGGCAGGGAGGCGTTTTCGATCATCGCCACCGGCATGTCGGCGCGCATACCGCCAGCCAGCAGGCTTTCGCGGATTTCCGGCAGCTTGGCCACGCCCATGTACACCACCAGGGTGGTGCCGCTCTGTGCCAGCGCCGGCCAGTTGAGGCTGCTGTCGTCCTGGGTGTGGGCGGTGACCAGGGTCACGCCGCGGGCCACGCCGCGCAGGGTCAGGGGAATGCCGCAGTTGGTGGCACCGGCCAGGCCGGCGGTGATGCCATTGACCATTTCCACCTCGATGCCGTGGGCGCCGAGCCAGTCGACCTCTTCACTGCCACGGCCGAAGATGCACGGATCGCCGCCTTTCAGGCGCACCACGCATTTGCCCTGGCGCGCGTAACGCAGCATCAGGCGATGGATGAATTCTTGCGGGGTGGAGCGACAGCCGCCGCGTTTGCCCACCGGGACGATGCGCGCCGTGGGGCAGTGTTCCAGCACCGCGGGGTTGACCAGATCGTCGATCATCACGATCTCGGCCTGATTCAGGGCTTTCACTGCCTTGAGGGTCAACAATTCCGGGTCGCCCGGGCCTGCGCCTACCAGCCAGACTTTTGCGCTCATGTCTCTCTCCTCAAGCAGTCGCTGCGACAGCCACAGGTTGCGTGGCCAGCAGTCGTTTGATTTCCGGTACGCAGGAGCCGCAGCTGGTGCCGCATTTCAGCTCCTGTTTCAGGCCGTTCAGGTCCAGGCCACGGGCAATGCCCGCACACACCGCGCTTTCGCTGACGTTCATGCAGTTGCACAGGGTCTTGCTGGTCTTGCCGCTGGCTGCACCGGGTGGCGTGGCCAGCGGGGCGAGGAGCCAGCGACGCAGGCTGGCGTCGGCCTTGCCTTCGCTCCACAGGTTTTTCAGCCAGTCGCGGGCAGCGGTTTCGCCGGCGAGGCGGATGGCCACGATGCGGCCGTCCTCGATGCGCACGCGCTTGCCGACGCAGTGTTGCGGGTCGTCGTAGGCCAGGACCGGGCCTTCGTCGACGGTCAGCAGGGCATCGATCTGCGCCAACAGCGCGGCTTCCGGCGCCTGGGCGCTGGCTGCCTTGATCAGCAGGGCCGGGCGTTCGCGGCCGGCGAGGGCCAGGTTGGCGTAAGCGAAGCCTTCGAACAGTGGGCGCAGCGCCTCGAAGCGGCGTTGTACGTCCCCTTCGACCAGGGCGAAGAACTGCCAGGGCAGCTCGGCTTTTTCCACTTCGACACCGCTGAGCTTCAGTTCCGGCTGCTTGGACAGGGGGTCGAAAGCCGGCTGGGTCAGCACGTTGGTGCCCAGCCCCTTGAGGAAGCGGTTGCCCCAGTGCATGGGCAGATAGGCCTGGCCGGCGCGCACATTCTCATCGGCTTGTACCGGCACGATCAGCTCGCCGCGACGGCTGCGCAGGCTGACCAGTTGGCCGTCCTGCAGGCGGCGCCGGCGCAGCTCGTCCGGGTGCAGGCTGAGCACGGCTTCCTCGGCGTGGCCGAACAGACGCGCGGCGGTGCCGGTGCGGCTCATGCCGTGCCATTGGTCGCGCAGGCGGCCGGTGTTGAGCAGCAGCGGGAAGCGTCCGTCGCGCTTTTCCTTGGCCGAGCAGTAAGGCTCGGCAAGAAATTGCGCGCGCCCACTGGCGGTAGGAAAGCGACCATCCCCGTACAGGCGCGCGGTGCCGTGCTGGGCACCGGCCGGGAACGGCCATTGTTGTGGACCTTGGTTATCCAGAATGGCGTAGCTCAGGCCGCTGAGGTCGAGGTCGCGATTGCTGGTCAGGTGTTTGTATTCCTCGAACAGCGCTTGCGGGCTGGCGAAGTCGAACAGGCTGGGCAGGCCGGGTTTTAGCAGGTGTTCCAGGCGACGGGCGAAATCACAGGTGATCGCCCAATCCGGGCGCGCCTCTGCGGGCGCTGGCACGGCGCGGCGCACATGGCTGACGCGTCGCTCGGAGTTGGTCACGCTGCCTTCTTTTTCGCCCCAGCTGGCAGCTGGGAGCAGAAGGTCGGCGTAGTGGCAGGTTTCGGTGGTGAAGAAGGCTTCCTGCACCACCACGAACGGGCAGGCGGCCAGGGCGGCGTGCACCTTGCTCTGGTCCGGCAGGGATTGGGCGGGGTTGGTGCAGGCGATCCACAGCGCCTTGATCTTGCCCTCGGCCACTGCATCGAACAGCTCGATGGCGGTCAGCCCCGGCGTTTCCGGCAGTGCATCGACGCCCCAGTAGCGGGCGACTTCGCTGCGGTGCTCGGCGTTGCCGGCATCGCGGTGGCCGGGCAACAGGTTGCTCAGGCTACCGGTCTCGCGGCCGCCCATGGCATTCGGCTGGCCGGTGAGGGAGAAGGGGCCGGCGCCGACTTTGCCGATCTGCCCGGTGGCCAGGTGCAGGTTGATCAGCGCGCTGTTCTTGGCTGAACCTGCGGTGGACTGGTTGAGGCCCATGCACCACAGCGAGAGGAACGAAGGCGACTTGCCGATCAGTTCGGCGCAGTGCAGCAGGTCGCTCTGGGAAATGCCGCAGGTGTCGGCCACCACTGTCGGGCTGTAGTCGCGCACCAGCTGCTTGAGGGCGTCGAAGCCTTCGGTGTGGGCCTCGATGTAGGCGCGGTTGATCCAGTCTTCCCACATCAGGATGTGCAGGATGCCGTGGAACAGGGCCACGTCGGTGCCCGGCAGAATTGCCAGGTGCAGGTCGGCCAGGTCGCAGGTGTCGGTGCGCCGTGGGTCGACGACGATGACCTTCATCTCCGGGCGCGCGGCCTTGGCCGCTTCCAGGCGGCGGAACAGGATGGGGTGGGCGTAGGCCATGTTGCTGCCGACGATCAGCAGGCAGTCGCTCTGCTCGATGTCTTCGTAGTTGCACGGTGGGGCGTCGGCACCCAGGCTGCGCTTGTAGCCGACCACGGCCGAGGACATGCACAGGCGTGAATTGCTGTCGATGTTGTTGGTGCCGACCAGGGCGCGGGCCAGTTTGTTGAAACTGTAGTAATCCTCGGTCAGCAGCTGGCCGGAGATGTAGAAGGCCACGCTGTCCGGGCCGTGCTCGCGGATGGTCTCGGCAAATACGCTGGCGGCGTGATCGAGGGCGCTGTCCCAAGTGGCGCGCGAGCGAGCCAGGCCCTTGCCCAGGCGCAGCTCGGGGTAGAGGGCGCGGGCGTCGAGGTCGCCGGTCAGGTGCAGGGTCGAGCCCTTGCTGCACAGCTTGCCGAAGTTCGCCGGGTGCTTGGGGTCGCCCTGGACGCCGAGGATCGTCTCGCCGTCATGTTCGATCAGCACGCCACACCCCACGCCGCAATAGCAGCAGGTCGAGGCGGTGGTCTGCAGGGAGGTAGGCATGGCGTTGGCTTCCATCGTCTGCGGCCGGGTCATGCGTGCTGAGCGGCGTTGGCCGCGACCAGCGCCAGCGGATTACCTGGCAGGCTTGCTTCCGGGCGATAGGTTGCGTCCAGTTTCAGCACTTGCAGGGCGAGGGTGGCGCTGTCGTACAGGCTGACCTCGGTGTCCGGCTCGGCGGCTGCGCGGGGCATGTCGGCAGCGGTCTGCTCACCGAACATCAGGTAATTGCGGATCGTGCTGATGTTGGCGTGCTCGCGAACCTGACGGAAATACCAGCCGCCATCGACGGTGTCGCCGTACAGGCAGGCGCCGACCAGGATGTCGTTCTTCACCACCAGCTTCTTGTACACGCCGCTAATGGGGTCGGAGAGGGTGATGGTCTCGGTGCCTTCGCCGCCCATGAAGTCGCCAGCGGAGAACAGGTCGATGCCGGTGACTTTCAACTTGGTCGAAGTGATGGAGCCCTGGTAGCGGGCGAAACCGAGCTGGGCCAGGTGGTTGGCGCAGACCTGCGCCTGCTCGAACAGCGGGGCGACCAGGCCGTAGGCGATGCCGCGGTGGTTGGCGCATTCGCCGATGGCATAGATGCACGGGTCGTTGGTTTGCAGGGTGTCGTTGACCAGGATGCCGCGGTTGCACGGGATGCCGGATTTTTCCGCCAGCTCGTAGTTGGGGCGAATGCCAGCGGCCATCACCACCAAGTCGGCGGGAATGGTGTCGCCACCCTTGAACTGCACGGCGCAGACGCGGCCGTTGCCGTTGTCGATCAGCTCTTCGGTCTGCTCGTTGAGACGGAAGTGGATGCCGCGCGCCTCCAGGGCTGTTTGCAGCAGCTTGCCGGCGGTCTTGTCCAGCTGACGCTCCAGCAGCCAGTCGGAGATATGCACCACGGTCACGTCCATGCCGCGCAGTTTCAGGCCGTTGGCCGCTTCCAGGCCGAGCAGGCCGCCGCCGATGACCACGGCATGGCTGTGGGCCTTGGCGGTGTCGATCATGGTCTGGGTGTCGGCCACGTCGCGGTAGCCGAGCACGCCCTGCAGCTTGTTGCCAGGAATCGGCAGGATGAACGGGGTGGAGCCGGTGGCGATCAGCAGGCGGTCGTATTCGGCGCGGGTGCCGTCGTCGGCAATCACCACGCGCTTCTTGCGGTCGATGCTGACCACCTTGCGGTTGAGCAGCAGCTGGATGTTGTGTTCGGCGTACCAGTTGAGGTCGTTGAGCACGATGTCCTGGAAGTTCTGTTCGCCGGCCAGTACCGGGGAAAGCAGGATGCGGTTGTAGTTCGGGTGCGGCTCGGCCCCGAACACGGTGATGTCGTAGAGATCCGGGGCGAGCTTGAGCAGCTCCTCCAGGGTCCGCACGCCGGCCATACCGTTGCCAACCATGACCAGCTTGAGTTTTTTCATGCCGGTTTTCTCCTGCCTGTAAAAATCACGGGGAAAACTGTCGGGAGCAGTGTTTAGCGTCGCTCCGCGACGACTCGAACAGTGGCTGCCAGGGAGGGCCGGCCATAAAGCAAAAAAGGCGTCCCGCTAGTTACCTAGCGAGGACGCCTTTGTCCTGATCCCGATCGATCGGGTGAGCTGTTCTTCGCCATTGAAGAACAGCTCTATGTCTGTGTTATCCGTGATAAAGCAGGGATTGTGCCAATACCAAAAAACGCCGCCTGAGAGGGGCTTTTGCAGGGTTTTGCTGGCAAATGGCGCACCGCACTGAGGCGGCGCGCGCAGTCATGGTGCGGTTTGCCCTGCTTTGGGTGCAGAGGCCAGCAGCCAGTCGGTCAGCTGGCGAGCCAAGCTATCGCTGGCGGTACCGAAGGCATCGACCACCGAGGCGACCTGGGTGTCGCTGCTCGCCTGGCTGACCTCGAAGCGGCGGCTGGTGAGGATGCGCCGGCTCTCGCTGTCGACCAGCTGCGCGTCGAGGCGTATCACCGCCAGCACCTGGCCATCATGGTATTCACTCTGGAAACTCAGCAGGTTGCCGTACAGCTGCAGGTCGCTGCGCAGGTGCTGCTCTTCGCTGATCACGGCGCTGAAGCCGCCACTGCGGCGCAGCACATCCAGCAGGCGGTCGCGCAGCAAGGCGGGCGCCGGGTCACCCCAGCGCGCCCCCTTGTAGCTGCTGATGCGGCTGTCGGCCGGAATCACCGCGATGCGCGTGCTGTCGAGCACCTGGCTGGCCTGCGGGCGCACCAGGCTCAGCGTCTGGCTCAGGCGTGGACCAGTGGTCTGGCTGCCCAGGGTTGAGGGTGGCAGCAGGTAGATGTCGATGGGCTGTGCCTTGGGCAGCAGCGAGCAGGACGCGAGCAGGACGCTCAGGCCGAGCAGGGCAAGGGCACGCAGGGCGTGGATCATGGTTCGAACTCCTGATTCTCTTCACGTTCGAGCAGGGCGCCGGGGTTTTCCGCCAGTTTGCGACCGGACTGGCGCAGGCTGGCCAGGGTGGCGCGCAGTTCGGCAATGGCCGGGCCGATTTCGCCGAGACCTTGCAGGCTGCTGCCCAATGCGCCCTTGTTGTCGTTCAGCAGTTGCTCGAGGTTATGGCTGCTGCGCTCCAGGGCGGCGACGGTCTGTTCGGTGCGCTGGAAGATGCTGCGGCCTTGCTCGTCGACCAGCTGGTTGGCGGTCTGCGCCAGAGTCGCACTCTGCGTCAGGGTGAGCGTGGCCTGGCGGCTGGCCTCGTTGAGCTGGACCAGGGTCTGGCGAATGCTGTCGCGCTGCTCGGCGAACACGGCTGTGGTCTGGTCCAGCTGGGTGAGGGTGCTGCCGATGTGCTTGATGTTGTCATCGGAGAACAGGCGATTGGCATTGCTCAGCAGCTTGTTGATGCTGGTCAGCACGTCTTCGCCGTTGGCCAGCAGGCTTGCCAGCGGCGACGGGGCGGCGAGGATCTCCGTGGGGTTGTCGTTGTTGGTCGCCAGCGCGGGGCTGGAGGGTGTGCCGCCGTACATCTGGATGATGGCGTTGCCGGTGACCCCGGTGATCGACAGGCGAGCGTGGGTGTTTTCCTTGATCGGCGTACTGGACGACACGCGAATACGTGCCCGCACGATGCGCGGGTCCTTGGGGTCGAGGCTGAGGTTGGCTACTTCGCCGACCTTTATCCCGCTGTACTGCACGGCGCTGCCGATGGACAGGCCGGTCACGGCTTCCTTGAACACCACGTCATAGACGCGGAACTCCTGGTCGACGCTGGACTTGCCCAGCCACAGGGCGAACAGCAGGGCGGCGCCTATCGTCAGCACGGTGAACAGGCCGATCAGCACATGGTGGGCACGGGTTTCCATCAGCGTGTCTCCGAACGCAGGACCGCCTGGGCGGCGGCGCGGCCACGGGGGCCGTGAAAGTATTCCTGGACCCAGGCATCGTCGGTGGCCTCGACCACGTCGAGGCGGTCGGCCACCAGCACGCGCTTCTGCGACAGCACCGCGACGCGGTCGCAGATGCTGTACAGGGTGTCCAGGTCATGGGTGATGATGAACACGCTGAGCCCCAGCGCGTCGCGCAGGGTGCGGATCAACTGGTCGAACGCCGCGGCGCCGATCGGGTCGAGGCCGGCGGTGGGTTCATCGAGAAAGAGGATTTCCGGGTCCAGGGCCAGGGCGCGCGCCAGGGCGGCGCGCTTGACCATGCCGCCGGACAGCTCGTCGGGGAATTTGTCGCCGGCGCCCACCGGCAGGCCGGCGAGGGCGACTTTCAGGCGCGCCAGGTGTTCGGCGTCGGCGCGCGACAGGCCGACGTGTTCGATCAACGGCAGGGCGATGTTTTCCACCACACTCAGCGAGGAAAACAGGGCGCCGCGCTGGAACAGCACGCCGAAGCGCCGTTCCACCTGCGAGCGGCGTTCGGCGTCCAGGTTCAGCAGGTCTGCGCCGAATACCTTGACGCTGCCGGCGGCCGGTCGCAGCAGGCCAACTATGCTGCGCAGCAGCACCGACTTGCCGGTGCCGGAGCCGCCGACCACACCGAGGATCTCGCCTTGGCGGATATCCAGGTCGAGGTTGTCGTGCACCACCTGCGCACCGAAGCGGTTGACCAGCCCGCGTACCTCGACCAGCGCCGCGCCGCTCACCAGCCCATCTCCATGAAGAACAGCGCGGCCACGGCGTCGAGCAGGATCACCACGAAGATCGACTGCACCACGCTGCTGGTGGTGTGGTCGCCGACCGACTTGGCGCTACCGCTGGCCTTGAAACCTTCCAGGCAGCCGATGATGGCGATCACCAGGGCGAAGAACGGCGCTTTGACCAGGCCGATGAAGAAGTGCTGCACGGGAATGTTCGACTGCAGGATGTTGAGGAACAGGCTTGGTGAGATATCCAGCAGCAGGGTGCAGACCAGGCCGCCGCCGACGATGCCGCAGAGCATGGCGATAAAGGTCAGGATCGGCAGACTGATCAGCAGGGCCAGCACCCGCGGCAGCACCAGCAGCTCCATGGGATCGAGGCCGAGGGTGCGGATCGCGTCGATTTCCTCGTTGGATTTCATCGCGCCGATCTGGGCGGTGAATGCGCTGGCCGTGCGCCCGGCCATGAGGATGGCGGTGAGCAGCACGCCGAACTCGCGCAGGAAGGAGAATGCGACCAGGTGCACGGTATAAATGGTCGCGCCGAACTGGGCGAGCACGGTGGCACCGAGAAAGGCCACCACCGCACCGACCATGAACGTCAGCAGGGCAACAATGGGTACGGCATCGAGCCCGGTCTGTTCGACATGCGAAACCAGCGCGGTAACGCGCCAGCGGCGCGGTCGCCAGAAACTGCTGAACAGGCTGGCCAGGGTCAGGCCGAGGAAACCTAGCAGGGCGCGTAGTTGCAGCGCCTGGGCGCTGACGGCGGCGCCGATGTGTTCGAGAAATTCGCGCAGGCTGGACGGTGGTGGCGGTGGGCAGACCACCGGCACGCCTTGCAGCGCCTGGCATACGGTGCGCAACAGGGCCAGGCGCTCGGCGGGCAGGTCGGGGCAGTGCTCGATCAGCGTGGCCAGGCGTTCGGCGCCGAGCCAATCACTGAGCAGCGAGGCACCGGCGGTGTCGAGCTGGCCGAGCTGGTTCAGTTCGACCTCGCTGGAGGCGGCCTGGCTGGCGATACGCTGGCGCAGTTCGCGGTAGTGCGGCAGGGTCCAGTCGCCGCGCACGCGCAAGCGTGGGGGGGAAACGGATGCGTCCAGATCGATGCTGCCGGCCTGTGCCATGTTCGTCCTGAAATCTGGCTGGAACGGCCATGGCAGAGAGTCGCCATGGGTTCGACTCAGTGTATATGGCCGAACGCCTGGCTGGCGACCCGGTCAGGTTTCAGGGGATGTTGCTGTCATGTATCAGTCTGCCTGTGCTCCTGCAGGGGATTGCGTGGCTAGCGAAGCAGGACGACCAGCAACGCCAGGTTGAGCAGCAGCGAGACCAGCGCCACGCTGCGCCAGACTTTCAGCGGTTCGCGTTCGAGCAACGGGCGCGGGCGCAGGATCAGGGCCTGGCGTTCACCCTGCTCGAGGCTGAGCAGCCATTCCTCGGCGGTTTCGAAGCGCTCCTCGGGGTTGGCGGCCACTGCACGCAGCACGCAGTCGTCGAGCCAGGCGGGGATATCCGGGCGGTAGCGGCTGGGCGGCGTCGGCTTGCCGAAGCGCGGGTGCTGGAAGGCTTCGATCTCACCGTAGGGGTAGTGGCCGGTGAGCAGGCGATAGAGGGTCACTCCCGCCGCATAGATATCCTGCTGCGGGCTGGGCTTGCCACCGCTGAAGGCTTCCGGGGCGATGTAGCTAGGGGTGCCGGGCAGGCTGTGCTGTTCATCGCGCGAGAGTCCCGGGCAATAGGCCAGGCCGAAGTCGAGCATGCGCAGTTCGCCGTCGTCGCACCAGAGCAGGTTCTCCGGCTTGATGTCGCGATGCAGGATATTGCGCCGGTGCAGCATGCCCATGGCCTTGAGCAGGCGCGGCGCGACATCCAGCCATTCCGGCAGGCCCAGCTGACCGGACAGGCGCAGGTGCTCGGCCAGGGTCTGGCCCGGGTGTTCGCGCTGCACGTAGTACAGGTGTTGGCGCTGCGGCAGCGGGTGCGCCTCGGGAAAGTGGCGGCCGGCCACACGGCGCAGGAACCATTCTTCCAGCAGCAGGGCGGGGGCGGCCTGCTCCTCGTCATGACGGCTGCTTGGCAGGGTCTTCAGCAACCAGCGCCGTGACTGGTTGTCGCGCACGCGGTAGACCAGCGACTGGCGCGACTCGGCCAGCAGGCGCTCGACCTGCCAGCCCTCGAAGTTCTGCCCGTCGCGCAGTTGCGGTGGCAAGGGCCACTGTTCTAGCTGGGCCAGGGTGTCGGCCAGGTCGTTGTCGGGCAGGTTCTGTACCTGCACCAGCACGGCGCTGGCGTTGTCCTGGCTGCCGGCCAGGTGCGCGGCGCTGACCAGGGCGCGGCAGGCGGCACCCGGATCGGTTTCGTCCTTGAGCATGCCGTGGATGCCGTGGTCGCCAAGGGTCGACCACACGCCATCGCTGACCAGCAGGAAGCTATCGCCTTCCTGCAGCTCGCCTTCGCGGTAATCCACCACCAGGTGCTGGTCCAGGCCGAGCGCACGCTTGAGCACGTGTTGCATGCCCGGTTGCTCCCACACATGGTCTTCGCTGAGGCGCTCGAAAGCAGTGCCGTTGAGGCGATAGGCGCGGCAGTCGCCGACATGCGCCAGGGTGTAGCGCCGACCGCGCAGCACCAGGCTGGTCAGGGTGGTGAGCAGCGGTTGGCCGCCACCGTTGGCCTGCAGCCAGCGGTTGTGGGCGACCAGCAGGCGATCCAGTGATTGCGCCACGGCCCAGGTTTCCGGCGTGGCGTAATAGTCGAGCGCGAGGGCCTGCAAGGTGGCACGGGCCGCCAGGCCGCCATCGGCGCATTGGCTCACGCCATCGGCCAGGGCAAACAGGCAGCCTTTGCTGGCAGCCAGGGCCGGCGCCGGGGTAACCACGCGGATGGCGTCCTGATTTTCCGCGCGGGGGCCGGTGGCGGTGGCTTCACCAAAGGTCAGTTGCAGGGCCATCTGGGGTTCTCATGGATAAACAGATAAGTCGGTTGAGGCAAAGGCGAAACCAGTCCGGCTTTCCTGGAAGGCCGTCGTTGCCGACGGCTATCCACCTTTCCTGACCAGTGCGTGGAGGCTGGACGGGCCTCGCCTTTGTCGCAACCGACCTGAATGATCAAGCGGAAGAGTCTGCCTTGGGGGTGAACCAAGGCAGACTCTCAGAACCGGCTTACGATCAAGAGATCGTAGGGGGCTCAGACGCGGGCGGCAGTCACTGCTGCGCTGCCCCAGGTGGTGCGCCAGCGCAGCTTCACACCGTACAGGCCGAACCAGGCCAGCACGCCGAGGCTGGCGAACAACCACAGGCCCAACTGGTAGGAACCGGTGGATTGCTTGATCGCACCCAGGCCCGCGGTCAGCAGGAAGCCACCAATGCCACCGGCCATGCCGATCAGCCCGGTCATCACGCCGATTTCCTTGCGAAAGCGCTGCGGCACCAGCTGGAACACTGCGCCGTTGCCGGCGCCCAGGCTGAGCATGGCAACCACGAACAGGCCGAGGGCGGCCAGCGAGCTGGGCAGGTTGAAACCGACGGCGGCGATGCAGATCGAGGCGCAGGTGTAGACCACCAGCAGCGAGCGGATACCACCGATGCGGTCCGCCAGGGCGCCGCCCAGGGGGCGCATCAAGCTGCCGGCGAACACGCAGGCAGCGGTGTAGTAGCCAGCCTTGACCGGGTCGAAGCCGTACTGGTCATGGAAGTAGCCGGGCAGGGTGCTGGCCAGGCCGAGGAAGCCGCCGAAGGTCACGCTGTAGAAGAACATGAACCACCAGCTGTCACGGTCACCGAGGGCTTTGAGGTAGTCGGCGGTGGACTTGGCTGGCGGGCGCTCCGGGGCGTTGCGTGCCACGCCGGCGAAGATGATCAGCACCAGCACCAGTGGGATCAGGGCCAGACCGAACACATTGCTCCAGCCGAAGATGGAGGCCAGTACCGGCGCGAACAGCGCGGCGAGTACGGTACCGGAGTTGCCCGCACCGGCGATGCCCATGGCTTTGCCCTGGTGCTGCGGCGGGTACCACTGCGAGGCCAGCGGCAGGGCGACGGCGAACGAGGCACCAGCGAAGCCGAGGAACAGGCCGAGCAGCAGGGCTTGTTCATAGGTCGTTACCCCATGTACCCAGGCCACGGCCAGGGCCGCGATGACGATCACCTGGCCGATCAGACCGGCACTCTTCGGTGAAGTGCGGTCCGCCAGCATGCCCATGAAGAAGCGCAGCACCGCGCCGGAGAGGATCGGCGTGGCGACCATCATGGCGCGTTGCTGGGTGCTCAGACCGAGGTCTGCGGCGATCTGTACGCCGAGTGGGCCGAGGACGTACCAGACCATGAAGCTCAGGTCGAAATAGAGAAATGCGGCGAGCAGCGTCGGTGCGTGGCCGGCTTTCCAGAAACTTGTATTCATCCAACACCTCGTCATTGATAAGTGTCCCGGCAAGCTGCAGGTCGACGTGATCGTGGGCACGTCGCCGGCAGTTGCCGGGGAAAATCAGGGGCTTGTGGCCCCTGACCTTGCGACCGAAGCCGCAACCAGATTGAGAGAGTGACGAGTCGACGCCCGGATCACGGTCGTCCACCCACCCCATTCGTTGGGGCTGAAACGAAAAAAGCGCCGCACCATCGAACCGCTTTACGCGGTGAAATGAATGCGACGCCATTGTCGTATCGGTGGGCAACCGCCGTTGGATGCCTGTGCGATGGCTACAGCAAGAGCCGGGCCAACCTGTGCAGGTGGCGTAAAGACTGGGTTTAGACGGCTTTTCGCGCTTGCTGTCGGGTCAATACAGTGCGATTGGAATTGCGCCCGCACTGTATTGATGCGATGCGCCGAGGCTTCAGTCCAGCCAGTTGACCTGTGGGAACAGGGCGCGGAACGCTTCTGGCATCTCCACCACCTTGCCTATGCGGTAGTCGAAGAACACGAAGCCGGATTTGGCCATGGCGATCAGCGTGTCGTCTGCCGGGCGGGTGATGCGGAAGATGATGTCGCCGCCGTAGCGGTTGAAGTCCATGACCCCGACCTCGAACAGCAACTGGTCACGCGAGTGGGACTCGGCGCGGTACATGGTGGCCAGGTCGGTGACGATGATGCCCTCCGCTTCGGCGGCTTCCTTGATGCCGAAGTCGAACAGGAAGCGCGCCCGCGCTTCGGAGATCATCGAGATCATCGAGTCGTTGCCCAGGTGGTTGCTGGCATTGATATCGGTGCTGCGCACGGTCATGTGGGTGCTGTAGCAGAACTGCTGCTGGGAGAAATCGAGTTTGAGACGGGCCATGACTACTGCCTGGACGGTGGGAAAAGGCGCACAGTTTACGCGTGACGACCCGGTGCGGAATCATTGCCGCACTGAATGGCCCAACGCCTGAGG
>JBBNAI010000262.1:0-7605 GCA_037994305.1 Pseudomonas sp. | reverse complement strand
GTGCCGTTGTCGGTAACGGTCAGGTTGATGGTCGGCAGGGCATTGCCGGCGTTGACGTGGGCGGCGCCGGCGGCGGTGAGTACCACCTGGCCGCCGACCAGGGCGTAGTAGCCGGCGCTGTTGCTGTTGCCGGTGAAGCTGGTGGTCAGGTTGTCGCCGTCCACATCGGCAGTGACATAGGTGGCAGCGACCTGGCCGGCTGCGGCGCTGTTCTCGGTGAAGTCGTTGGCGTTGACGGTGATGGTCGGAGCGTCGTTGATCGGACGAATGCTCAGGTTGACCACCAGGGTATTTTGCCCACCCCGGCCATCGCTGACCTGGACCTGGAAGCTGTCCGGGCCGTTGTAGTTGGTGCCTGGGGTGTAGACCCAGCTGCCATCGGGGTTCAGGGTCAGCTGGCCATTGTCCGGGGCGTCGATCAGCGCATAGGTCAGCGGATCACCGTTGGCGTCGACGGTAGTCAGAGTACCGCCGTATGGGGTGTCTTCATCAGTCTCGAAGGTGAGCGTGCCACCCTCTGGGTCGATGTTGTCGATACCGGGCGTGGTGTCGTCATCGGCGGCGGCGAAGCTGACGTCGAGGCCTTCGGTGGAGAAACCTACGGTGGGATCGAGTTGCTCGCCAGTCTCGCCCAGCAGCACGAAGCTGTGGCCGCCTCCGACACCGCCTGCGCTACCGCCACTGGAGCCCGGACCTGCGGCGGTGGCTTCGAGTTCGGCGGTCGGGTCCATGCCAGCAGCGATGGCTTGTTGCAGTTTGTTGACGCTGAGGGCTTCGTCACTGGGTGCGGTGGGTTCGCTCGGTTTCTCGGCCGTTTCGGCGGTGGCAACCCACTGGCTGCCCTGGCCGATCTCGAGGCTCTGGCCGTCCTGCAGCTGCAGGCTGACCATGCCTTCCTGGCCGGTTTGCACCTGGTCGCCGCGGAACAGACGGTCGCCTTCGATCAACAGGCGCTGGATACCTTCAGGCGACAGAGCGAAAACCTGGCCGACAACTGACTTTACGACTGCAACGACCGTACTCATGACGAACTCTCCAATGTCAGACTGCTTGCGGCATCCGGCCAACCACTAGATGGCGCCTCTGCCTGTTGTTTTTGTGACGTATGACAAAAAACCAGCGCCAAGCTATTGGCTTATAACTGTTAGATATTGCGTTTATGCCAATAATTTGACCTGCGCGGCGTCATGCTAGACAATTCTTGCGGGGATGTCACTTTGACATCGTGAGAGAAGTTCAAATTCTCCGATGAGCGGTAAGGCTGCTGCCGCGACTGACCTGCAGGCCCCGAATGACGGGACTGCTGGGGAAATGTTGCAGTCCCCTGTTTTCAATGGGCAGGGCTTCTGATAAATCGGCAGGGTGATTTGTGTCACTGATAAAGTGTCGATCAGTGCTCATTTGTGCGGCGCGAATATGTGAGGCAGGCCAGGATGGCGTGCAAGCCCGGCAGCAGGAGCTATTGGGTGGAGTAGGTTGAGCACCGTGGTGCAGGCCAGATGGAACCTGAACGAGAGCTGAGAGTGTCCCGCGTGACCGTAGAAACCAGCCAAGCGAAAACCCTGGGCGATCCCCGCGCCCGGCATGACGACCCTCTACTCGACAGCCTGTTGGCGCTCTGTGCCTTGCATCGGCGAGCGGCCAGCCGTGCATTGCTGACCGCCGGGCTGCCATTGCCTGCCCAGCGTCTGAGCGCCGAGCTGCTGCCGCGTGCGGCGGCGCGGGCGGGCCTGCAAGGGCGCTGGTTGCGTCGCTCGCTGCAGCAGATTCCGAGTATTGCCCTGCCTGCGCTGTTGCTGCTCAAGGGCGGCGGCAGCGTGGTTCTGCTGGAGCGTCAGGGCGATCAGGCGCGCCTGCTGCTCGGCGAGAGCGATGGCGGCGAGGTGAATGTGGCACTCAGCGTGCTCGCCGAGGATTACAGCGGCGAGGTGTTCTTCGCCCAACCACGGCACCAGTTCGATCTCGACCGCGAAAGCCTGATTCCACGTACCAAGTCCTGGTTCCGCGACACCCTCAAGCGTTCGCGCTGGCTGTATATCGATGCGATCGCCGCCAGCGTGCTGATCAACCTGATCGGCCTGTTCGCGCCGTTCTTCGTGATGAACGTCTACGACCGCGTGGTGCCCAACCAGGCGCTGTCCACCCTCTGGGTGCTGGCCATCGGCATTTCCGGAGCCTACCTGTTCGACCTGCTGCTCAAGACCATGCGCGGCCTGTGCCTGGATCTGGCGGGCAAGAAGACCGACCTGGTTATTTCCGCGACGCTGTTCGAGCGCATCGTCGGCATGGCGATGAAGGCGCGGCCGGCGCGGATCGGCAGCTTCGCCCAGCACATCCACGAGTTCCAGGTGCTGCGCGACTTCCTCGCCTCGCTGACCCTGACCAGCCTGATCGACCTGCCGTTTACCCTGCTGGTGTTGCTGGTGGTGGCGGTGCTGGGTGGCCATCTGGTGTGGATTCCGCTGCTGGCTTTCCCGTTGGCTCTGGGTATCGGTTGGCTGCTGCAGAAGCCGCTGGCCGAAGCCATGGAGCGGACCATGGCGCTGGCCGCCGAGCGCCAGTCCGGGCTGATCGAAACCCTGGCCGGGCTCGACGCGGTCAAGGTCAACAACGCCGAGAGCGAGCGTCAGTACCAGTGGGAGCAGACCATCGGCACCCTTGGGCGCCTGGAGCTGAGCACGCGCATGCTGTCGAGCCTGGCGCTGAACATCACCGGGGTGATCCAGCAGTTGGCCGGCGTGTTGATGATCATCGTCGGCGTGTACCTGATCATCGCCGGCGACCTCAGCATGGGTGGCCTGGTGGCCTGCTACATGCTCAACAGCCGCGCTCTCGGCCCACTCGGCCAGCTTTCCGGGCTGCTGACCCGCTACCAGCAGGCCCGGGTGAGCATGCACGGCATCGACCAGATGATGGAGTTGCCGCAGGAGCGTGAACAGCAGGAACGGCCGTTGACCCGTGCCCGCCTGCAGGGCGCCATCGAGTGCCGGCAACTGGATTTCCATTACCCGCAGCAGCAGAACCATGCGCTCAAGGGTATCGACCTGGTGATCAAGCCGGGCGAGAAGGTCGGCATCATCGGTCGTAGCGGCTCGGGCAAGAGCTCGCTGGCGCGCCTGCTGGTCGGTTTGTATCAGCCGGATGGCGGCAGCCTGCTGGTGGATGGCGTGGACATTCGCCAGCTGGATGTCAGCGACTTGCGCCACAACATCGGCTACGTCCCCCAGGACATCCAGCTGTTCTCCGGCAGCCTGCGCGACAACCTGGTCAGCGGCGCGCGTTATGTCGATGACGAGCGCGTGTTGCAGGCCGCCGAACTGGCAGGCGTGCATGAATTCGCCCGCCTGCATCCGCAGGGCTACGAACTGCCGGTGGGCGAGCGTGGCCAGCAGCTCTCCGGTGGCCAGCGGCAGAACGTCGCCCTGGCCCGTGCGCTGCTGCTTGATCCGCCGATCCTGCTGCTGGATGAGCCCACCAGCGCCATGGACAACACCGGCGAGGAGCGCCTCAAGCAGCGCCTGCAAGAGGTGATCGCCGACAAGACCCTGCTGCTGGTCACTCACCGCACCTCGCTGCTCAGCCTGGTGGACCGCCTGATCATCGTCGACCGTGGGCGGATCATCGCCGACGGGGCCAAGGCCGATGTCATGGATGCGTTGAAGAAAGGGAGAATATCCGGTGCTTAATTCGCTGTTCGGCGCGCAACTTCGTGCCTACTTCAAGGGCCGCGATACGGTGGCCGGGCAACCCCTGCCGGAAGTGCGCAAGGCGCTGGTGGAAGATGCCCCGCGCATCGTGCGCCTGACGATCTGGTGCCTGATCGGCTTCTTCCTGTTCGGCATGCTCTGGGCACACTTCGCGGTGGTCGACGAAGTCACCCGCGGCGATGGCAAGGCGATTCCGTCCTCCAAGCTGCAGAAGATCCAGAACCTCGAGGGCGGCATCGTCGCCGAACTGTTCGTGCGTGAAGGCCAGGTGGTGGAGGCGGGTGCGCCGCTGCTGCGCCTGGACGACACGCGCTTTGCTTCCAACGTCGGCGAAACCGAGGCCGATCGCCTGGCCCTGCTGCTGCGTGTCGAGCGCCTGAGTGCCGAGGTCGAGGGGCGCGAGTTGGCGTTCCCGGAGAAGGCCATTGAAGCGGTGCCGCACCTGGCCGCCAGTGAACGCGCGCTGTTCGAGAGCCGCCAGTCGCAACTGCGCGACGAGGTGGGCGGGGTCGAGGAGCAACTGGTGCAGCGTCAACAGGAGCTGCGCGAATTCGCCTCCAAGCGCGACCAGTACAGTCGCAGCCTGAGCCTGCTACGCCAGGAAATCGACATGTCCGAGCCGCTGGTGGCCAAGGGCGCCATGTCCCAGGTGGAGGTGCTGCGCTTGCGTCGCGCCGAGGTGGAGAACCGCGGCGAGCTGGACGCCACCAGCCTGGCCATCCCGCGTGCCGAGTCGGCGATCAAGGAAAGCCAGCGCAAGATCGATGAGACCCGTGGGCGCTTCCGCAGCGAGGCGCTGACCGAGCTCAACGAGGCGCGCACCGACCTGAGCAAGATCCAGGCGACCGGCAAGGCCCTGGAAGACCGGGTCAACCGCACCCTGGTGACCTCGCCGGTACGTGGCATCGTCAAGCAGCTGCTGGTCAACACCATCGGTGGGGTGATCCAGCCAGGCAGCGACCTGGTGGAAATCGTGCCGTTGGACGACAGCCTGCTGGTGGAAGCACGCATCCGTCCGCAGGACATCGCCTTCCTCCACCCTGGCCAGCAGGCGGTGGTCAAGTTCACCGCCTACGACTACACCATCTACGGCGGCCTGCAGGCCAAGCTGGAACAGATCGGCGCCGACACCATCACCGATGATGAAGGCAACAGCTTCTACCTGATCCAGCTGCGTACCGACAAAAGCCACCTGGGCAGCGAGGAGCATCCGTTGCTGATCATCCCGGGCATGGTCGCCTCGGTGGATATCATCACCGGCAAGAAGAGTGTGCTCAGCTACCTGCTCAAGCCGATCCTGCGCGCCCGCTCGGAAGCCCTGCGCGAGCGTTGAGCCAGGTTGGCCGCAAACCAAAACGCCGCATTCGATGCGGCGTTTTTGTTGGTGTGCAAGCCACCCTTCGCGGGTTACTCGACAAACAGCTTCTGTACGGCCGAGAAATCCAGCTTGCCGTTGCCCTGTTTGAGCAGCAGGCGATACAGCTGCAGGGCCAGGGCACCCATCGGCGTGCTGCTGGCCGTGGCCTGCGCGGCCTCCTGGGCCAGGCCGAGATCCTTGGCCATCAGCTCGGCCATGAAACCGCCGCTGTAGCCCTTCGACGCCGGCGCGTTCTCCATCACCCCGGGCCAGGGGTTGTACTTCTCCAGGGTCCAGTTGCCGCCCGAGCTCTGGCGCATGATCTCGGCCAGCACGGCCGGGTCGAGGCCGCTGGCCACGCCCAGGGCCATGGCTTCGGCGGTGCCGATCATCTGCACGGCGAGCAGCTGGTTGTTGCACACCTTGGCCACCTGGCCGGCGCCATCGGGGCCGGCGTGGAAGATGTTCTTGCCCATCGCCGCGAGGATCGACCGGGCCTTTTCCAGGGCTTCGCTCTTGCCGCCGACCATGAAGGTCAGGGTGCCGGCCGCGGCGCCGGCGGTGCCGCCGGACACCGGTGCATCGAGCAGCTCGATGCCACGCGCCACAGCGGCCGTGTGCACCTTGCGCGCCGAGTCCGGGGCGATGGTCGAGCACTCCAGTACTAGGCTGCCCGGCGCGATCTGCGCGAGCAGGCCGTTGTCGCCCAGGTACAGACCTTCGACATGGCGGCTGGCGGGCAACATGCTGACCACCACGGTGGCGCCTCGCACTGCATCGCCGGCATCGCGTGCAGCCGTGGCGCCTTCGCCCACCAGTTCGCTGACGGCGGCGGGCAGCAGGTCGAAGACCTTGAGGCTGAAGCCGGCCTTGAGCAGGTTGCGGGCCATGGGCAGGCCCATGTGGCCGAGGCCGATAAAGGCGATCTGAGTCATTGTTATTGTTCTCCTCGTAATGTCCGATGTTCCCCTCTCCCGGAGGGAGAGGGGACGTTACAGATCAGCCAACGGATGTTCGCCGTCCCACACCGGTTCGAAGTGTGCGGCGATCACGGCAGCGGGGATGCTGGCAACATCTGCCCAGTGCCAGCGTGGCGCCTGGTCCTTGTCGATCAGGCGGGCGCGAACGCCTTCGGGAAATTCCGGGTGGCGGCAGCAGTTCAGGCTCATGGCGTATTCCATGCGGAATACTTCGCCAAGTGACAGGTGTTTGGCCCGGCGGATCTGTTCCCAAACCAGGTGCGCAGTGAGCGGGCAGCCCTCGGCCAGGGTCTTGGCGGCGCGGGCCAGGGGCATGTCGCTGTCGTTATGCAGCGCGGTGAGCGCGCGCCAGGCACTGGGCAGGTCGGCGCTGTCGAGCAGGGTGTCGATGCGCTCGCGGCGCGGCAGCCACTGCGCGGGCGGCAGGTCGGCACGGGCTTCCTGCTCCAGGGCGCGGAGCAGGCTGGTGAGCTGCGCCGGTGCTTGCTCCTGCCAGTTCATCTGCACCAGGCCTTCGATCAGCACATCCTGCTGGTCGTCACGCAGGAAACGGTCGGCCAGATTGAGGTCAAGGGCGTCGCGGGCGTTGATGCCGCTGGCGGTCAGGCCGAGGAACAGGCCGAGCTTGCCCGGCAGGCGGGCGAGGAACCAGCTGCCGCCGACATCCGGGTACAGGCCGATATTGATTTCGGGCATGGCCAGGCGGCTGCTCGGCGTGACGATGCGCACGCCGGCGCCTTGCATCAGGCCCATGCCGCCGCCCAGTACATGGCCGTGGGCCCAGCAGATCAGCGGTTTCGGGTAGGTGTGGATGCGCTGGTCGAGGCGGTATTCGTCGGCGAAGAAACGCCGTGCCAGCGGGGGAATCTCGCCGGGGTGTTCACGGCACTGGTGCACCAGTTGCACTACGTCGCCGCCGGCGCAGAATGCCTTGGGGCCGTTGCCGCGCAACAGCACGCAGGCGATGGTCCGATCCTCGGCCCAGGCGCGCAACTTGGCGTCCAGCGCCTCGATCATCGGCAGGGTCAGGGCGTTGAGGCTCTTCTCCGCATCCAGGCTGGCGATGCCGATGCGGTAGCCATGCAGGCCGGGGCGTTCTTCGAAATGCACGTTCATGTTCGTTTCCATCATGGGGTGGAGGCGCGGGCCCACCGTGCGTGGTTCTGGTGGATGTGAAGAGCGACATCCACCCTGCGATTACTCATGCAGTGATGTAGCCCGGACTTCAGTCCGGGGAGGCTGGCAGGCATGCCCCGGACTAAAGTCCGGGCTACCAGCTGACGGCCAGCCATCCACCCTACGGTCATTTGTTGCGCCACTGCGGGTCGCGTTTCTCGAGGAAGGCGTTGACCCCTTCGCGGGTGTCGTCGGCATCGAACAGGTCGACGAAGCGCTCGCGCTCTTCCGGCAGCCAGGTGTTCGGCCCACGCTCGCGGGCGCCCTGGATCAGCGGCTTGATGGTGCGTACCGCCACCGGGCTCTGCCGTGCGACCTTGGATGCCAGCAGCAGGGCATGGCCCCGGGCTTCGCCGCTGTCCACCACCTGTTCGACCAGGCCGAT
>JBBNAI010000261.1:0-5139 GCA_037994305.1 Pseudomonas sp. | reverse complement strand
GGCACCGGCGCCTCCGGAGAAATCCGCGAGGTGCCGCCATGCCAGTAACGGTCGAGCATGACATCGCCCACCACCAGAACGGGGGCTTGATCGTAACGGGGCATGGACAACTTCATGGGGACTCCGGGGACAAGATTAAGGGCGAATGCTAACACTAGGCTCTGGCTGCGCCGCGGGTGACGCGACCAGTTGCCTGAACAACGGCGCCAGCAAGGCGGCACCGGCCTCGCTCAGGTGATCGTCGTCAAAGTACAGCGGCTGGCCATCCAGCTCGGCACGGCACCAACCTTCGGGACAGAGCAGCGGTAGCGGATCCAGAAGTACCGCACCACAAGCCTCGACTGCAGCGTCCTGGGCCTCGAGAACCCAGGCATGCCGTGCCTGATAGGCTGCCAGCGAGATCCCATAGCGGCCCTTGCGGCCCAGCAAGCGATCGCGCGCTAGCGCCTTGGGAATGTTCAACTGCATCTCGGGAATCGGGCGCAACAGGTAAAGCGGGCGCTGACTGGCGATGTGGCAGGCGGTGCTCACGAAAGCGCGGCGAAACTCCGCAGCGAGGGCCGCATCGGCTTCCTGGCGTGGCGCACTGAAGAAGACATCGGGGCGCCCGGGAGGGTGATCACTTTCACCCGGCAATCCACCCTGCAGGTAAACCGTATAGCGCGCCACCAGTAGCACTGGCACGCCCGGCAGCGAAGACGGCAACTCATCGCGCAGCCAGTCCTGCAATGCCACGCAACTGGCATTGGACGGCATCTGGTGTGCTCCCAGCAGCGGCATGCAGCCGGCCCGTGCACGCAGCAGCATGCTACCGCCCGCGGCCTCGACCTGACGCGCCACTGTTGAAGCCAGGGTACCCGCGTGACTGTCCCCCACCAGCAGCAGGCTGGGCGAGCCGTCACCAAAATAACAAGGCTGCTTGGCATGGCTACAACGACTGACGGCGGCGGCCTCCGCCTTTGCCTGCTCACCGAGTGAGGCCACGGCTTCAGGCAAGCGTTGGGGCGCCTCGAGATGGCGCAGTACCTGACCGGTCACCGCCCCTGCCGCCAGCAGCACCAGCAAATAGAGTGAGGAGCGCAAACGTTGCTTGGCTGGCAACCAGTGGCGAGTCGGCTCCTCGATCAGGAGGAACGACAGGTGCCCCAGCACAATCGCCAACACAATACCCAGCAGCAGCCATGGCCAACTGCCGATCAGCCCCAACCAGCCGAACAGGACCGCCAGGGGCCAGTGCCACAAATAAATCGAATAGGACCGCGTACCCAGCCATTGCAGCAGGTAATGCCCAAGCAGGCCGCCACTCGCCGGCAATGCCAGCAGCATGCCCGTGGCCAGTACTGCCGGCAGCGCCCAGGGCAACGGCCAGGCCAGGTGATTGTCGACCGCCACGAGCGATACCAGCAGGACCAGCAGCGACAACCCCTGCAATGGTGCGCGCAGCAGCCGGCGTGGCCGCCAGTTCTCGCTCGCGTACCAGGCCAGCCCCCCCAACGCCATTTCCCAGGCACGGCTACCCAGGGTGAAGAACGCTCGCTCGGCAGCCGTCTGGCTCAGCCAGGCCGACCACGATAGCGAACCCAGGCAAAGCAGGATAAGGCCGCCCACCAGCGTCGAGTGCGCAGGACGGCAACGCCAGAGCCCGAGCAGCAGCACGGGGTAGATCAGGTAGAACTGCCACTCCACCGAGAGCGACCAGGTGTGCAGCAGCCACTTCTGCTCCGAGAGCACGTCGAAGTAACCGGACTCCTCGAGGTAGCGCAGATTGGAGCTGAACAACAGGCTGTCGCGCATATGCTTGCCGAGCATGCGGTAGTCGTCGGGCAGCAGGATGAACCAACCCAGCAACGCCACCGCCAGGCACAGCACCAACAGTGCCGGCCAGATGCGGCGGGCACGCGCGAAATAGAAGTGCCACAGTGAAAAGTGATCGCCGCGCAACCCCATGACGATGATGCCGGTCATCAGGTAGCCGGAAATCGCGAAGAAGACATCGACCCCGACAAAGCCGCCCGCGGCCCACGGCAGGTGAAAGTGGTAGAGCAGCACGGCGAGCACCGCCAGCGCACGCAGGCCGTTGATGTCGCGGCGGAACTCGTGGCCAAGCGTCGTCAAGGCAAGGTGTCCTCGCCGAGCGGACGCACCCAGAACAACTCGTGGCGACGCACCGCCTTGCGGAAGAACTCATCCTCGCCGGTCTGCGGCCAGCGCCGGCCGGCGAGCAGGCGCTGGATCAGTCGCCGCAGGCGGCGCTTGATCGGCAGCGGGCCTTGCAGGTCATGCTGCATGGCCAGGGCCATGGCCTTGTCCAGCTGCACCTCACTGGACAACGAAGGGCTCCACAGGCCATCGGCCGGTAACGCAACCATGGCCGGCGGCAGGGCGATACCGTTGCCCGCCGGGCCCATGGGCCAGCGATCGTTGTCGTGCAGGTGGTTGGCGTACAGCAGCAGGGTCTGCGGCTGCCAGGCGCTGGCCTGGACCGCCTCAAGCAGGGCGCGAGTGGCGGCAACGTGATCGCTGTGCGGGTCCAGCTCGGGGTGCGGGGTGACCACCACTTCCGGGCGAAAATGCTCCAGCAACCCGGCCAGGTCAGCCACCAGGTTATTCCAGCTCGGCACACCGTCGACATCCCCGGGCAACGCCAGCGGGTTGTATCGGCGCACGCTGCGCACATCGGTTTCGGCCGACTCGCGCGAACCGAAGGCCTGCTCAGGCTGTTCGGCCATTGCCGGCAATTGCAGGCAGTAGTAACCCAGCTGCACGCAACGATGCTGTGGCACACCGCCCCACAGCGGCACGGCCAGGCTGTCCCAGGTGCGCAGACGGCCTTTGAGGCGTGCAGCCTCCGGCAGCGCCAGCCCCAGGCGCTGGTAACTCTCTGCCTCGATCTCGCCCTGGGTCAGGGTGACGATGCTGGCCTCGGCGGCGCGACTATAGAGACCGAAGGCAGCCAGTTCGGCATCGTCGGCATGCGGGGCAACGATCATCACGCGCCGCGCGGCATAGTCGGGATGGCTCAGGGCGAACAGGCGGCCTTCGCTCCCCAGCCGGCAGAACTGCCCGCGCAGTCGCAGGGTACCGGCACGCAGGGCATCGCCCTGGCCGGACAGGTTGAAGTAGCGCAAACCATCGACGCGGCGCTCCATGTCCTGGCGGTCATCGCCCAAGCGCACACGCGGATCGAGAAAGCGCCCCAGCCAGGTCGCGGTGACCTCCAGCTCCAGGATCAGCGTTTGCGCGCCGCCCAAGTCACCGTCGATGTGCAGCTGGCCATCGGCGACACGCGCCAGCAAACAGGGGGTGCCGGTCGGGAAGTCGTAGTGATAGTCATCGTCTGGCGAGTAGAACAGGTGGTCGGCGAACCAGGCTTCATGGCCGACCCAGCCCAGTGCCAGCAACAGCGGAACCCACCACCAGGCGGCGAACACGCCGAGCAGCACCATCAGCAGCAACGCTACCAGCATGGCGATACGCTTGTTGCGGCGATGGCGTTTGAGCAGTTGCTGTTTGCGTGCACTCATGGCGTTACACCTGATAGACAGCGACGCGGTTGCACCAACGATCCTTGTACTCGCGATCGGCGCGACCGAAGGAATAGCGTAGCGGCTTGCCGATGGCGCGGGCCTCGGCCCAGGCATCCTGCGTATTGACGAAGCTGAGCACGCTGCCAGGGCTGAACTCGCGGTTCTGCGGATCGACCCCGCCGTTGATGTACTCCAGGCTGACCCAGGTCGGTGCCTCGACGCGGTAGAGCACCTGGATGGCAACCGGTTCGTCGTGCAGGTAGATCACCGAACCGGTCATGAACTCGCGCAGCAGGGCGAACACCTCGGCCAGGTGCGCCTTGCCGGTGGCCTCGAAGTTCCAGCGACGCTGGAACAGGTCCGCATAGATACGTGCCTGCTCGGCAGCGTCCAACTCCAGCATCGGGCGGATCTGCCCGCCGGCCTCTTCCAGCAGGCGCTGCTCGCGACGCTGGTTGTAACGGAATTTCTTGCTGTATTCCTCGGGTTCACGCGCCAGGGCCAGGCCTTCCGGTTGCTCGCGCAGGGTCGGGACTTGCCCGGCATTCAGCGCCGAGACATAGCGCGCACGGTGGCGCAGGGCCACTTGGGCATCGGCCGCAACCGGCAGAATGATCTCGGCATTGCCCAGGTCGAACAGGCCCCGCTGGCCCTGCTGCTTGAGCACATCCTTGGACAGCGCCAGGTGACGGCCCCAGGTCGGCAACGCGGCGCGCAACTCGCCCTGTTCCAGCCAGCCCAGGTAGCGCACCGGAATGTCGGCCAGGCCAGCCAGGCGCTCGACCACCTGTGGATGGGTCGCGACGCTACCGCCGAAGCGCTGCCAGGCCTCGGCATAGGCCGTGGCATCGATCGGGGTCCAGCCGCGCTCGCGCCAGGCGCGCAGGTGACTCAGCATCAGGCGTCCTGCTCCGCCACGCCGCTTTCGCCACCCTCTTCGAACTGCTTGGCATGCAGGCGCGCGTAGTAGCCGTTTTGCGCCAGCAGCTCGGCATGACTGCCGCGCTCGACGATCACGCCCTGGTCCATGACCAGGATCAGATCGGCTTTCTCGATGGTGGTCAGGCGGTGGGCGATGACCAGCGTGGTGCGCCCCTTCATCACTTCATCCAGGGCGCCCTGGATATGCCGCTCGGACTCGGTATCCAGCGCCGAGGTCGCCTCGTCGAGGATCAGCAGCGGCGCGTTCTTCAGCAGCGCACGGGCAATCGCCAGGCGCTGGCGCTGGCCGCCGGAAAGCAGCACACCATTCTCGCCGACCAGGGTGTCGTAGCCCTGCGGCATCTTCTCGATGAACTCGGCGGCGTAGGCAGCTTCCGCAGCCTTGCGCACGGCCTCGATTGGCGAGCCGGCCAGGTCACCGTAGGCGATGTTGTTGCTCACGCTGTCGTTGAACAGGGTGACGTGCTGGGTGACCAGGGCAATGTGCCTGCGCAGGTTACGCAGCGTGTAGTCCTCGACATCCAGACCATCGAGCAGGATCTGTCCCTGGTCGTGGTGATAGAAGCGCGGGATCAGGCTGGCCAGGGTCGACTTGCCGCTGCCCGAGCGGCCAACCAGGGCAATCATCTGCCCCGGCTCGGCGACGAAGGAGATGTTGTTCAGCACCGGC
>JBBNAI010000260.1:0-3260 GCA_037994305.1 Pseudomonas sp. | reverse complement strand
GCCTGCAGGGCCACCGCCGGCGCTGCGCAGATGGCAGCGAACAGCTTGCCGGCCTTGGCCTGGGCCACCACCTTTTCCGCCAACGGGGCGTGCTCGGCCAGGTGCTCGGCGCCCGGCATGCCACCGGGCAGGACGATCAGGTCGAAATCCTGGGCCAGCACATCGACCAGCATGGTGTCGGCGGTGATCCGCGTACCGCGGGCGCAGGTGAACATGCGCCGGCTCTCGATGCTGGCCACCACCACTTCCAGCTCCGCGCGGCGCAGCACGTCGATCAGGGTCACGGTTTCGATATCTTCCACGCCATCGGCGACGGCGATCAGGACTCGGGCTGTCATGGGTTGCTCCTTGCGAACGAAACTGATGCTGTCCGTCCGGTCATAAATTCACCGCTCGGAGGTGAGCTGGTATGATGCGCGCCTTTTTCCGGACCCGGCACAATTCTGCACTCGATTTCCTCCGAGCCTGCAGCGTTTGTGCTTTGCTTTCGCGCAGTCCGCAAGCCATGCCGCACTAGCCTCACGGGGAATCCACCATGCTGGAAAAGTTGTTCCAACTCAAGGCTCACAACACCTCGGTGCGCACCGAGATACTTGCCGGTATCACCACCTTCCTGACGATGGCCTACATCCTCTTCGTCAACCCGGCAATCCTCGGCGAGACCGGCATGGACAAGGGCGCGATCTTCGTCGCCACCTGTCTGGCCGCGGCCATCGGCTCGGCGCTGATGGGCCTGATCGCCAACTACCCGATCGCCCTGGCGCCGGGCATGGGCCTCAACGCCTTCTTCACCTACACCGTGGTCCTGCACATGGGCCACACCTGGCAGGTCGCCCTCGGCGCGGTGTTCATCTCCGCCACGCTGTTCTTCCTGCTGTCGATCTTCCGCATCCGCGAGTGGATCGTGAACAGCATTCCGCTGCCGCTGCGCTCGGCGATTGCCGCCGGTATCGGCCTGTTCCTCGCGTTGATCGCCCTGAAGGAAGCCGGCCTGGTGGTCGCCAACCCGGCCACCCTGGTCGGCCTCGGTGACCTGCACGCGCCGGGCCCGCTGCTGGCCATCCTCGGTTTCTTCCTGATCGTTGCCCTGGAAGCCCGTCGCGTCACTGGCGCGGTGATGATCGGCATTCTGGTCGTGACCGCCATCGCCATCGCCCTGGGCGTGACGCAGTTCGGCGGCATCGTCTCCATGCCGCCCTCGATTGCGCCGACCTTCCTGCAGCTGGACATCATGGGCGCGCTCGACGTGGGCATGATCAGCGTGATCTTCGCCTTCCTGTTCGTCGACCTGTTCGACAACACTGGTACCCTGATCGGCGTGGCCAAACGTGCCGGCCTGATGAGTAAGGAAGGCCACCTGCCGAAGATGGGCCGTGCCCTGATCGCCGACAGCGCCGCCGCCATGGGCGGTTCGCTGCTGGGCACCAGCACCACCACCAGCTACATCGAGTCCGCCTCGGGTGTGGCCGCTGGTGGCCGTACCGGTCTGACCGCCATCGTGGTCGCCGTGCTGTTCCTCCTGGCGCTGTTCTTCGCCCCGCTGGCGGGTACCGTTCCGGCCTTCGCCACCGCGCCGGCGCTGCTGTTCGTCGCCGTGCTGATGACCTCCGGCCTGGCCGAGATCGACTGGGATGACATCACCGTCGCCGCCCCGGTGGTGATCACCGCCCTGGCCATGCCGCTGACCTTCTCCATCGCCAACGGCATCGCCTTCGGCTTCATCGCCTGGGTGGTGATCAAGGCCCTGGCCGGTCGCTTCAAGGACCTCAACCCGGCGCTGGTGGTACTCGCCGCGATCTTCGTCATCAAGTTCGGCTTCACCGCCGCCGCATGACCCAGGTCCGAGACGAAGCGGCCTACGCCGCCCAGCTGAACGACAAGGTCGCCCGCCTGCGCGAGTTGCTGGCGCCCTTTGCCGCCCCCGAGCCCGAGGTGTTCGCCTCGCCAGGCGAGCACTATCGCCTGCGTGCCGAGTTCCGCCTGTGGCGCGAACAGGAAGAGCGGCATTACGCGATGTTCGCCGCCGGCGACAACCGCACGCCGATCCTGATCGACACCTTCCCCATCGCCAGCCAGCGCATCAACGAGTTGATGCCGCGCCTGAAGAACGCCTGGCAGGGTAGCGCTACCCTGGCTTTCAAGCTGTTCCAGGTCGAGTTCCTCACCACCCTGGCCGGCGATGCGCTGATCACCCTGTGCTACCACCGCCCGCTGGACGCCGCCTGGCAGGCCGCGGCCGAGCAGTTGGCGGCCAGCCTGGGCGTCAGCCTGGTCGGCCGTTCGCGCGGCCAGCGCCTGGTGATCGGGCGTGATTACGTGCAGGAAGAAATGACCGTGGCCGGGCGGACCTTCCGCTATCGCCAGCCGGAAGGCGCCTTCACCCAGCCCAACGGCCTGGTCTGCCAGCAGATGCTCAACTGGGCGGTGGATGTGCTGGGCGAGCGTGACGACGACCTGCTGGAGCTGTACTGCGGCAACGGCAACTTCACCCTGCCGCTGTCCACCCGCGTGCGCAAGGTACTGGCTACCGAGATCAGCAAGAGCTCGGTGAATGCCGCGCTGGCCAACCTGGCCGACAACGGCATCGACAACATCGAGCTGGTGCGCCTGTCTGCCGAAGAGCTGACCCAGGCGCTCAATGAAGTCCGCCCGTTCCGCCGCCTGGCCGACATCGACCTGAAGTCCTACGACTTCGGCGCCGTGTTCGTCGACCCGCCGCGCGCCGGCATGGACCCGGACACCTGCGAGCTGACCCGGCGCTTCGACAGCATCCTGTACATCTCCTGCAACCCGCAGACCCTGGCCGCCAACATTGCCCAGCTCAACGATACCCACCGTATCGAACGCTGCGCGCTGTTCGATCAGTTTCCGTGGACGCATCACATGGAAAGCGGCGTACTGCTGGTACGCCGCTAGGAGCTGCTGCGCGTCGGCGATGCGGCGTTGAAAGCGGGCTCGGGCTGCTCATTTACAGCCCGTAAACTCCGCACCCTCGCCCACTTTCGCCTTGCCTCGCTCTAGCTCGCTAGCTCCTGTTACAAGGCCCACAAAAAAGCCCCGGCATGCCGGGGCTTTTTTGTTTCAGGCTGACCGTCAGTCCGCCGCAGGCGCGGCCGCCAGGGTGGTCTGCTCATGCCAGCCGCCGCCGAGGGCCTTGTACAGGTTGACCTCGCTGGTCAGCTGGTTGAGGCGGTCGCCGATCAGTTGCTGCTTGGCGCTGAACAGCTGGCGCTGGGCGTCGAGCAGGGTCAGGTAGCTGT
>JBBNAI010000259.1:0-1736 GCA_037994305.1 Pseudomonas sp. | reverse complement strand
CGGAGTCCTCGCGGGTGATCAGCCGGTACGAGGTGTAGGGCATCGCGGGATAAAGCTGCGCGCCATCCGGGCGCTGGCCGTCGGTGAGCACGCGGTACAGGTCGTCGGCGCTGTAGTGGCCGATGCCGTGCTCCTTGTCCGGGGTGATGTTGGTGCCGTAGATGATGCCGTACGGCGAATTCAGCGGCAGGCCGCCAGCATACTCGGCACCGCCCTCGGCGGTGTGGCAGGCCGCGCAGTCGGCGGCATGGGCCAGGTAGCGGCCACGTTCGATCTGCGCCGGGTCGGCCGCCTGGGCGGCGAGTGGCAGCAACAGGCTGGCCATCAGCACTATGCGCATGGGCTCACCCTTCCTTGACCAGGCCAAGTTCTTCCACCACCGCACGGGTGGCCGCGTAATAGCGCACATAGCCGGTACAGCGGCAGATGTGATGACCCAGCGCGCCCTCGATCTCCTGCTCCAGCTCGCTGCGCTTGATCGGCTGGCGCTGCAGCTTTTCCACCAGCACGGTGGCGGCATTGACGTAGCCGGGCGTGCAGTAGCTGCACTGGAAGGCGAACTGGTCGACGAACTTCTGCTGCACCGGATTGAGTTCCGTGACCACGCCGGCAGCATCGCGCTTGGCGTGGCCCTCGATGGTGCGCACTTTCTTGCCATCGAAGAAATGCGCGCCGGTGATGCAGGTGCGCATTTCCTCGCTGCTGCCGTCGGGCTTGTCGAGGATCACCACGCAGGCATGGCAGATGCCCTGGCCACAGCCCAGGCGCGAGCCAGTGAGGTTGAGGTGCTCGTGCAACAGGTCGATCATCATCAGGTCGTCGGCCACCTCGAGGGGGCCGACCGCCTGGCCGTTGAGGGTCAGGCTCAGGGCGCGCTTAGCCATGCAGGGCCTCCTTGATGCGGGCAGGTGTCAGGGGCAGGTCGCGCAGGCGCTTGCCGGTGGCATGGGCGACGGCGTTGACGATGGCGCCGACCACCGGAATCATCACCACCTCGGCGATGCCCTTGGGTGGATCGCTGGGTGACAGCGGCGGCAGGATTTCCCCGCTTTGCGCCCACACCGCCACGTCCTTGGCGCGCGGCAGGACATAGCGGTTGAAGTTCCACTGGCCCTCGCCCGGCCCACCCTCGTACTTGGGCATTTCCTCCAGCAGGGCGTGGCCGATGCCCATGGCGATGCCGCCCTCGAGCTGGCCGAGCACCAGCTCCGGCACGATGGTGCGCCCGCACTCCAGCCAGGAGTGGTGGCTGATCACCTGCGCGGCGCCACTGCCCTTGTTGACCTTGACCTCCACCAGGGTGGCCACCGGGCTGTAGTAGGTGACCATGGCGTTGTTCAGTTGGGTGTCCGGGTAGTGCACGTTAAGGCGGTCGAGCAGGTGGAAGCCGTGGCTGTTGATCCGCGCTTTCTTCTCCTCGCTGGCGCCGTTGCCGTACTTCAGCGCCACGGCATCCAGCGGCACGCGCTCGCGGCTGCCGTCGATGTCGAACTCGGCATCGGCCCAGCTCCAGCGGTTGAAACCATGTACCGAGGCGCCGGTAACCAGGCCCAGCTCATGGGCCTTGCGCGCCAGCACGGCAAAAGCAATCGGTGGCATGCCACTGGCAGTCAGTTTGCCCTCGACCCAGTGCGCCTCCTCGCGGCGCACCACATAAGGGTTGGCCAGGCCACCCTGGATGCCTTGCCCCCACAGGTTCAGCGCCGCCGGCCACAGGCCGTGGATAAACAGCAGCC
>JBBNAI010000258.1:0-2000 GCA_037994305.1 Pseudomonas sp. | reverse complement strand
GCTGGTCGCTCCAGCCGTGGTAGGCGCCGCCGATCTTGATCACCCATTTCTTGCCGGTGTAGGCGCGGGCCAGGCGGATGGCGCCCATCACCGACTCGGTGCCGGAGGCGAGCATGCGGAACATCTCGACCGACGGCACATGGCGGCACACCAGTTCGGCCAGCTTGAATTCGTACTCGTGCAGCAGGCCGGTGACCGGGCCGCAGTCGCGCAGGGTCTCGATGACCTTTTCCTGCACCACCGGGTCGTTGCTGCCAAGCAGGGTCGGCCCGCCGGCCTGGAGGAAGTCGATGTAGCGGTTGCCGTCGACGTCTTCCAGGTGCGCGCCCTGGGCGCTCTTCATCGCCAGGGCGAACGGGTAGTTGAACGCCAGGTTGTGCTGCACGCCGCCGGGGATCACCGTAGCGGCCTGCTCGGCCAGGCGCTTGGAGGCCTGGCACTGGTTGTTGAAGTAGCCGAGGACCTTGTCCATGTTTTCCCGGCGGATCGGCCGGATCGGCTGCTTGATCAGCGCCTTGAGGCGTGTGTCGATGGCGTCGGTGTCCGGCCAGTGGGAGATGCCGGAGGTTTGCGGGTCAGGCTGAGTGGAGGCGTTCATCGCGGGTTCTCTTCTAATAATTAGGGACTAGGAATTCAGCGCAGCCAGGGCATGCTGGAACTGGCGGTTATCGGGCTGGGCGGCGAGGGCGCGCTGGAACCAGCGCACGGCTTCCTGTTCGAGCAGGCGTACCACGCGGCAGGCGTCGTCGAGGGTGGCGCCCAGGCACACCGCACCGTGGTTGCGCATCAGGTAGGCATTCAGGTCGAAGCGCACGCGCTTGCCGACATTGCTGGCCAGCCAGCTGGTGCCGGAGGGGGCGTAGGCGCACACCGGCACGTCGCCGCCGATCAGTCGGCGTGCTTCGTCATCGGCGATCGGCAATGGCCGGTCGAGCAGGGTGAAGGCGCTGGCCACCGGCTGGTGGGTGTGCACGCTGGCCCAGCAGTCCGGGCGGGCCTTGAACATGCATGCGTGCAGGCCGCTTTCCACTGAAGGCTTGCCGTTACCGGCGAGCTGTTGCAGATCGCTCAGACGCAGCACGCAGATGTCTTCCGCGGCCATGGCGTAGTAGTCGCTGGCCGAGGGGGTGACGGCGAAGTGCTCGGCATCGATGCGCAGCGCCAGGTTGCCGCCGACACCCGCGAGGAAACCCTGATCGGCCAGCGCCACGGCGGTACGCACCACGGCCTCGCAGGCTTGCTGTTCGATACTCATGTTGTGTGGCTCATGGCTTGGCTCCGTGAAGGCTGGCGTAGAACGGTGCCAGCGCCTTGTGCGCGGCGCGGAAGGTGGCGTAGCTGTCGGTGTAGCGCTGGCGGTTGCCGGCGCTCGGTTCGAAGCTGCGGCGTACGGCAACCCGTTGGGGAATGTCGGCAAATCCCATGGCGCCGATACCGACGCCGGCAAGGAAGGCCGCGCCGCGGGCGTTGGCCTGGATCGGCTGCTCTGGCTGGTGCACGGTGATGCCCAGCACGTCGGCGAAGATCTGGCTCCACACGTCGGACTGGCCACCGCCGCCAACCAGGGTGATTTCCTGCGCCGCCTGACCGAGGAAGCCTTCGACCGCTGCCATCATCCAGCGCGTGTTCAGCGCCACGCCTTCGAGGAAGGCCCGCACCATGTCTTCGCGGGCGTGCTCCAGGCTCAGGTTGAGCAGCCCGGCGCGCAGGTTGGCGTCGTCCACCGGGCTGCGCTCGCCCATCAGCCAGGGCAGGTAGAGCAGGCCACGGGAGCCGGCCGGCACGCCGGCGGCGATTTCGTCGAGGATGCGGTAGACGTCCGGGCCGGCTTCGTCCTGCAGCAGGGCGTCCTTGGCGAACAGGATGCGATCGCGCAGGAAGCTCAGGTTGGCGCCGGCGGCCGACTGCATGACCATCATCAGGTAGCGGTCGGGCAGGGCGCAGGGCACGGCGGCGATCTGCTTGAACACGTCGGTTTTCTTCTTCGCCACATGGCCGCC
>JBBNAI010000257.1:0-3603 GCA_037994305.1 Pseudomonas sp. | reverse complement strand
AGGTGCTGGGCATCGATGGCGAGCAGTTGCAGCAGGCCGCCCTGGGCAGCCTGGAGCAGCTGCGTGAACACCTGCTGGGCCGTGGCGGCGTGTGGCAGGTGCTCGCCGAACAGAACCTGATGTGCGCCCGCAACCAGGAACTGTGCAGCCTGGACACCGAGCTGGCCGATGGCGACGAAGTGGCCTTCTTCCCCACGGTCACCGGAGGCTAGGGTGAGCGTCCGGGTGCAGGTAGAGGCCTTTGATCCGGGCGTAGAGCTCAACGCCCTGCATGCCGCCAACCTGGGCATCGGTGCGGTGGCGACCTTCGTCGGATACGTGCGCGACTGCAATGACGGCCAGGCCGTGCGCGGGATGTTCCTCGAACATTATCCGGGCATGACCGAGAAGGCCCTGCAGCAGATTGCCGCCGAGGCGGCGCAGCGCTGGCCCCTGTTGGGCGTGGAGATTCTCCATCGCGTCGGCCGGCTCGAGCCAGGCGAGCCGATCGTCTTCGTCGGCACCACCAGCAGCCATCGCCAGGCGGCGTTCGATGCCTGCAACTTCATCATGGATTACCTCAAGACCCGAGCGCCGTTCTGGAAGAAGGAAGACACGTCCGACGGCGCGCGCTGGGTGGAAGGGCGCCGCAGCGATCAGGATGCGGCCGAGCGCTGGAACAGGTCCTGAGCGTCGCCACGGCGTTGGTGCGTCAGACCCCGGTAACACGCATCTTCTACCGACAGAGTGCTGATGAGGTGCGGTGCTTGCACTAATGCGGAGCGCTCGTGCTCGGTTTGCAGGTTCTTACGGATGTCGACGCAGTGCCGTTTACAGGGGTATACAGGCACGGTTTGCTCTTGCGGGACGTGCTCCTTTCTCCGTCTTTTTTACATAAATGCACCAAAAAGATTCAGTAAGGCGACATTTTGCGCTATTGCGGTGCCTTGTCGGCTGATAAAGTGCGGCGCACTTTTCAGTCGATCTGTCCCATTCCTATGGGCATAGCAGGGGTACCCACATGAGCGAGTCCGTCGACCTTTTCCTGTCCCGCCTGAAGCAGCGTGATCCCGACCAACCGGAGTTCCATCAGGCTGTGGAAGAGGTATTGCGCTCGCTGTGGCCGTTCCTCGAGGCCAACCCGCGCTACCTGCAGGCCGGGATTCTCGAGCGCATGGTCGAGCCGGAGCGCGCCATCCTGTTCCGCGTATCCTGGGTCGACGATGCCGGGCGGGTGCAGGTCAATCGCGGCTACCGTGTGCAGATGAGCAGTGCTATCGGCCCGTACAAGGGCGGCCTGCGCTTCCACCCGTCGGTCAACCTGGGCGTGCTCAAGTTCCTCGCCTTCGAGCAGGTGTTCAAGAATTCGCTGACCTCGCTGCCTATGGGCGGCGGCAAAGGCGGTTCGGACTTCGATCCGAAGGGCAAGAGCGATAATGAAGTGATGCGCTTCTGCCAGGCGTTCATGAGTGAGCTGTACCGCCATATTGGTGCGGACCTCGATGTGCCGGCTGGCGACATTGGCGTCGGTGGTCGCGAGATCGGTTATCTGTTTGGCCAGTACAAGCGCCTGTCCAACGAGTTCACCTCGGTGCTGACCGGCAAGGGCATCACCTACGGTGGCAGCCTGATCCGTCCAGAGGCGACAGGTTACGGTTGCGTGTACTTCGCCGAGGAAATGCTCAAGCGCATCGGACGTGGCTTTGAAGGCAGGCAGGTAGCCATTTCCGGTTCCGGTAACGTGGCCCAGTACGCCGCACGAAAGGTCATGGAGCTGGGTGGCCGGGTGGTGTCGCTGTCGGACTCCGAAGGCACCCTGCACACCCCGGATGGCCTGAGCGACGAGCAGTGGCACGAGCTGATGGAGCTGAAGAACGTTCGTCGTGGGCGTCTCAGCGAGATGGCCGCCCAGTTTCAGCTGAACTTCCTGCCCGGTCAGCGCCCGTGGCACCTGCCCTGTGATATCGCCCTGCCATGCGCCACGCAGAACGAGCTGGATGCCGAGGACGCCCGCGCGCTGCTGCGTAATGGCTGCTTCTGCGTGGCTGAAGGTGCCAACATGCCGTCGACCCTGGAAGCGGTCGACCTGTTCATCGACGCTGGCATCTGCTTTGCGCCGGGCAAGGCTTCCAATGCGGGCGGCGTTGCCACCAGCGGCCTGGAGATGAGCCAGAACGCCATGCGGCTGAGCTGGAGCGCCGGCGAGGTAGATCAGCGCCTGCACAGCATCATGCAGAGTATCCATAACGCCTGCGTGCACTACGGCGATGAAAATGGCCGGATCAACTACGTAAAGGGCGCCAACATCGCCGGCTTCGTCAAGGTCGCCGACGCCATGCTGGCGCAAGGCGTGGTGTAGAGCATCGTCGACCAGAGCGACAAAGGCTGCGGCCCCGCCGGGGGCTGCAGCAGTGCGTTGCTCTCGATACCGCGGGCGCAGAGCAGTCCTGTTGCAGCGTTAACAGCGTTGATCCCTTCCTGCCGTTGTCATGCCTGGTCAAACCGTCCCCCTTTGCCTTTGCCTTTGCCTGACTTGCGCAGGCATTCAGAGAGCCAGTGGGGGCGATTTTTGCTGCCCGTTGCGTGAGTATTTCCATTAGTTGACGTGTTGTACGTAAAAGTCCAGTATGGACTAACAAGTACAAGTTAGCGGCCGACTTCCATGCTCCAGCGCCAGCTATTACCAGCTTCACTTCTGCCACGGCCTGCGTCTGCGCCGGTGGCCTCTGCTTCTGCCCTGTGCCGTGTCGCCATCGCCCACCTGCTCGCCGGTTTGCGGCGGGCGCTCACCTGTACTGCGGGAGTCACACCATGAAGAAATTCGTCCTGATGGGCGGTTTTGCCCTGAGTCTGCTGGCCAGCAGCCTGTTTGCTGCCGACAAGCCCCTGCGCCTGGGTATCGAGGCCGCTTATCCGCCCTTTGCCTTCAAGCAGGCCGATGGCGCCCTGGCCGGCTTCGATGTGGAGATCGGCGCGGCCCTGTGTGCCGAGATGAAGGTCGAATGCCAGTGGGTGGAGCAGGAGTTCGATGGCCTGATTCCGTCGCTGAAGGTGAAGAAGGTCGATGCGGTCCTGTCTTCCATGACCATCACCGATGACCGCCGCAAGTCGGTGGATTTCACCGGCAAGTACTACTACAGCCCGGCTCGCCTGGCGATGAAGACCGGCAGCGAAGTCAGCGCCGATTTCGCCAGCCTCAAGGGCAAGCGCATCGCCGTGCAGCGCTCGACCACCACCGACCGTTTCGCCACCGAAGTGCTGGGACCAAAGGGTATCGAGGTAGTGCGCTACAGCTCGCAGAACGAGATCTACCTGGACCTGGTGTCCGGTCGCGTCGATGGCACCCTGGCCGATGCCATCCCGTTGGACGAAGGTTTCCTCAAGACCGAGCAAGGCAAGGGCTTCGCCTTCGTCGGTCCGGACTTCAAGGATCCGCATTACTTTGGCGAAGGGGCCGGCATCGCCGTACGCAAGGGCGACAAGGCCCTGCTCGACAAGCTCAATGCGGCGATCCTGGCGATCCGTGCCAATGGCGAATACCAGAAGATCCAGAGCAAGTACTTCAGCTTCGACATCTACGGCGACTGAGTCCCGTGCCCCAATAAAAAGCCGCGCAGTGCGCGG
>JBBNAI010000256.1:0-4262 GCA_037994305.1 Pseudomonas sp. | reverse complement strand
AATTGCCACCGAACGAATTCCAGCGCGTTCGAGTGAATGAAGGTTTCGTCCCCTTCGTCTAGTGGCCTAGGACACCGCCCTTTCACGGCGGTAACAGGGGTTCGAGTCCCCTAGGGGACGCCACTTTACGCAGTGCCTGCACTGCACGTCGAGAGACGCAAAATCCGGGGCTATAGCTCAGCTGGGAGAGCGCTTGCATGGCATGCAAGAGGTCGACGGTTCGATCCCGTCTAGCTCCACCAATCACTGACAGGCCAGCCGCAAGGCTGGCCTTGTTCTTCGAAGGTTTTGTCCCCTTCGTCTAGTGGCCTAGGACACCGCCCTTTCACGGCGGTAACAGGGGTTCGAGTCCCCTAGGGGACGCCATTTTTACCCGCTATGCGGGCTTTGGAAGGGTCATTCCGTCATGGAGTGGCCCTTTTGTTTTTCTGCCTTGCGCATTTCTATCCCTGATTATTCCGCCCGACCAATGGCTGCGGTTGTTGCTTGCTCTTTTATATTTCACTCGTAATATTACATGTGTAATTTATCTGGAGGCAGCGATGGGCGACAAGAAGAGCAGAACGCGCGAGCGCATCCTCGCTGCAGCCACCCGTGCGCTGATCCAGCAGGGCCCGGCCGATCCCAGTGTGGGCGAGGTGATGGGCGCTGCCGGGCTTACGGTGGGTGGTTTCTATGCGCACTTCGACAGCAAGGACGAGCTGATGCTGGAGGCCTTCTGCAAATTGCTCGAGCGTCGTCGCAGCCGGCTTCGCCTACTGGATAACAGCCTTGCGCCCCAGGAGCGTCGAGTCCTGGCTGCTGCCTTTTACCTGTCGCGCAAACACCGTGACAGCGAATACGACGCCTGCCCCCTGCCGAGCGCGCTGAATGAGGTCAGTCGCCTGCCGGAGCCGTTTCTGGCAGCGCTGGTCAGCCACGTCGAATTGATGGTGGCCGAGCTGGCCGGGTGCCCGGAAGACGCTGACAAGGCGCTGGCCGACCTGGCGCTGATGGTGGGTGGTATGGCCCTGGCGCGGGCGCTGGGTGGCAGTGAGTTGTCTGATCGAATCCTACGTGCCGCCAAATCGGCGGTGATCTGAGAGCGTGCCCGCGGTGTCGGGTCTGGTGTAAGGAGCAGCGAGATGAGCAACATGAACTGGGTTCGTGGCTTCAACGCCACTGTCGGTCGCCTGGCGCCGGATTGGGTGGCCAGTCGCATGCAGCGTGTCTTCCTCACGCCGAATGAAATGCCACCGCGCGAGTGGGAGCTGCCGCTGTTGGCGGATGCCGAGCGCATCACCCTGCGCTTCGGCCTGTCTGCCTTGCGCTGGGGGCAGGGGCCGGCAGTGTTGCTGCTGCACGGTTGGGAGGGGCGTCCGACGCAGTTTGCCCATCTGGTGCGCGCGCTGGTGCGGGCCGGCTATGGCGTGGTGGCGCTGGATGGGCCGGCCCATGGCCGCTCGCCGGGCTATGAGGCGAATGTGGTGCTGTTCGCCCGTGCCCTGCTTGAGGCGGCCAGCGAGTTGCCGCCACTGCGCGCGGTGATCGGCCACTCCATGGGCGGCGCTGCCGCGCTCCTGGCGACTCAGCTGGGGCTGCGCACCGAGGCGCTGGTTACTATCTCTGCACCAGCCCGCATCCTCGGCGCATTGCGGCGTTTCGCTCATTTCGTCGGTTTGCCTCGGCAGGCGCGTGCGCGCTTTGTCAGTCGCATCGAGCAGACTGCCGGGATGCCGGTAGCCCTGGTCGACGTGGCGCACTATCACCTGGATATGCCAGGCCTGGTGGTGCATGCGCAGGATGATTGGATGGTGCCGGCTGCCGAGGCGCAGAGTATTCATGCGGCCTGGCCTGGCAGTCAGCTGCTGAGCCTGGCGAGTGGTGGGCATAGCAAGCCGCTGGCCGATCCGCGGGTGGTGGAGGCGGTGCTGGAACTGCTGGGCTCGGTAGCTGAGCGGCGCCTGAGCAGCCTTGAGCCTGTCGCACTCGCGTCTTGAATCCGTGGGGCTTCGGCAGGCTTGCTGATAGCGGTGGGCCTGCCTCTTTTTTGATTTTTGCTGTACGTTTTTTGACCATGTCGTCGGAGTTGTTGCCGCCAGGTCATGAAGCGTGCTGCTCAAGCCGTTACACTCCCCCCATCAGAACGATGCTCCCGAGCTGCATGACTGGTGCCGGTGTGCTTCACCGGTCGCGACCACCGTCACAGCCGGCATGACGTGACTTGGTTCAGTCGAGCGCGGGGCAACATTTTTCGATGAGGGAACTGACATGAACCTGACGATGGACAAGGTACTGCAGCGGGCACGTCCGGTATTGCCCGTGCTGGTGATCGAGGATGTCGAGCTGGCGGTGGATCTGGCGCGTGCCCTGCACGCCGGTGGCATCAGTGTGCTCGAGGTGACGCTGCGCACGCCGCGCGCCCTGGATGCCCTGGCGGCGATCCGTCAGGCGTTGCCGGAGCTGCTGGTGGGCGCGGGGACGGTGATTCACGCCGAACAGTTCCAGGAAGCCCGCGATGCCGGTGCGCAGTTCACCGTTAGCCCGGGTTGCACCGAGCGCCTGGCGGCTGCAGCGGATGATTCCGGCCTGCCGTATCTGCCGGCGGTGATGACGCCCTCCGAGGTGTTGTTGGCGCTGGAGTACGGCTACCGCTCGCTCAAGCTGTTCCCGGCCAACGGCACCACCAGTGTGAAGATGCTGAAAAGCTTCAAGGGGCCGTTCACCGGCATTCGCTTCTGCCCTACGGGCGGTATTACGGCAGACAACCTGCTGAGCTTCCTGCGTCTGCCCAACGTGGCCTGTGTCGGCGGTACCTGGATCGCCCCAGACAACCTGATTCGCGCGCGTGCCTGGGACCAGATCACCCAGCTCACCAGCGAGGCCTGCGCCCTGGCTGCCACGGTGGAGGTCAAGCCATGAGCTGGGACTTGCCGACACCGTTCGTCATCGACCTGAGTGTCGTCGCCGAAGATATCGATGGCCTCGGTCACGCCAACAACGCGGTCTATGTCAGCTGGCTGGAGCGTTGCGCCTGGCGTCATTCGCAGCATCTCGGGCTGGACCTGACTGAGTATCGTCGCCTTGATCGCGCCATGGCGGTGTTGCGCCATGAAATCGACTACCTGGCCAGCGCCTATGAGGGTGAAGAGTTGCAGATGGCCACCTGGATCATCGAGTCCGACCAGCGCCTGAAGATGACCCGGCGCTTCCAGCTCTGGCGGCCGGCTGACGCCTCTACCTTGTTGCGGGCGCAGACCACCTTCGTCTGCATTGAACTGTCCACCGGCAAGCCCAAGCGCATGCCGACGGAGTTCATCGAGGGCTATGGCCCGGCGGTGCTGGAGCCCTATCCGTTGCAGCTGTAAGAGGCCGGCTCTAAGACTCAGTTGAGCATCGGGGCAAGGAACACTTGCCCCGGTTGTACCTTGATGGCGAACTGACGGGTTTCGCCAGGGGTGATCAATACCGACTGCGATGCTCCCGGACCGTTGCCGCCGCAATAGCCGGCGGATGACAGCGCCACGGCCACACTGATCTGCCCGTTGGGCAGGTCGAGCATGGTGCTCTTGCCGGGGCCGAGGCTGACCGCCAGTTGCTGGTTCACGTAGATGTCCACGTCGCAGGCATTCGGCGCGTTGCTGTCGCGGCTGAAGATCAGGCGGCCGGGCGATCCGGGCGCGGCGTCACTGGGCACGACCTTCACCCCGCGCGGCACATTATCGTCGGCGAAGCTGGTGCTGCAGATCAGGCACAGGGCTAGCAATAGCGGGTGGCGCATGGGGTACTCCTTGTAGGGGCCTGCAGCGAGGCCCGGCCGCCGTCGGGGAAATCTTGCGTGGCGCTTGGTACAGCTTAAACTACGCGCCCTTTTTTCCGGACAGTCCCATGCAAATTGCCTTGGCGCCCATGGAAGGCCTGGTCGACGAGATCCTGCGCGACGTGCTGACCCGTGTCGGTGGCATCGACTGGTGCGTGACCGAGTTCATTCGCGTCAGTGACCGCCTGCTGCCTGCCTCGCACTTTCGCAAGCTGGCGCCTGAGCTGGGCACTGCCTCGCGCACCCGTAGCGGTGCGCCGGTGCGGCTGCAGTTGCTCGGTTCCGATCCACTGTGCCTGGCGGAAAACGCCGCCTATGCCTGCGAACTGGGGGCGCCGGTGATCGACCTCAACTTCGGCTGCCCGGCGAAGACGGTAAACAAGTCGCGTGGGGGCGCGGTGCTGCTCAAGGAGCCTGAGCTGCTGCATGCGATCCTGTGCGAGGTGCGCCGGGCGGTGCCGCG
>JBBNAI010000255.1:0-1326 GCA_037994305.1 Pseudomonas sp. | reverse complement strand
AGAAAGCCGAGTTCACCAAGTCCGGTCGTAACAGCGCCATCGTCAAAATGAAGCTGAAGAACCTGATCAACGGCTCGAAGACCGAGACCGTTTACAAGGCCGACGACAAGATGGAGCCGGTGATCCTTGAGCGTAAGGAAGTGACCCTGTCCTACATCAGCGGCACTGATTACGTGTTCATGGACCCGGAGTTCAACTCCTACGAGCTGCGCGAAGAAGACCTGGAAAGCGTTCTGCCGTTCATCGAAGAAGGCATGACCGACATCTGCGAAGCCGTGTTCTTCGAAGGCAAAGTGATCTCCGTTGACCTGCCGACCACCATCGTTCGCCAGATCACCTACACCGAAGGTTCCGCCCGTGGCGACACTTCCGGCAAGGTCATGAAGCCGGCCAAGCTGAGCAACGGTACCGAAGTCAAGGTTGCAGACTTCTGCAACATCGACGACTGGATCGAGATCGACACCCGCGACGGTTCCTACAAAGGCCGTACCCAGGCGCCGCAGGCTTAAGCCTTCCGTCTGTACCGCGTGTGACAAAAAGCCCGGCCATGTGCCGGGCTTTTTCATTTCAGCTGCCCACTGGCAGCCGGCTGTGCAGGGCCTGGTCCCAGGGCGGTGGATGGCCGAAGCGTTCGCCGAGAAAGGCCAGCAGCAGGCGCACCCGCGGGCTGCTTTCGCGCTCCAGGCGCAGGGCGTAAACGCTGCTGGGTTCGGGCGCGGGCAGGCCGTTGTCGCAGAACAGCGGTTGTAGCTCGCCGCGCAGCAGGTATTCGCTGGCCAGCCAGCTTGGCAGGTGGGCGATGCCCAGGCCGTTGAGTACGCCATGCAGCAGGGTTTCGCAATTGTTGCTGGTCATGCGCAGGCGGCCGGGGCGTTGCAGCTGCAGCTTGCCGTCACGGGCGAAGCGCCAGGCATAGGCCGGCGCCAGGGTGTCCCAGTCGAGTCCGTCGTGGCCGCTCAACTCCTGCGGGCTCAGCGGTGTGCCGCGGCGGCGCAGGTAGGCGGGGCTGGCGCAGGCGATGCGCATCATCGAGGCCAGCGGCGTGGCCACCAGGCGGCTGTCCGCCAGTGGGCCGATACGAATCACGACATCGACCTCGCCGAGGTGTTCGCCGTCCAGGTCGATGAAGCTGTCGATCAGGCGCAGCTGGATATCCAGACCGGGATTGGCCGCAAGGAAGTCGGCGATCGCCGGGGCCAGGTGACGACGGCCGAACGGAGTCGGTGCGTCGATGCGGATCAGGCCTTCCTGGGCGCTGCTCAGCGACAGCACTTCGGCGCGGGCCAGGCGCAATTCGTCGAGGATGCGCCGCCCGCGTTCGGCAAA
>JBBNAI010000254.1:0-29695 GCA_037994305.1 Pseudomonas sp. | reverse complement strand
AGCAATGTGTTGCTGCACCTGCCACTGGCGGTGGCGGTTGCGCACAACGGTGGTGGCGCAGCCTTGCTGCTGACGCTGGTGCTGATCAACTACCGCCTGCGTGCGGTTGCGCCATCCCGTGTCGCCGAAGATTCGCGAGCAACGCTCGCTTCTGCCGGCCTGGCCCAGGCCGGCAAATAACAACAACCAAGGAGAGACCCTCATGGCTACTCTGCTGCAAGCTCACCGGGAACACGCCAGTTGGCGCGACTACCTGGAGCTGACCAAGCCGCGCGTGGTGGTGCTGATGCTGATCACCTCGCTGGTCGGCATGTTCCTCGCCACTCGCGCGGGGGTGGCCTGGCAGGTGCTGGTGTTCGGCAACCTCGGTATCGGCCTGTGCGCGGGCGCGGCGGCGGCGGTCAACCATGTGGTCGACCGGCGTATCGATTCGATCATGGCGCGTACCCACAAGCGTCCGGTCACCGCCGGGCGCCTGTCGCCGGTGGCGGCACTGGGTTTCGCCCTGCTGCTGGCCGTGGCGGGGATGGCGTTGCTGCTGACCTTCACCAACGAGCTGGCCGCCTGGCTGACCCTGGCCTCGTTGCTCGGCTATGCGGTGCTCTATACCGGTTTTCTCAAGCGCGCCACGCCGCAGAACATCGTCATCGGCGGGCTGGCCGGGGCCGCACCACCGCTGCTCGGTTGGGTCGCAGTCACCGGGCATATCAGCGCCGAACCGTTGCTGCTGGTGCTGATCATCTTTGCCTGGACCCCGCCGCACTTCTGGGCCCTGGCGATTCACCGCAAGGAGGAATATGCCAAGGCCGATATCCCCATGCTGCCGGTGACCCATGGTGAGCACTACACCAAGGTGCATATCCTGCTGTACACCGTGGTGATGTTCGCCGTGACCTTGCTGCCCTACGCCATCCACATGAGCGGGCCGCTCTACCTGGCGGCTGCTGTCGTACTGGGCGGGCGCTTTCTGCACTGGGCCTGGGTGCTTTACCGTGACAGCAAACCGCACGCGGCGATCAACACCTTCAAGTACAGTATCTGGTACCTGTTCCTTATCTTTATCGCCCTGTTGGCCGACCACTACCTACTACTGAGCCTATGAACCGAACCCAGAAAACCGTTTTCATCCTGGTTGGCGCCGTTGCCCTGGTGCTTGGCCTGACCGTGCACAAGGTCCTCAATGGCCACGGTGACGGCACCGACAAGGTGGCCCAGCTGGATGCCGGCATCGTCCTGCTGCCGCAGGCCCGCAGCCTGCCCGACCTGAGCCTGACCAATCAGGATGGCCAGCCGGTGGTGCTGGACCAACTCAAGGAGCAGTGGAGCCTGCTGTTCTTCGGCTACACCTTCTGCCCGGACATCTGCCCGACCACCCTGGCCCAACTGCGCCAGCTCAAGGGCATGCTGCCGGCGGATGTGCAGGGGCGGGTGCGCATGGTGCTGGTCAGCGTCGATCCGAACCGCGATACCCCGCAGAAGCTCAAGCAGTACCTGGGTTACTTCGATGCCAGTTTCGTCGGCTTGACCGGCGCGCAGGCGGATATCCAGACCCTGGCCAGCGCGGTGAGCATTCCCTACATTCCGGCCGACACCAGCAAGGAAAACTACACCGTCGACCACAGCGGCAACCTGGTCATCCTTGGCCCGGATGGCACCCAGCGCGGCTTTATCCGCGCCCCGCTGAACAACGACAAACTTGCTGACCAATTACCCCCCCTGCTGCGTAGCGAAGGTGGCGCATAAAAGACGACTCCTCCGCTACAATGCCGGAACCCGCCGGCGGGCCACGGGTCGAACAGCCGCCCGCCCCTCGCGGTCCCATTGCCAAGGAGTCCTGCATGCGTAACCTGATTTTCAGCGCCGCCCTCGCCACTCTCAGCTTGTTCGGCCTCAGCGCCCAGGCCGAAACCATCGAGGCGGGCAACCAGTATGTCGAGCTGAGCAGCCCGGTACCGGTTTCCGAACCCGGCAAGATCGAAGTGGTCGAGCTGTTCTGGTACGGCTGCCCGCATTGCTACCAGTTTGAACCGACCCTCAACCCGTGGATCGACAAGCTGCCGGAAGACGTCCATTTCGTGCGTATTCCAGCCATGTTCGGCGGCGTTTGGGATGTTCACGGCCAGCTGTTCATCACCCTCGAATCCATGGGCGTAGAGCGTCAGGTGCACAAGGCCGTATTCGATGCCATCCACAAGGAAGGCAAGAAGCTGGCGACCGCTGACGAGATGGCCGACTTCGTTGCCACCCTGGGCGTCGACAAGGACAAGTTCCTCAGCACCTTCAACTCCTTCGCCGTCAAAGGCCAGATGGAGAAAGCCAAGAAACTCGCCGTGGCCTACCAGATCTCTGGCGTGCCGACGCTGATCGTCAACGGCAAGTACCGTTTCGACGTGCGCAGCTCCGGTGGCCCCGAGCAGACCCTGGATGTCGCCAACCAGCTGATCGCCAAAGAGCGCGCAGCGCGCTGAGCCCAGGCCCGGCATGTTGCGCCGTTGGAGTTCCGGGCGTTCGGCAGGCCTGCGGGATACGCAGGTCAACCACCGTTGCCCGGAATCCGGCGCGCTACCCAGCAGCGGGCTCCTGCGCCTGCTCAGCTTCAACATCCAGGTTGGTATCAATACCGCCGGCTATCGCCACTACCTGACCCGCAGTTGGCAGCATTTGCTGCCCAATGCCGGGCGGGGTGGCAACCTGCAACGCATCGGCAGCCTGCTTGGCGACTATGACCTGGTCGCCCTGCAGGAAGTCGACGGCGGCAGCCTGCGCTCCGGCTACGTCAACCAGGTCGAGCACCTCGCCCAACTCGGCGCCTTCCCCTACTGGTACCAGCAGCTCAACCGCAACCTTGGCCGCCTGGCGCAGCACAGCAATGGCGTGCTCAGCCGCCTGCAGCCGAGCCAGCTGGAAGACCATCCACTGCCGGGCCCGCCTGGACGTGGGGCGATCCTGCTGCGTTTTGGCGAAGGGCCGGACGCGTTGGTCGTGGTGATGATGCACCTGGCCCTCGGCGCCCGTACCCGTACTCGCCAGCTCGCCTACATCCGGGAGTTGATCGGCGGTTATCGCCATCAGATTCTCATGGGCGACATGAACACCCATGCCGTCGATCTGCTGCAGCATTCGCCGCTGCGTGACCTGGGCCTGCTTGCGCCGCAGATCGAGGCAACGTTCCCCAGCTGGCGCCCGCAGCGCTGCCTGGACCACATCCTGCTCAGCCCCGGCCTGGCCCTGGAACGGGTCGCCGTGCTCAGCCAGCCGATTTCCGATCATCTGCCGGTAGCGGTGGATATCCGCCTGCCGGTAGCCTTGGGCGGTTATCCACCACCTATGCTCAACGTGCCTGCCACTGGATCGCCACCATGACCGATGATGCCCAGCGCTGGAAAGCCAAATACCTGGAGAGCCTGGAGCAGCAGGAGGTGCTGGAAGAGCGCTGGAACGAGCGCCTCGACCTGCTGCGCCGCGGGCTGGTGCGCAGCTCGCTGGCGGCTGAAGGCTCGGACAAGGCGGTCGACCAGTGCATGCAGGAATTGCGCGACATCATCCGCGGCGACCAGATGGACAGCGGCCTCTCGGCCCTGATTCCGCGCCTGGAAAAAGCCGTGCTCGACTCCGAGCAACGCCGCCAGCAGCGCGTCGAGCAGAACGTCGCCGGGCTTACCGGCCTGACCAGCCAGTTGCTGGCGCTGGATCTGCCGCGCGAAGTGCGCAAGCCCCTCAAGCAGTTCGCCAAGCGCATCGAAGAGCGCGCCAGCCAGTCTCGCGAGATTCCGGCCCTGCTGGCCGAGCTGAGCAGCCTGCAGGAAAAGGTCCTGGAGGTGGTCAGCAGCAGTGGCGATGGCGAGCCCCGCCCTGGCTTGCTGCAGCGCCTGTTCGGCAGCCGCGACGAGGATGCCGGTGGCGAGACCACTCCAGCTGTAACCACTCCTGCCGCCGCTGATGCCCCCGCGATTACCCGCGAACCTGCGGCCAACGCCGAATCGGTCACCCCGCCAGCGCCACTGGTGGCGCAGGCCGTGGGGGCTGAAGTGCTCGAGGCAGAGCCGGCGGCGCCCATGGTGCAGCCTGTCGCCGCGCCAAGTCCGGTCATCCTGGTCGACAGCAGCGTGTCGCCACGTTCCTCGCCGACCCTCGACAGCCTGCCGTTGGATGCCCGCATTTTCACCGGAGAGGGCAACCCTGAGTTCGCCCTGCCGGACCGCCCCGAGCCGGGTTACAGCGCCGTGGCGCCGCATGTGGCGCAGAGCCTGCAGAAACTGCTGGATGAGCTCGACCTGCCGCCGCGCCACCAGCCCCAGGGCGAGGCATTGCGCGAGCGTCTGCAGGGCGGCCTGAACTGGTATGAGCTGGTGCCGGTGCTCGATGACCTGGCCGTGTTGGTGCTGGCGGTCAGCGACAGCGGCCAGCGCGAGTTCGCGGGGTATCTCAAGCAGCTCAACGAGCGCCTGGCGGCGTTCCTCGGAACCCTAACCGAAGCCCACGAGGGCTACAGCGAATCGGTCGAAAGCGCGCGCAGTTTCAATCAGGAGCTGCGTGAGCAGGTCAGCGGCTTGCAGGCCAGCGTGCTGGATGCGTCCGACCTCGACGACCTCAAGCGCGCCTTGGAAGCGCGGCTGGATGGCCTGCTCAGCACCGTCAGCGAACACCAGCGCCAGCGCGATGGCCGCGAAGAGCTGGTTACCGAGCGCCTGCAGAGCCTGGTGCAGAAAGTCGCCGACATGGAGCAGGAAGCACAGGAGTTCCGCGATCACATCGAGGAACAACGGCAGAAAGCCCTGACCGATCCGCTCACTGGCCTGCCCAACCGCGCTGCCTGGAGTGAGCGCCTGGAGCTGGAGATGGCACGCTGGCAGCGCTACGGCGGCGATCTGTTGCTGGCGATTCTGGATATCGACCACTTCAAGCGGATCAACGACGACTACGGCCACCTGGCGGGTGACAAGGTGCTGAAAATCATCGCCACCGAGCTGACCAAGCGTCTGCGCAAGACCGATTTCCTGGCCCGTTTCGGCGGCGAGGAATTCGTCCTGCTGGTGCCCAGTACGCCGCTGGACGGTGGCCTCCAGCTCCTGGAGACCCTGCGCAGCGCCATCGAGAGTTGCCCGTTCCACTTCCGTGGCGAGCGGGTCACCATCACCCTGTCATCCGGCCTGACCGCCTTCACCAAGGATGAGAGCAGCGAGAAGGTCTTCGAGCGTGCCGACCAGGCGCTGTACCGCGCCAAGCGCAGTGGCCGCAACCGCATCGAGCAGGACTGAGTCGCGGAGCGATTTCTGCCACCGCCGGGCAGCTGGCTAGCCGGTACTGCTGCGGCTCAGGCTGCGCTCGGCAGGTAGGGTTTCCAGCTCTCCGGGATTGTGTCCAGGCGTGGGTAGCCCATGGCATCCAGCTGCAGGTGCGAAAGCAGAAACGGCGTATGCCGCAGATGCTCCGGGACGCCGCGCAGCTCGGGTAGCCAGAGGCTGACATAGGCGCCGTCGGGATCGTACTGGCGGGCCTGGCGCAGGGCATTGAACAGCTCTTTTTGCCGTGGATCGCTGCTGATTCCCGCCAGATAGGCCCAGTTTCCCCAAGTGCTCGCCGGGTCGTAGTCCAGCAGATGCTCCTCGAACCAGGTAGCGCCGTGGCGCCAGTCCTGTTGCAGGTCATTGACCAGGTAGTTGGCCACTACCTGCCGCCCGCGATTGGACATGAAGCCGGTGGCCGCCAGTTCGCGCATGTTGGCATCCACCAGGGGCATGCCGGTGCGGCCCTGGCACCATTGGGTGAAGCGCTGATCGAGCTGTTGCGGCGCACGCGCAGTGGCTTTCAGCCCTCCGGCCTGGAACAGCGCGCTGCCATGGCGCACCAGGGTCCAGCGGAAGAAATCGCGCCAGAGCATTTCCAGCCACAGCCAGTGGGTTGAATCATTGCGCCCGTATTGCGACTCGTGGCGGCGCAGCTCGGCCACCACGCGGCGTGCGGACAGGCTGCCATTGGCCAGCCAGGGCGAGAGCTTCGACGAGTATTCGCTGCCGATCAGGCCGTTGCGGGTGTCCTTGTACTGGCGCACGCCCTGGCTCAGCCACAGGTAGTCGCGCAGACGGGCTTGCGCGGCGGGCTCGCCCCCGGAGAACGGGAAGGCGCTGTTGGCCACGCTGAGGGGTTCGCCCAGGCCCAGTTGCGACAGGCTGGGCAACGGGTTGCAGTAGGCTTCGGCACCTTCCGGCAGGGCCGGCAGGCGGGTTGGTGCGGGGCGCGGCTGGAAGACCGGCAGGCGCTGTTCGACCAGTTCGCGGAACTGGCTGTAGACCTGCGGCAATTCCTCGATGCTGCACGGCAGCTCTTCGCTGCGCAGCAGGTGATTGCCGTTCAGTTCGCGCAATGGCACGTCGCCGAGGGCGCTGCGCACGGCGACGAGTTGGCTGCGTTCCTCGGGGGCGATCTCCTCCAGGGTCAGGACTTCCTGCAAGGAGAACTGCTCGACCAGGCGCGGTAGCACCTGCTCGGGGTGGCCTTTGATCAACATCAGCGCCGAACCGCGTTTGCGCAGCTCGCCGTGCAGCGCGGCCAGGCTCTCCAGCAGGAAGCGCGCGCGGTGTACGCCGAGTCGTGGGTTACCGAGCGGCCCCGGTTGCAGCGCGTCGGTGTCGAGCACATACACCGGTAGCAGGCGATCCGCCGCCAGTGCGGCCTGCAGCGCCGGATGATCGTCCAGGCGTAGATCCTGTTTGAACCACAGCAACTGACGTCGCATGGCGCTCCTCCTCGATGAGCCTTGAGATAGACAATACGCCGCTGCGCAGCGAGCGCTGCTGCCGTCTGTCCTGCCCTGCCTTCCGCTGTCGTTCGATACGGGCGAACTGTGATCCGTTTCTCACTCTATGGGCTCGCCTGGCGGCCTCAAGGTACCGTTCCTGACACGTGGCAGACGCATTGACGACAGACGCTGCGGGGCCTGGCCGTTTAGACTGTGGGTCTCGTTGAGGAGTTCGTTATGGATATTTTCGGTATCGCCGTACTGGTGTTCCTGGTTACCGACCCGTTCGGCAATATTGCCATCTACCTTGCCGCTTTGAAGAGTGTCGCTCCCGAGCGGCGCATGCGTGTGGTGGCGCGTGAACTGCTGTTCGCCCTCGGCCTGCTGATGCTGTTCCTCACCTTTGGCGACAAGATCCTCAGTGGCCTCGGCCTGTCGCGTGAGGCCACGGCCATCGCCGGCGGCATCATCCTGTTCATCATCGCCCTGCGCCTGATCTTCCCCACGCCGCAAGGCTTGCTCGGCGATGTACCGGACGGCGAACCGATGCTGGTGCCGCTGGCCACGCCGGCGGTGGCCGGGCCGTCGGCGCTGGCGGTGCTGATGACCCTGCGCAACACCCACCAGGGTGAATTGTGGGAGCTCTACCTGGCAGTGTTCCTGGCCTGGCTGGCGACTGCGGCGATCCTTCTGCAGGCCTCCTGGTTGCAGCGCTTCCTCGGCCCGCGCGGGCTGATGGCGGTGGAGCGTCTGACCGGCATGCTGTTGATCATGCTCAGCGTCGATATGCTGTTGGACAACCTGCAGAGCATCCTGCATATCGCCCCCTGACGATCTGCTGCGCGTCGGAAAGCTGCGCTGAGAACGCCTTGTTTTCCTCTAGCGCGAGTTCGTCATCCAGCCCTGAGCGGAGCTAAACTCCGCTCCCCTGCCGATCGCGCTGCCCAGCCCATGAGACTCGTTCTAATTGCCCTCACTGCCCTGCTGCTGACCGCCTGCACCAGCACGCCGCAGATCAACGACAGCTACCACGCGCGTAGCCAGAACAGCCGTGTGCAGTACATCGTGCTGCACTACACCTCCACCGATTTCGCCCAGTCCCTGGCCCTGCTGACCCACGCCGATGTCAGCAGCCACTACCTGATCGCCGACGACCAGCCGGCTAGCGTCTACCGCCTGGTTGACGAGGATCGCCGCGCCTGGCATGCCGGCGAGAGCGAATGGCAGGGGCGCACCTGGCTGAACGCCAGCACCATTGGCATCGAGCTGGTCAACCAGGGCTACCAGGACACCCCCCAGGGCCGCGTCTGGCAGCCCTTCAGCGAGGCGCAGATCGAGGCGCTGATCGTGCTGCTCAAGGACATCGTGCAGCGTCACCAACTGCCCATCGACAGCATCATCGGCCACAGCGACATTGCCCCCCAGCGCAAGGTCGACCCCGGCCCGCTGTTCCCCTGGAAGCGCCTGGCCGAGGCCGGGTTGATTCGCTGGCCGGACGCCGCTGCGGTAGCCCGCGAGCAGTTCGCCTTCGCGACCAGCCTGCCGAGCCCGCAATGGTTCCAGGAGCAACTGGCGCGCCTGGGCTACGCCACCCCCCAGGCCGGTCACTTCGACCCGGCCACGCGCAAGGTGCTGGCGGCTTTCCAGATGAAGTACCGGCCGGCGCGTTTCGATGGCCAGGCGGATGCCGAAAGCGCGGCCCTGTTGCGGGTGCTCAACCGCCCGGCGCCTTGAGCGGCGCCGCGTCGCACTAGGCGCTATACCTGAGTGACCCCCGCTCGGAGTTCGCTCCATGTCGCCCCAGCTAGCGCTGTTGCGTCGTGCTCTCTACCGCCCCTGGCCCATGGCGCTGCTGGCATTTTTGTTCGGCGCGCTGTTGTTTGGCCTGGGCGGCCTGTGGCTGGCCAACTACCAGGCGCAGCAGGCCGAGAGCGAACGCCTGCAGAACCTGGGCCAGCGCTTCCTGCAGCGTATCGAGCAGATCTTCGGCCAACTCCAGCAGGCGCTCGACAAGCTCGAGCAGCAACCCTTGCGCGGCTGCGACCTGGCCATGGTCGAGACCTTGCGGCAGATCACCTTTAGCCATCGCTTCGTCTACGAGGCGGCGTTCATTGGCGGCAACCAGCGGTGTTCGTCTTCGCCCAAGCGCAGCTCCTTCGGCCCCGAGCGCCCGGCGGATATCCAGGGCGAGCGGCAGAGCTACTGGCTCAACACCAGCGCCCAGCCAAACGACGACCTGGCCGCGCTGGTGGTCCAACGCGGTTACTTCCGCCTGTCCACGGCACGTGGGCACCTGGCCGATGTGGTGGAGTTGCCACCCGGCGGCAGCCTGCTGCTGGTGACCCGCGCCGCTGGCAAGCCGCTGCCGATCCTTGGCCCGCCGCAGCCCTGGCCACCGGCGGACGGTTGGCCGCCGGAGCAGGCCTTGCGGGTCAGCGCCAGCCAGCTGATCTACCGCATGCCGACCCAGAGCCCGGACTTCGACCTGCTGCTGTTCGCCGATCGCAGCGCGTTGCAGGAGCGCCTGCGCGAGGGCCTGATGAGCTGGTTGCCGGTGGCCGTGCTGCTGGCGTTGCTGCTCGGTGTGCTGACCTTTCACCAGGTGCGTTATCGCCAGTCGCTGCCGGGCTCCTTGCCCGCGGCATTGCGCCGGCGCGCGCTGCGGGTGCGCTACCAGCCGATCTACGACCTCGCCAGCCGCCGCTGCGTGGGTGCCGAGGCGCTGGTACGCTGGCGCCGGGCCGACGGCAAGCTGCTCGGTCCGGATCACTTCATTCCGATGGCGGAAAGCAGCGGACAGATTCGCGAAATTACCGACTACGTGCTGGAGCAGGTGCTGTCCCAGCTCGGCCATTTCCTCGGCCAGAACCCTGGCCTGTACATCTCGATCAACCTGGCGGCCTGTGACGTGGCGGTGCCGCGTATCGACGAGCTGGCCACGCGTCTGCTATTGCAATACAGGGTCAATGCCACGCAAATCGCCTTCGAGGTCACCGAGTCCGGGCTGGCCGATACCCAGGCCGCGCAAGGTGTGCTGACGGCGCTGCGGGCGCGTGGTCACCGGGTGCTGATCGACGATTTCGGCACCGGCTATTCGAGCCTGGCCTACCTGCAGGAGTTGCCGGCCGATGTGCTGAAGATCGACAAATCCTTCGTCGATGCGCTCGGCCACGATGCGGCCAGCAGCGGCGTGGCGCCGCACATCATCCGCATGGCGCACGAGCTGCAGTTGAAGGTGGTGGCCGAGGGCATCGAGCATGAGGCCCAGGCGCTGTACCTCGCCGAGCAGGGCGCGCAGTGCGGCCAAGGCTGGTTGTTCGCCAAGCCGCTGACGGCGCGCCAGTTCCGCCAGTTGGTGGAGCGGCAGGCCGCCTAGCTAGTCGCCGATCAGGCTGCGCACGCGCTCGCGCAGCAGGTCGAGGTTGTAGGGCTTGGTCACGCTCTCGGTGCGCGCCTGCCGATCCTGGCTGCGCATTTCCTCGAGCAACTCGCGCTCCGAATAGCCGCTGGCGAACAGCACCGGCAGGCTCGGGCGCAGGGCGCGGGCGGCCTGTGCCAGTTCACGTCCGTCCATGCCCGGCAGGCCGACATCGGTCATCAGCAGCGCGGCTGTCTGCTCGCTGCGCAACAGCTCCAGGGCCGGGAGTGCCTCGCCGAATGCGAGCACCTGGTAACCGAGCTCCTCGAGCACTTCGACGGTGAGCAGGCGCACAATCAGATCGTCTTCGACCAGCACCACGATCTTGCTGCTGGCGCCCTGGGGTTGGCTGGACATACTGCTCTCTGCTCGATGACGGGAAAAGCCAAGTGCGCCTGTGCAGGCTATTTGCACAACCAGGCAAACTTCGGCGATATGCTGCGGTCAGTCAGCCATGGGCGTCCATCGCTGCGCACAGTGGACAGTGCACCACAATAACGTTTGCCAACCTACCAGCGGACCCACCGATGTTGAATCAGTCAGCTCAGGATGAAAAAAGTTTCCGCCGTATTCTCGCGCGCAACGTGGCACTGCCCTTGGGCCTGGGTCTGGTCGGGGCGGTGTTCTTCGCCCTGCTGATCAGCTACCTGCTGAATATCATCAAGTGGGTCGAGCACACCGACCAGGTCCTCAACAGCGCTGCCGAGGCCTACAAGCTGACCATCGACATGGAAACCGGCATGCGCGGTTTCATCATCACCGGCGACGAGAGTTTTCTCGGCCCCTACGAAATCGCCCGGCCCAAGGTGCGTGCCGACCTCGATGAACTGACCGGCCTGGTCATCGACAATCCGCAGCAGATGGAAAGGATCAAGCGCTTGCAGGCGCTGCAGGCGCAATGGGAAGCGTTCGCCCAGGACGCCATCGCCGCGCGCCGCACCGGCAACCAGTACCAAGGCATTATCAGCAGTGGCCGTGGCAAGAATCTCACCGATGAGATGCGCAACGAGTTCGACACCTTCATCGCCACCGAGCGCACCCTGCGCCAGCAGCGCAACGTCGACGCCAGCAACAGCACGCTGCTGAGCACCGTGCTTTACCTCACCGTCAGCCTGCTGTTCAGCGCCCTGCTTGCCGCCTTCGGGCGCCGCGAGTTGATGCGCCTGGCGCAGACCTATTCCGCCTCGCTGGCGCAGCAGGAAGCCTATGCCGAGGAACAGCGCCAGCGTGCCTGGATTCGCGGCGGGCAGACCCAGCTCGCCGAACGCCTGCTGGGCGAGCAGCAACTGCACACCCTGGGCGGCAGGGCCCTGGAGTTCCTCGCCGACTACCTGCATTGCGCGGTCGGTGCGCTGTACCTGCGCGACAGCCACAGCGGTGATCTGCAACGCATCGCCAGCTATGGCTTCAGCCGCGAACAGGAGCAGCTCAGCCAGCAGTTCTACAAGGCCGACGGCCTGGTCGGCCAGGTCGCGCTGAACCAGCGGCCGGTGTACCTGGAGAACCTGCCGGCGGATTACATCAAGGTCAGCTCCGGGCTGGGCAGCGGCGCGCCAGCGCATGTGGTGCTGCTGCCGCTGCATGCCGACGAGCGCGTCAATGGTGTGCTTGAGCTGGGTTTCCTGCGCCCGCTGACAGCGCGCGACCAGGAGTTCCTCGAACTGATTGCCAGCAGTACTGGCCTGTCGCTGGAGGGCGCGCGCTATCGCCAGCGCCTGCAGGAGGTGCTCGCCGAGAGCCAGCAGCTCAACGAAGAACTGCAGACCCAGCAGGAAGAGCTGCGCGCCGCCAACGAAGAGCTGGAACAGCAGGCACGCATCCTCAAGGAGTCCCAGGCGCACCTGGAGACCCAGCAGGCCGAGCTGGAGCAGACCAACGAGAAGCTTGCCGAGCAGGCCCAGGCCCTTGGCGAGCAGCGCGACAACCTCGACCAGAAGAACCACGCCCTGGGCCAGGCCCAGGCGCAGCTGGAGGCGCGTGCCGAGGACCTGCAGCGCGCCAGTCGCTACAAGTCGGAATTCCTCGCCAACATGTCCCATGAGCTGCGCACGCCGCTGAACAGCTCGCTGATCCTGGCCCGTTTGCTGGCCGACAACCCGCACGGCAACCTCAATGCCGAGCAGATCAAGTTTGCCGAGTCGATCTACGCGGCCGGCAATGACCTGCTCACCCTGATCAACGACATCCTTGATATAGCCAAGGTCGAGGCCGGCAAGCTCGAGGTATTTGCCGATCAGGTACGGCTCTCCTCGATGCTCGATGGCCTGCGCGATGTGTTCACGCCGGTGGCCGGCGACCGCGGCCTGAGCTTCCAGGTCGAGTCGGGGGCTGGCGTGCCGGAGTTTCTGTTCACCGACCGCCAGCGCGTCGAGCAGATCCTCAAGAACCTGCTGGCCAATGCCTGCAAGTTCACCGAGAAGGGCACGGTCACCCTCAGCGTCGAGCGCCGCGCCAACCTGGGCATTGCCTTCGCGGTGCACGACACCGGCATCGGCATCGCCGCCGACCAGCAGGCGATCATCTTCGAGGCCTTCCAGCAGGCCGACGGCACCTCCAACCGCCGCTACGGCGGCACCGGCCTGGGCCTGTCGATTTCCCGTGACCTGGCTGCGCTACTTGGTGGCTCGATCACCGTCAGCAGCGAGCCGGGCCAGGGCAGTACCTTCACCCTGCTGTTGCCGGAGCAGTACCAGGCCCGTGGCGAGATTGCCGTGACGCCGGCCCCGGTGACCCTGCCCGAGCCCTCTCCGGCACTACCTGCTGCACCGGCAGTCAGTCTGCCGCTGAGCAGCTTCGCCGACGACCGCGAGCGCCTGGACGAGGCCCGCGGCCGCCGTGTGCTGGTGATCGAAGACGAAGCCCGGTTTGCCCAGATTCTCTACGACCTGGCCCGCGAGCTGGGCTATGCCTGCCTGGTGGCCCAGAGCGCCGACGAGGGCCTGGCCCTGGCACAGCAGTTCCGTCCGGACGCCATCCTGCTCGACATGCAGTTGCCCGACGGCTCCGGCCTCGGCGTGCTGCAGCAGCTCAAGGACGATCCGCTGACCCGGCACATCCCGGTGCATGTGGTGTCGGTGGACGATCGCAGCGAAGCGGCGCTGCACCTGGGCGCCATCGGCTATGCGTTCAAACCGACCACCCGCGAGCAGCTCAAGGCGGTGTTCGGCAAGCTGGAGGCCAAGCTCGATCAGCAGGTCAAACGCATCCTCCTGGTCGAGGACGACGCCCTGCAGCGAGACAGCATCGCCCGCCTGATCGGTGACGACGACATCGAGATCGCCGCCGTCGAGAGCGCCGGCGAGGCGCTGGAGCTGCTGCGCAAGACGGTGTTCGACTGCATGATCATCGACCTCAAGTTGCCCGACATGCAGGGCAATGAATTGCTGCAGCGCATGGCCAGCGAGGAAATCTGCTCGTTCCCGCCGGTGATCGTCTACACCGGGCGCAACCTGACCCGTGACGAGGAAGCCGAGCTGCTCAAGTACTCGCGCTCAATCATCATCAAGGGCGCCCGCTCGCCGGAACGCCTGCTCGACGAAGTGACCCTGTTCCTGCACAAGGTCGAGGCGGAGCTGTCCACCGATCGCCAGCGCATGCTCAAGTCCGCGCGCAGCCGCGACAAGGTATTCGAGGGCCGGCGCATCCTGCTGGTGGATGATGACGTGCGTAACCTCTTCGCTCTCTCCAGTGCGCTAGAGCACAAGGGCGCGGTGATCGAGATTGCCCGCAATGGCCACGAGGCGCTGGCCAAGCTCAATGCGGTGGCAGACATCGACCTGGTGCTGATGGACGTGATGATGCCGGAGATGGACGGCTACGAAGCGACCCGCGCGATTCGCCTGGAGCCACGCTGGCGCAACCTGCCGATCATTGCGGTGACGGCCAAGGCGATGAAGGACGATCAGGAGCGCTGCCGCGAGGTCGGGGCCAATGACTACCTGGCCAAACCGATCGACCTCGACCGGCTGTTCTCCCTGATCCGTGTGTGGATGCCGAAACTGGAACGAATCTGATGCCGACCGAGATCGAATTACGGCTGCTGATCGAAGCGATCTACCTGCGCTACAGCTACGACTTCCGCGACTACACCGGGGCCTCGCTGAAGCGTCGGGTCAAGCAGGCCCAGCTTCAGCTGGACTGCGCGACCATTTCCGCACTGCAGGAGCGCATCCTCCACGACCCGGCGGCGTTCATGCAGCTGCTGCAATACCTCACCATCCCGGTCAGCGAGATGTTCCGCGACCCCGGCTACTTCCTCGCCCTGCGCCAGCAGGTGGTGCCGCTGCTGCACACCTACCCCTCGCTGAAAATCTGGGTGGCCGGCTGCAGCACGGGTGAGGAGGTCTATTCGCTGGCCATCCTGCTCAAGGAAGAGGGCTTGCTGGAGCGCAGCATGATCTACGCCACCGACATCAACCCGCATTCGCTGGAGAAGGCCGAGCAGGGCATCTTCGCCCTCGACAACCTGCGTGCCTACACCGAGAACTACCAGCGCTCCGGTGGCCAGTGCGCCTTCTCCGACTACTACTCGGCGGCCTACGACCGCGCGCTATTCGACAAGTCGCTGCGGGCCAACGTGACCTTCGCCGACCACAGCCTGGCCACCGACAGCGTGTTCGCCGAGACCCACCTGGTCTCCTGCCGCAACGTGCTGATCTACTTCAACCGCGACTTGCAGAACCGCGCGCTGGGGCTGTTCCACGAGTCGCTGTGCCACCGTGGTTTCCTCGGCCTGGGCAGCAAGGAAAGCCTGGAGTTCTCCAGCTACGGCATCCGCTTCGAGCCGCTGGTGCGCCAGGAACGGATCTTCCGCAAGCGATGAGCGCGCGCGCCGAGGTGCAGATTCGCGGGCGTCTGCAGGCCCCGCTGGAGGCGCTGGTGATCGGTGCCTCGGCCGGAGGCGTGGACGCCCTGCTGCGCCTGCTCAGTGCGCTGCCTGGCGACTACCGACTGCCCATCGTCTGCGTGCTGCACCTGCCGGATAACCGGGACAGCCTGCTGGTCGAGCTGTTCCAGCGGCGCATGGCGCTGTCGGTGCGCGAGGTCGAGGACAAGGACAGCCTGCGCGGCGGCACCCTGTATTTCGCCCCGCCCGGTTATCACCTGTCGATCGAGAGCGACCGCAGTTTTTCCCTCAGTCGTGAAGAGCCGCGGCACTTCGCCCGGCCATCGATCGACATCCTCTTCGAGTCGGCGGCGGATGTGTTCGGCCCGCGCCTGGCCGGGCTGTTGCTCACCGGCGCCAGCGCCGATGGCGCCGCTGGCCTGTTGCAGATCCAGCGCAGCGGTGGCCTGGCGCTGGTGCAGGAACCCGCCGATGCGCAGGTGCCGGTGATGCCCCTGGCCGCGCTGGCATTGCTGACCCCCGACGCCCTTCTTCCCCTCACCGGCCTGCGTGACCTGCTGGCCGAACTGGATACGCCACCATGCTGAGAAAGATCGAAGCCAAGTTGCTGCTCGTGGATGACCTGCCGGGCAACCTGCTGGCGCTGGAAGCGCTGATCCAGGGTGAGGACCGCACCATCTTCTGCGCCAGCGATGCCGGCCAGGCACTCGGCCTGCTGCTGGAGCACGACTTCGCCATCGCCATTCTCGATGTGCAGATGCCGGGCATGAATGGTTTCGAGCTGGCCGAGCTGATGCGCGGCACGGAGAAGACCAAACACATCCCGATCGTCTTCGTCAGCGCCGCCGGGCGCGATCTCAACTACGCCTTCAAGGGCTACGAAAGCGGCGCCGTGGACTTCCTGCACAAGCCGCTGGTGCCGCACGAGGTACGCAGCAAGGTGGCGGTGTTCGTCGAACTGTATCGCCAGCGCAAAGCGCTCTTGCGCCAGCTGGATGCGCTCGAACAGAGCCGCCGCGAGCAGGAGGCATTGCTGGCCGAGTTGCGCGCCACCCAGGGCGAGCTGCAAAACGCGGTGCGTATGCGTGATGACTTCATGTCCATCGTCTCCCACGAGTTGCGCACGCCGCTCAACGGCCTGGCCCTGGAGATCCAGCTGCGCAAGCTGCGCCTGGAGCAGAACCGCAGCGAAGCCTTCACCCTCGACCGCCTGCGCGCCATCACCATGCGGGACGAGCACCAGATCAACAGCCTGACGCGGCTGATCGACGACATGCTGGATGTTTCGCGTATCCGCACCGGCAAGTTGTCGATCCGTCCGCAGCCGTGCGACCTCAGCCAGCTGGCCAGCCGCGTGACGGAAAACCTGGCCGGTTTGATCGCCAACGCCGGCTGCACCCTCGACCTGCAGCTGGAAGGCCCGGTGAACGCCGAGGTGGACGCTTTTCGCATCGAGCAGGTGGTCGTCAACCTGCTCACCAACGGCCTGCGCTATGGCGCCGGCAAGCCGCTGACAGTGCGCGTGTATGGCGTCGACGAGGGCGCCTGTATCGAGGTGCACGACCAGGGCATGGGGATTTCCACAGCTGACCAGCAGCGTATCTTCCAGCAGTTCGAGCGGATTGCCGGCAATGGCGTGCCGCAGGGGCTGGGGTTGGGGCTGTATATCAGCGAGCAGATCGTCGAGGCCCATGGCGGACGCATCGAGCTGCACAGTCGGCAGGGCGAAGGCGCGTGCTTCCGGGTGCTATTGCCGTATGAATTGCCACGTGATGGACGCGAGGCCTGAAACGGCTCGTGCAAATTGCAATGTGCATTTTTCCTGGTCGTGCAAAGCGCAATGCAAAATGCCCGAATTGATTTGTTAACTATCTGAAATATAAGAATATTATTCGATAAAGAATCTGGCATGCCGTCTGCAAAATCAGTCCCGTAGTCCCGACTGATCTGCTGATGGAGTAGCACCATGCACACTGTTCGCCAGATTTCCCTGTTGAGCCTGTTCTGCATTTCCTGCGCTCTGGTCGGCGGTGTTTCCGCTGACGAGCAATCCAGTGCGATGAAGACTGCCGAACTGACCTTGCCCGGTTACGCCTTTGCCGGCGGCCTCTCCATCGTGCCGCTGCACCTGGCGCAACAGCCCCGTCCGGTCCGCGCTGCAACGCCTGCCGCTAACCAGCCTCCAGCTCAGCAGGGGCAGTGGTTGCGTATCAGCGATGACGGTGACACCGAAACGGCGCAGCAGCCACAACGTCCCCAGCGCTGGGTGTTCTGAGCCCCGCATTCTCTGCACAAGGAGCGCAGCATGTCGAAGAGTGCCCTGGTTCTGCTGGTTCTGACCCTGCTCAGCGTGGCCCTGCTGTGGCTGGCACCGGCGCTGGATGCGCAACTGCGCCTGTTGCTCAAGCTGAGCGGCGGTGCCAGCGCCATTCTCTGCACCCTGGCCCTGCTGGCCGGGCGCCGGATCAAGTTCGACCCCGTCCTGCGCTAAGCGCCAGCCTGCGTGAGAACCTTTCGTCCCGCCGGATCGGCTGGATAACGCCTCGCGGCTTCCCCAGGGTGGCTGCTCTAGAGGGGCAGGCTGATATAGAAATTCGTTCCTTGGCCCGGGCGTGAATGCACGTTGAGCCGGCCGCCATGCAGCTGGACGATTTCCTGGCTCAGCGCCAGGCCCAGACCGACCCCACCCTTGCGCCGCCCTACCTGCACGAACGGCTCGAAGATGCGTGCCTGCTGGCTGAAGTGGATGCCTTCGCCTTGGTCGCGCACGCTGAGGATCACCCGCTCGCCATGCCGGCGCGCCTGCAGTTGCACGGCGCCGCCCTCGTCGCTGTGGCGCAGCGCGTTGCTGATCAGGTTGTCCAGCACCCGTTCGATCTGTGTGCGATCCAGCTGGATGGGCGGCAGCGGCTCCTGCACATCGACCTGCAGGCTGATCTGCCGGTGCTCGGCGGCCTCGCTGAAGCGCTGGCGGGCCTGCTGCAGCAGTTCGTCCAGCGGGCAGAGCGCGCGTTGCAGCTGGTGCATACCGTTCTGGTAGCGGGAGAAATCCAGCAGGTCATCGATCAGCCGTACCAGGCGCTGCATCTCCTCGGCCACGGTGCGCATCAGGTCCTGCTCGCGGCTGCCCTCGACCACCTGTTGGCGTTCGCGCAGCAGGCTGAAGGCCATGTGCATGCCGGTCACCGGGGTGCGCAGTTCGTGGGAGGCGCGCAGCACGAATTCGCTGCGTACGCGCTCGAAGATGCGTTGCTCGGTGACGTCGCGCAGCACCATCACTGCGCCCAGCTTGAGCCCTTCGCTGGGCTGGACCGGCGTCAGGCTCCAGGCCACCAGGCGGGTTTCGCCAGCGCTGTCGATCTGCAGGTCGGCCGGTGCCTGTTCCAGCAGTTCACCGCTCAGCACCCGCTTCACGGCCTCATGCACGCCGCTGTCATCCAGCAGTCGGGCGATGGGCTGGCCATGCGGGTCGTTCTGCCAGAACAGCTGGCGCACGGCTACCGGGTTGGCGTGCTCGATGCGGCCAAGGGGGTCGAGGATCACCAGGCCGTCATCGATGCTGTCGAGCACCGCCTGCAGGCGTCCTTCGCTGGACAGCAGCTGGTGGATGTTGCTCGAGTGGTGGCGGCTCAGGGCTTCTGCCATCAGGCCGAAGCGGCGGCTGAGCACGGCCAGCTCGGCGACCGATGAAACCGGCAGCGTGACCTGGTAATTGCCCTGGCCGATCTGGTCGGCGGCCCGCGCCAGCAGGTCGATCGGCGCACCGAAGCGGCGGGCGATGCCGTGCGCAGTGACGAAGCCGATCAGGAGGACGGCAATGCCGATCAGGCCCAGCAGCGCAGCAATCAGAATCGAGCGTTCGCGGGCGTGCTGCGCCGCCGTGCTGATGTTTGCGAAAGCCACGTTCTGCGAGGCCACCATGCGTTCGCGCAGAGCGGTGAAGGCCGCCGTGAAGTCGTCGTTGGCGCCCATTTTCGTCGGTGCCGCCCCGGCCTTGGCGAGCACGCCCTCTAACCGTTGGTACAGGCGCTCGATTTCCTGCAGTTCGCCACGGGCGGTATCCGACAGTGGCCGGCGCAAGGCCTCGTCGAGCACCTGGCGAAAGCGCTGCTGGCCATTGCGCAGAGCGGTCGGATTGGGTTCATCGCCGATCACGCTGGTCAGTTGTTCGCCGAGGGCCTGGCGTAGCTGCTGGCCGACTTCGACGGTGGAGAAACCACGCTGGATCAGGCCCTGCTGGCTACTGGTCATCTGCATCACACTGATCACGCCGAACAACAGGCCAACCAGCGCCACGCTAATCAGCGCGGAGATGCTGAGGAACAGCCGAGTGCGCAGCTTCATCGGCAACTTCATGGGACGAGCCCCTTAGAGATTGTATTGCTTGCGCTTGCGGTACAGCGTAGAGGCATCAATGCCGAGTGTCTTGGCGGCCAGGTCGAGGGTCGGGCTGCTGGCCAGCACCGCCGCGATATGGGCTTTTTCCACGTCTTCCAGGCTCAGCGAACCGCCGATCCGCGCGACATTGCTGGCCGGCTCGGCACCGAGGCCGAGGTGCGCCACTTCCACGGTTTCCTGTGGGCAGACGATGCTGGCGCGTTCGATGACGTTGCGCAGCTCGCGGATATTGCCTGGCCAGCGATAGTCGAGCAGCGCGCTCAGGGCTTCTTCGCTGAAGCTGCGTGCCGGGCGGGCGTAGTCGCAGACGAAGCGCGCGAGAAAGCGTTCGGCCAGGGTCAGGATGTCGTCCTGGCGCTCGCGCAGGGGCGGCAGCTTGAGGGTAATGACGTTGAGTCGGTAGAGCAGGTCTTCGCGGAATTTGCCGGCGCGCACCATCTCGTCGAGGTTGAGGTTGGTGGCGGCAAGAATGCGCACATCGGCGCGGCGCGTCACCGGGTCGCCGACCCGCTCGTATTCCTTCTCCTGGATGAAGCGCAACAGCTTGGGTTGCAGGGTCAGCGGGAAGTCGCCGATTTCATCGAGGAACAGCGTGCCACCGTCCGCCTGGTTGACCCGGCCCAGGGTGTTTTCGCTGGCGCCGGTGAAGGAGCCGCGCGCATGGCCGAACAGTTCGCTTTCCATCAGCTCGGCGGTCAACGACGGGCAGTTGATGGTCACGCAGGATTTCTTCTGGCGTCGGCTCCAGCCGTGGATGGCGCGGGCCAGTTCGCCCTTGCCGGTGCCGGATTCGCCGAGGATGAGGATGTTGGCATCGGTGGCGGCCACCTGCCGTGCGGTTTCCAGCACGGCCATCATGGTCGGGCAGTGCGAGTCGAGGTCATCGCTGGGCTTGCGCGCCTCACCTTCGAGGACTTCCAGGCGGGCGGCCAGTTGGCGCAGTTCCAGCTGCTTGGCGGCGGCCAGGCGCAGTTGATCGGGGGAGCAGGGTTTGACCAGGTAGTCCGCAGCACCGGCCTGGATGGCGTCGACGGCGGTGTCCACGGCGGAATGGGCGGTGATGATCACCACCCGCATCCACGGTGCCTGGATGCGCATCTGCGCCAGCAGGTCGAGACCATTGTCTTCGCCCAGGCGCAGGTCAAGGAAGCACAGGTCGAAGACCTGGCGCAGCAACAGGTGTTCCGCCTGAGCTGCACTGCTGACGGCCGCTACGCTGTAGCCCTCGTCTTCCAGGCAATAGCGGAAGGTGCGCAGGATGGCCGACTCATCATCGACCAGCAGAATGCGACCGCTTTCGGTATGGGGCATGGGGGTGTCTCCTCCTCGTCCTGTGGGGGCAGATTGCTCGACCTGGTCATTAGTCCCGGTTTTTTCGTGCAAGTTGCACGGATCATTTCGCGCAATCCTGCAGGCTGCACGCCATCCCAGGCCTGCAGCTGTAGTTAAGTTATTGAATTTATTTGTTTTTATTGTTTGAAAAAGCCTGGCATGCGGCTTGCGATATCAGCCCTAACGGAGAGGGCAAATCGCTTCTGATCCAGCCTCCCGCGTAATACCAGGAGAACAACATGAGCAAGTCGACCGCACAACTCAATGAGCTGATCGAAATCACCCGCGACGGCCAGCGCTTTTACCAGCATGCCGAAGGCGCGGTGAAAGATGTACAGCTGAAGAGCTTGTTTCGCGACATGGCGCACGCCAAGACCGAAATCATTCAAGCGTTAACTAGCAAAGTTGCGGCCAACCACGAGCAGCCACCACAGGGCGGCACGGTGATCGGCAAGCTGCGCCAAGTCTACGCCGATACCAAGGCCTCGTTGTCGAGCGATACCGACAGCACCTACGTGGCGCAACTGGAGGCCGCCGAGGATCGACTGCTGCATGCCTTCGAAGAAACCCTGGAGGATGCCGAGCCGGATGTGAGCAGCCTGCTGCGTGGCGAAATGCCCAAGATCCGTGCCTGTCATGACCGTATGAGTGCGCTCAAGCACGCCATGCAGTGATCTAACCGACGTCGTGGGTAGCCAGCGGCTATTCACGACGCTGCCGAACCCTACGAGGAGTCGCGCCATGTGGATGCTCGTTCTGATCGTATTCGCCAGCCTGTTGGTGCTGTTCATCGGTATGACCGGTAGTGCCATCATCGTTGGTCAGGCCGTGTGCGTGAGCCACGACGCCTGGGCCGAAGAAGATCTGGACGGGCTGATGCCGGCGCTGTCTCCAGGGGGCCTGAGCCAAGAAGGAGAAATACCATGCTGAGTTGGGCTATCACATTCCTGATCATTGCCATCATCGCCGCTGTGCTGGGCTTCGGTGGTATCGCCGGCACCGCCACGGGGATCGCCAAGATTCTCTTCGTCGTCTTCCTGGTGATGTTCATCGTGTCCATGATCTTCGGTCGCCGCGGGCGCTTATGACCCGACACTGATCCGAGGTACCTGCGCCTGCCGCCCGGCAGGCGCAGTGAGTAACGCTGCGCTCACCCAAGGGCGCATGACCAGGGGGCCGGGATGCTCTGCACAGCAGTCGGAGCGACCTAGGGGCACAGTGAGTGCCTCCGCAAGGGCCGGGTCAGGCACGCGTTGCCAACAGCGGGCGCATCACCGATGACCCCGCTGTTGGTACGCTTATCCCGCGCGCCATCCACTTCTCCTCCACCTCTTCTGTTTGCCCGAGCCCGGCGGTCGCGCTGCTGGCATGGCCCCGCTATCATCGCCGGCATCGACCGGGGGTGAACGATGCTCAATGGCCTGTGGCTGGGATTTTTTGCGGTAGCGGCAGTCGCGGCACTGACGCGCTGGATCGGCGGCGATCCGGGTGTCTGGGCGGCCATGGTGGAAAGCCTGTTCAGCATGGCCAAGACCTCGGTCGACGTGATGATCCTGCTGTTCGGCACCCTGACCCTGTGGCTGGGTTTTCTGCGCATCGCCGAAAAAGCCGGGCTGGTGGATGTTCTGGCGCGCCTGCTGGGGCCGCTGTTCGCGCGCCTGATGCCGGATGTGCCGCGCGGCCACCCAGCGCTGGGTCTGGTGACCCTGAGCTTCACCGCCAACGGTCTGGGCCTGGACAACGCCGCCACGCCGATCGGCCTCAAGGCGATGAAGGCCCTGCAGGAGCTCAACCCCAACCCGACCTCGGCGACCAACGCCCAGGTGCTGTTCATGGTCATGAACGCCTCGTCCTTCGTCCTGCTGCCGGTGTCGATCTTCATGTACCGCGCGCAACAGGGCGCCACTGACCCGGCCCTGGTGTTTCTGCCGATCCTCCTGGCCAACGCCATTTCCAGCCTCAGTGCGCTGCTCGCGGTGGCCTTCATGCAGCGCCTGAAAATCTGGGACCCGGTGCTGCTGGCCTGGTTCGGCGGCGCCGCGCTGCTGCTTGGCAGCTTCATGGCGGTGCTCGCCGGGCTGAGTGCCACGGCGCTGACGGCGTTGTCCTCGCTGCTCGGCAATCTGACCCTGTTCGGCCTGATCCTCAGCTTTCTGCTGCTCGGTGCCTGGCGCAAGGTGCCGGTGTACGACAGCTTCGTCGAGGGTGCCAAGGAAGGCTTCGAGGTGGCCAAGAATTTGCTGCCGTACCTGGTGGCGATGCTCTGCGCGGTGGGCGTGCTGCGCGCCTCGGGGGCGCTGGATGTGCTGCTTGACGGCATCCGCTGGTGCGTTGAGGGCCTGGGCTGGGACAGCCGTTTCGTCGAGGCGCTGCCCACCGGGCTGGTCAAGCCGTTCTCCGGCAGTGCGGCGCGGGCCATGCTGATCGAAACCATGCAGAGCCAGGGCGTCGACAGCTTCCCGGCGCTGGTGGCCGCGACCATGCAGGGCAGCACCGAAACCACCTTCTACGTGCTGGCCGTGTACTTCGGCTCGGTGGGTATCCAGCGCGCGCGACATGCGGTGGGCTGTGCGCTGTTCGCCGACCTGGTCGGGGTGCTCGCCTCGATCGGTGTGTGCTACTGGTTCTTCGGCTGAGACCCTGCCCGGATCTCTTGGTCAGGTTCTGAGAGCGCCCGCAGTCCGCGGCTTGTCGCCAGGCTGTCGGGGGCTAGACTGCAGGAACTTGGTCCCGTCTTGGAGTCGGTCATGTCTCTGCGCTCAGTCAGTGTTGGCACCCGTAATCTGATCGGTTTCGGGGTGCTCACCCTGATCCTCCTGTTCACCGGTGGCGTCGCCCTCAAGGAGCTGAACAGCCTGCATGGCGAGCTGAACGAAGTGAAGGATGTGTGGATGCTTGGCCTCGACCTGATGGCCAAGATCAAATCCGACCGCCAGTCCATGCGCCTCGACGAGTTCGAGGCGGCCGCCCAGCCGAGCGAGCTGGCCAGCCTGCGCAGCGAGATCGACAGCATTCGCCAGCGCGTTGCCGGTTACGACAATGCCTATGAGGACACCATCATCCTCGACGAGGATCGGCGCCTGTTCGACGCCTACCAGGCCAAGAGCGCCGTCTATGAACAAACCCTCAACCAGGTGCTCACGGCCCTGGCGGCCGGGCCGCTGGATGCCGGCCTGAGCAAGCAGTCCGAAGGCCAGTTCGATGCGCTGGTGGTGGCTCTCGACCAACTGATCGCGCTGAACAACAAGGGCGCTGCCGATGCCGGGGCGCGTGCCGAGGCCAACGCCAAGAACTCGACCCTGACCTTCAGCCTGATTCTCGGCGTCAGCGTGATCTTCACCCTGCTCGCCGCCTGGCTGCTCAGCCGCAGCATCACCCAGCCACTGGCCGACCTGGCCAGTTCGGCCCAGCGCATCGCCACCGGCGACCTCCGCGAGCCGGTGCTCGCCGAGGGCGACGACGAGGTGACCAAGGTGCAGCACTCGCTGGGCGAGATGCAGACCACCCTGCGCGACACCCTGCTGAGCATCCAGAACTCGGCCACCCAGCTGGCTTCGGCGGCCGAAGAGTTGCACGCGGTCACCGAAGACTCGTCCAAGGGCATTACCCGGCAGAACGATGAAATCGAGATGGCCGCCACGGCGGTCACCGAGATGTCGGCGGCGGTGGACGAAGTGGCGCGCAACGCCAACCACACCTCGGACTCCTCCCGCGAAGCCGAGACCACTGCCGAGGCTGGCCGCCTGCAGGTCAGTACCACGCGCAGCACCATCGAGCAGCTCAGTGAGCGCCTGCAGATCACCTCCACCACCATCGCTCGCCTGGCCGAGGAAGCCATCGGCATCGGCCGCGTGCTGGAAGTGATCCGCACCATCGCCGAACAGACCAACCTGCTGGCTCTCAACGCCGCCATCGAGGCTGCCCGCGCCGGCGACCAGGGCCGTGGGTTCGCCGTGGTCGCCGACGAGGTACGGGCTCTGGCCCAGCGTACGCAGACCTCTACCCAGGAGATCGAGCGGATGATCAGTGCCATCCAGAGCGCCAGCCAGGAGTCGGTCAGCGCCATGGCGCAGAGTAGCGAGTACGCGGTGCGCAGCCAGAGCCTGGCCAGCGAGGCGGACGGTGCGCTGGAGCTGATTTCCGAGCGGGTCAGCCAGATCAACGAGATGAACCTGGTGATCGCCAGCGCCGCCGAGGAGCAGGCCCAGGTGGCCCGCGAGGTGGATCGCAACCTGGTGGCGATCCGTGACATCGCCGCGCAGAACGCCACCGGTGCCCACCAGACCTCGGTGGCCAGCGATCAGTTGGCGCGTCTGGCCAGCGAGTTGAGCGGCATGGTGCAGCGCTTTCGCCTGTAGGCGAGGGTCAGCCCTCGCTTGGTTTGCCGTCGTCCGCCACTTGCTGGCGAGCCCAGTCGACGATCGGGTCCGGCGGGTCGTAGGCGCTGAGGGCGGCCATCTTCGGGGCAATGAAGGCTTCGAAGGCCGTGGCCGAGTCAAAGTACAAGCCGGTGAACAGGACGAGGAACGACTTGCTGCCAATACTGACGGCGAACAGGTTGCCCACCGGCTTGCCACGCTTGGTCAGCAGCTTGAGCTCGGCATGGCTGCCGTACTGGCCGGCCAGCGGCAGGTTCTGCTGGCGCACATCGCCGTTATCCAGGCCGATTCCCGCACCGGCGGCTTCCGCCATGCTGTTCATCACCGCCGCACCGGCGTCGGGAAAAACTTTCAGGGAGCTGTGCAGGAAGAAACCGTGCCCGGGGTTGTGCTCGTAGGTCAGCTCGGTGGTGCGGTTCCAGTAGGTGACCAACCGGCTGAAGTGGCCCTGGCCCTCGATGCCATAGCGCTTGAAGTCGGCGCTGGTCAGCAGCAGGTTCTGCTCGACGCTGCTCGGTTTGTCGCTGCGCGAGCAGCCGACCAGCAGCGCCAGGCCCATCAGTAGGCACAATCCCTTGTACATCGGTGCTCCCTTCGATTGGCTGAACGCAGGCCCAGCATGCCGCAGGCGACGAACAGCGGCTAGTCGCTGACGCTGAAACGCAGCACGCCGATCTGCTGACCGCCTTCGGTGAGCACCTGTACCTGCCAGTCGCCGACTACGTCGCTGGGGAAGTTGCTCTTGTGCGTCCAGGCGCGGTAGCCGGCCTTGCGTCCGCCGTGGATGTCCAGGGCGATGCGGTCCATCTCCACGCCATCGCGGCGCCAGACATGGTAGATGCGCTCGTTGAGCCCGCGTGGCGCGCTGATCGAGGTGTAGGCATACAGCCCGCCGCTGCGCAGCTGCGCCGTGCTCACCTGCTCCAGGCTGGCCCCCGGTGCGCGGTTGAGGTTGTCCATCTCGCTGGTCACTGCCACTTCGGTGAGCCACAGGGTCGCCGGCGGAATCCAGCGCTGGGCCATCCAGCCGGCGCCACCGAGCAGCACGATCAAACCGCCCAGGGCCAGCCAGCGCCACCACTGCTGGATGCGCAAGGTGCTGGCCAGGCTGGGGAACGACAGCAGCAGGGCGGCGCCCAGGGCCAGGCGATAGCTTTCGGCGGTGGTCAGGTGGACGATCAGCGGCAGGGCCGTGAGCAGCACCGCGAACAGCGCCACCGTGTGATACGCCAGGTACAGCCAGCGCCGTGCGGCCAGCCACTTGTAGTAGAGCGGGTCGACGATCGCCACCAGCGCCGCCGCGCCGAGCAGGCTGGTGAACACCAGTTGGCCGCTGTTCCAGGCGGTGGTGATGAAGAAGAACGGCAGGGCGAAGAACAGGCTTTCCTGGTGGATCATCTGCGTCAGGTAGCGCAGCAGCCCCGGCGGCACCTCCAGGCCCAGCCAGCGCGCGGCGCTGCGGGTGAGCAGGCCTTCGAGCAGCAGCCAGACCCAGCTCAGCAGCATCAGCACGGCAATCACTTCACCGGCGCGTGCCTGGCGGTCAACCAGGATGAAACTGGCCACCCCGGAGGCGAAGCCAAACAGAGCGATCAGGCCGGGATAGCGCTGCATCAGGGCGAGCAGGCGGGTCAGGTAGATTTTCAAGTGCGACATAGGCGGGGTGAAACTGTGCGGGGCGCGCATGATCGCATGGCGCCCAGCCTGGGGTAAGAGGTTGCGGGGGTTACTTCGTCTGCAAGATGGCCGGGTGCAGGGGCGGATCATCCAGGATGGGCTGCTCGGCCGCTGCGGGTTCGGCACCGGCGCCGAGGGCGCCGGTTTCCTCGTTCTCCAGTACCGCATAGGCACTGCTGCAGAACAGCGAGTTGAGGCGTTTCATGTCGGCGATCAGCTCCAGGTGCAGCGAACTGGTCTCCAGGCTCTGCACCACCTGGCGGCTCAGGCGGTTGACGTGGGCATGCGCCAGCTTGCGTTCGTGCAGGCGGAAGCGGCGCTTCTCGCGCAGCAGGTGCTGGGCGCTGCTGCGGTCGCCGCTGAGGAACACGTTGAGGCCCAGGCGCAGGTTGGCGGTGAGGTCGGTGTGCAGGGTGATCAATTCGTCCAGGCCACTGTCGGAGAACGCCTGCAGGCGCGGGCGCTTGTGGCTGTTGAGCTTGCCGACCATCTGTTCGATGAGGTCGCCGGCGTGCTCCAGGTTCACCGCCAGCTCGATGATTTCCGCCCAGCGCCGGTTGTCCTGTTCGGCGAGGTCGTCGCGCGGCATGCGCGCCAGGTACAGCTTGACCGCGTTGTACAGCGCATCGACATCGTCATCCAGGCGCCGCACCTGGCGCCCGGCTTCGCTGGAGTCGTCGCGCAGCACCTCGAGCTGGCGGCCGAGCATCTGCTCGATGAGGTCGCCGATGCGCAAGGTTTCGCGCACCGCGTTGGCCAGCGCCAGGCTCGGCGTGCCCAGGGCGGTCTGGTCGAGGTGGCGCGGCTTGGCCACGCCATCGTCGCTGGTGCGCTCGGGCAGCAGCAGGGTGCACAGGCGCGCCATCAGCCCGACGCTGGGCAACAGCAGCACGCAACGCAGGCTGTTGTAGACCAGGTGGAAGCCGATCACCAGGGTCGCCGGGGCGAACGGCAGGGTGCTCATCCAGGCCACCAGCGGACCGCTCACCGGCACGATCAGCAGCAGTCCGAGCAGCTTGTACAGCAAGCTGCCGAGGGCCACGCGGCGCCCGGCGGCAGACTGCATGCTGCTGTTGATCAGTGCCAGCACGCCGCTGCCGATGTTGGCGCCGATCACCAGGCCGATGGCCACCGGCAGGCCGATCACGTCGGCGCCGGCCAGGGTCGCGGTGAGCAGCACGGCGGCCAGGCTGGAATAGCTGAGCAGGGCGAACAGCGCGCCAATCAGCGCATCCAGCAGCAGGTCGCCGGTCAGCGAGGCGAACAGCACCTCGATGCCGTGGGCCCGCACGATCGGGTGCGCCGCCTCGACGATCAATTGCAGCGCCAGGATGATCAGGCCGAGGCCGATGGCCACCCGGCCAACCTGGCCCAGGCGGCTCTGCTTGCGCGAGAGAAACAGCAGCACGCCGCTGAAGATCAGCAGCGGCGACAGCCACGACAGGTCGAGGGTCAGCACCCGCGCCATCAGTGCCGTGCCGACGTCCGCACCGAGCATGATCGCCAGTGCCGGTGGCAGCGCCATCAGGCCCTGGGCGACGAAGGAGGTGGCCAGCAGCGCCGTGGCATTGCTGCTTTGCACCAGCGCGGTCACACCGATGCCGGCGGCGAAGGCCATCATCCGGCCGTGCATGTTGTGGCTGAGGATGTGCCGCAGTTGCGTGCCGTACACGCGCAGGATGCCCGTACGCACGATGTGCGTACCCCAGACCAGCAGGGCGATAGCAGACAGCAGGTTGAGCAGGGTGAGCATGTGCGGCCTCCCTGGCAGCGGGTCGAGCGAGTCGCGACATGGGCGACCCGGCTTAAGGAATCCGACTGGCGCCCGGAGGCTTGGTTCGAATTTTCCCCGCCACGCTACTGTTCAGCTCTAGTCGTTTTGTTCCGCCTGCGCCAGTTCCTGGCGCGACACAGACGGTCGCACGTCGCCGCTAACCTGGCCCAACTGATAACCTAGCGCCCTCGACAGGATGCCGGCCACCCATGCTCAACCTCTTCCACGCCCCCGACCTGGAAACCCTAGGCGCCCTGGCCACGCGCCTGCTCGCCCAGCCGCAGCGCGACCCCTTCGCGCCGGCGCGGGTGGTGGTGCCGAGCCAGGGCATCGGCCGCTGGCTGACGTTGCAGCTGGCGCGCGAGCAGGGCATCGCCATGCAGCTGGAAGTGCAGCTGCCGTCGGCGTTCGTCTGGGAGCTGTCGCGCCAGGTGCTTGGCCAGTTGCCGGAGCAATCGGCGTTCACCCCGGTGACGCTGACCTGGCGCCTCTACGACTGGCTGTGCGAGCCGGCCAACCTGCAGCGCGCCGAGCGCCTGCAGCGTTATCTGGAAGGCGGTGACGAACGCCGACGGCTGTCCCTGGCGGCGAAGATCGCCGACGTGTTCGACCAGTACCTGCTCTATCGCGATGACTGGCTGGCGGCCTGGGAGCGCGGCGCGCTGTGTGACCTCGGCGCCGACGAAGCCTGGCAGGCGCTGCTCTGGCGCGAACTGACCGCCGACGGCCACCCGCACCGCGCGCGCCTGCTCGACGACCTGCTGCAACGCCTGTACGACCCCACCCCGATTGCCGGCCTGCCGGAACGCCTGCTGGTGTTTGGCATCAGCTCGCTGCCGCCCCATCACCTGCGCGTGCTCGACGGCCTGGCGCGGCACACCGAGGTGGTGGTGTTTGCCCTCAACCCATGCCGCGAGGCCTGGGGCGAGATCCGCGACATCCGCGAGCTGGCCAAGCAGCCGGAGCTGAGCCCGGATGAGTGGTACCTGGATGTCGGCCATCCGCTGCTGGCCAGCCTCGGCAAGCAGGGGCGCGACTTCTTCGACAGCCTGTTCAGCCTGGCTTCGGCCGAAGGCGGGCAGGAAACCGGGCTGTATTCGGAAGATGCCGACCTGCTCGACGACAGCCTGCT
>JBBNAI010000253.1:0-12827 GCA_037994305.1 Pseudomonas sp. | reverse complement strand
CATCAACATTGAGGCTGCCGTCACTGTCGCCGTCGAGTTCGCTGAACAGGCTGCTGACATCAGTGTCGCTGCCAGTCAGCGCTGCCAGTTCTTCCTCATCGATGCTGCCGTCGCCGTTGGCATCGAGCTGGGAAAGCAGCTCTTCCGGGTTGGAGCCACCCGGACCTCCGGGCGGCGGTGGCGGTGGGGCGAGGGCAGCGGTTTCCTCGCTGTCCAGGCTGCCATCGCCATTGGCATCGAGCTGACTGAACAGTTCGTCGATGTCGATGCTCAGGCTGCTGTCACTTTCCTTGGCGGCGCTCAGGGCGCTGTCCAGTTCTTCCTTGGCAATGCTGCCATTGCCGTCGCTGTCGAGCAGGCTGAACAGCTTTTCCTGCACCTTTGCCGGGCCTCCGGCACAACTGCTTCCGCTACTGCTGGCGGAGCTGCTGCGCTGGGTGCTGGCAAGTGTCGAGCTGTAGCTGCTGTAGCTCGAGTAACTGCTGACACCACTGATCATGGGAGTCACTCCTATGTGGGCATAACCGAAGAGGGTTCTCCGGTTTTGTCAGCCTCCGGGTGCTCTGTGTCGGGGGTATGTGGACTTTGTAACGACGCGCATACAGCCCGCGCGAATGAGTAGGCGCCAGCGTGCTGGCGATGTTCAGGCGGGCAAACATCGATCGCCAGCAAGCTGGCGCCTACAGGCCGCAGGCTCAGCGGGGCAGGCGCAGGATGGCGGTCAGACCGCCGCCTGGGGTTTCCTCGAGGAGGATGTCGCCGCCCTGGCGCCGCGCCGCTTCACGAGCGATGGTCAGGCCCAGGCCGACGCCACCGGAGCTGCGGTTGCGCGAGCCCTCGACACGGAAGAATGCCTCGAACACCACCTCGCGTTGCTCCGGGGCAATGCCCAGGCCGTTGTCGCAGACACGAACTTCGATCTGCTGGGCGCTGTCATGCAGTTCGATATGGGCATGCCCGGCGTAGCGCAGGGCATTTTCCAGCAGGTTGCTGATGCACGAGCGCAGTGACATCGGTTGCACCCGCAGCGGCGCGCAGTGGCCGCTGAAGCGCACATCGGCGCCACGATCCTGGGCGTCCTCGACCATCGACTCGACCAGTGCTTGCAGGTCGAACCACTGCAGGGCTTCGGTGCTGCGCTGTTCGTGCAGATAGCGCAGGGTGGCGTCGAGCATGCTGATCATCTCGCCGAGGTCCTGACCCATGCGCGCGCGCAGTTGCGGGTTGGGGATCTGTTCGACGCGCAGCTTGAGGCGTGCCAGTGGCGTGCGCAGGTCGTGCGATACCGCCGCGAGCATGCGCCCGCGTTGCTGGACCTGTTCGCGGATGCGTTGCTGCATCAGGTTGAAGGCGTGGGCGGCCTGGCGCGCCTCCTTGGGGCCGGTTTCCGGCAGCGGCGGGGTGTCGAGGTCTTCGCTCAAGCGTTCGGCGGCATCGGACAGGCGCTGGATCGGCCGGCTGAGCAGACGCGCGCCATACCAGGCGGCGACCACAAAGGTCAGCATCTGGAACAGCAGGGGCACCAGTGGCCCGCCGAAGCCGCCACCCGGTGGGGGCGGCGGGCGGTTGCCGAGCCGGCCTTCACCGGGTGGCGGTCCTTCATGGCCTTGCTGGCTGGCATGCTCGGGCGGTTGTGGTGGTCGCGGGTGGCCGTAGTAGCTGAACCAGACGAAAGCCAGGGCGTGAGCCAGCACGATGGCGGCCAGGAATACGCCGAACAGGCGGGCGAAGAGGGTGTCGGCCTCGCGCATCAGGCGATTTCGCGTGCGTCGAACAGATAGCCTTCGCCACGCACGGTCTTGATCAGGCGCGGCGAGCGCGGATCGTCACCGAGCTTCTGGCGCAAGCGCGAGACCAGCAGGTCGATACTGCGGTCGAAGGCTTCGATGGAGCGGCCACGCGCTTCGTCCAGCAACTGCTCGCGGCTGAGCACCCGGCGCGGGCGTTCGAGGAACACCCAGAGCAGGCGGAACTCGGCGTTGGACAGCGGCACCAGCAGGTCATCCGGCGATTGCAGCTGGCGCAGCACGCTGTGCAGGGTCCAGCCGTCGAAACTGATGCTGGTACGCGGCTCCTGGCGTTGCTCGACGCGGCTCGGGTCGCGGTCGTCGCGTACGCGACGGAGGATGCTCTGGATGCGCGCCACCAGCTCGCGCGGCTCAAAGGGCTTGGCCATGTAGTCGTCGGCGCCCAGCTCCAGGCCGATGATGCGGTCGGCCGGTTCGCAGCGGGCGGTGAGCATCAGGATCGGGATGTCAGAGGTGCTGCGCAGTTCGCGGCACAGTGCCAGGCCGTCTTCGCCGGGCAGCATAAGGTCGAGGATGATCACGTCGAACTGGCTCTGCGCCAGGGCACGGCGCATGCCATGGCCGTCGCCGACGGCTTCGCTGTCGATATTGAAACGGGTCAGATAGCCGCCCAGCAGCTCACGCAGCTCGAGGTTGTCGTCGACGATCAGGGCACGGGTCGTGCGTACACGCCATTCATGCGTATTGCGGGCTTCCACCGGGGCAGGCTCCAGGAACTTCAGGGGCTGGGATGCGGGCGGGACAGGCGCGCATCCTAGCCTGTCACGGATTGTACGGCCATGCCGCTTGGCGCCGCCCGTCTGCCATGGTGGCGGATGCGCGTATCGGCATGGTGTCGGCCATGTATCAGCATAGGTACAAATGCCTGCAAGCCTCTAGCTGCATGACTTTTTACGCCTTCTTTACGCCCCGACCAGTGCCCGCCAATCGCGCCTTTACGCCCTGTCTGCCGAGAATTCGCTCACAGCGGTAACCACCGCAACAAGGAGCACACATGAGCATTCTCGACGGGTTGTCCCTCGGCCTGGCCGCCGGACTTTTCATTTACCTGCTGGTGGCGCTGTTACGCGCCGACCGCTGCTAAGGGGCGCGCCATGCAAGTCCACGACTACTGGCTGATCCTCGCCTTCTTCGTGCTGGTGTTGCTGCCGGCACCGTTTCTCGGGCGTTACCTATTCCGTGCGATGGAAGGGCAGAAGACCCTGCTGACGCCGCTGCTGGCGCCGGTCGAACGGCTTTGCTATCGCCTGGCCGGCGTCGACAGCCAGGCCGAGCAGGACTGGAAAACCTACACCCTGGCGTTGCTGGCCTTCACCCTGGCTAGCCTGTTGGCGCTGTTCGCCATCCTCATGCTGCAGGGCGCGTTGCCGCTCAATCCGCAAGGGCTGCCGGGGCTGGAATGGACCCTGGCGTTCAACACGGCGGTGAGCTTTGTCAGCAACACCAACTGGCAGGCCTACAGCGGCGAGGCGGCGCTCAGTTACTTCAGCCAGATGGTCGGCCTGGGCGTACAGAACTTCGTCAGCCCGGCAGTCGGCCTTGCGGTGCTGGTGGTGTTCTGCCGTGGCATCGCCCGTCGTTCGAGCAACAGCGTCGGTAATTTCTGGGTCGACCTGACCCGCGCCACCCTCTACGGCCTATTGCCACTGTGCCTGGTGCTGGCGTTGTTCCTGGTCTGGCAGGGCGTGCCGCAGACTTTCCTTGAATACGCCACGGCACACACCCTTGGCGGTACCGATCAGGTCGTGCCGCTCGGGCCGGCGGCCAGCCAGATTGCCATCAAGCAGCTGGGCACCAACGGCGGCGGCTTCTTCGGCGTGAACTCGGCGCACCCGTTCGAGAACCCCACGGCGTGGAGCAACCTGTTCGAGCTGGTGTCGATCATTCTGATTCCGGCGGCGCTGCTGTTCACCTTCGGCCATTACGTCAAGGACCTGCGCCAGAGCCGTGCCTTGCTGGCCTGCATGCTGATCCTGTTCGTCCTCGGCCTGGGTGTGACTCTGTACGCCGAGTACCAGCCGAACCCGGCCCTGGCTGCATTACCGATCGAGCAGAGCGGTTCGCTGGAGGGCAAGGAGAGCCGCTTCGGCATCACCGCCTCGGCGCTGTGGGCGGTGACCACCACAGCGGCCTCCAACGGCTCGGTCAACGCCATGCACGACAGTTTCAGTGCCCTCGGCGGCATGGTGCCGATGTTCAACATGATGCTTGGCGAGGTGATCTTCGGCGGCGTCGGTGCAGGCCTGTACGGCATGCTGCTGTTCGTGTTGATCGCGGTGTTCCTCGCCGGGTTGATGATCGGCCGTACCCCGGAATATCTCGGCAAGAAGCTGGAAGCCCGCGAAGTGCGCCTGCTGGTCGCCACGCTACTGGTGATGCCGGTTGGTGTGTTGGTACTCGGCGCCCTGGCGGCCAGCCTGCCAGGTCCGGCGGCTTCGGTGAGCAACCCGGGCGCCCATGGCTTCAGCCAGATTCTCTACAACTACACCTCCGGCGCGGCCAACAACGGCTCGGCCTTCGGCGGCTTCGGCGCCAACACGCCGTACCACAACCTGATGATCGGCCTGGCCATGCTCATCGGCCGCTTCGGTTACATCCTGCCGATTCTCGCCATTGCCGGCAGCCTGGCGGCGAAGAAGCGCGCGCCGATTGGCAGCAACAGCTTCCCGACCCATGGCCCGCTGTTCGTCACCCTGCTGACCCTGACCATTCTGTTGGTCGGCGGCCTGACCTTCCTGCCGGCGCTGGCCCTGGGCCCGATCGCCGAGCACCTGACTATGTTCCAGGGCTTCTAAGGGAGAACCATGATGAATGCCCGTATCGAACCGCAGAAACAGGCGCTGAAAAGCGCCCCGCAACAAGCGAAAACCTCATTCTCGGCCTTGTGGCAGCCGGCACTGCGCCAGGCTTTCGTCAAACTCGATCCGCGTCAGCTGCAGCGTGCCCCGGTGATGCTGGTGGTCGAGTTGACCGCCATCCTCACCACCGTGCTGTGCTTTATCCCCAACCCTCAGGTTTCCACCGGCCTGGCCGTGCAGATCGCCCTGTGGTTGTGGTTCACCGTGCTGTTTGCCAACTTCGCTGAGGCGTTGGCCGAGGGGCGCGGCAAGGCCCGCGCGGACAGCCTCAAGGCGGGCAGCCAGGGGCTCAATGCGCGCCGGCAGAAGGGCCAGCAATTCGAGACCGTGCTGGCCAGCAGCCTGCGCCGTGGCGACATCGTGCGGGTCGAGGCCGGCGAGCTGATCCCCGGTGACGGCGAGGTGATCGAAGGCATCGCCGCGGTCAACGAGGCGGCCATCACTGGGGAGTCCGCCCCGGTGATTCGTGAGTCCGGCGGCGACCGTTCGGCCGTCACCGGCAATACCCGCGTGGTGTCCGACTGGTTGCTGGTGCAGATCACCGCCAACCCGGGCGAGTCGACCCTGGACCGGATGATCGCCCTGGTCGAAGGCGCCAAACGGCAGAAAACGCCCAACGAGGTGGCGCTAGATATCCTGCTGATCGGCCTGACCCTGATCTTCCTGCTGGTGGTGGCGACCCTGCAACCGTTCGCCCGTTATGCCGGTGGCGACCTGCCGCTGGTGTACCTGGTGGCGCTGCTGGTGACGCTGATCCCGACCACCATCGGCGGCCTGCTCTCGGCTATCGGCATCGCCGGCATGGACCGCCTGGTGCGTCTCAACGTGATCGCCAAGTCCGGCCGCGCCGTGGAAGCGGCGGGGGACGTGCACGTGCTGCTGTTGGACAAGACCGGCACCATCACTTTTGGCAACCGTCGCTGCACGGCGATGATCAAGGCGCCTGGCGTGTCCGGCAAAGAACTCAGCGAAGCGGCGCTGCTGGCCTCGCTGGCCGATGACACTGCCGAGGGCAAGTCCATCGTCGAGTATCTGCGCGGTCTGCACCCGATGCAGGAACCAGCGCGCAGCGAAATCGTCGCCATCGCCTTCAGCGCCGAAACGCGCCTGTCCGGCGCCGACTGGAATGGTCACGTGTACCGCAAAGGCGCGGTCGACTCGGTGCTCGACTACCTGCAACTGAGCCGCAACGAGGTGCCGGCACCCTTGGCCCGCGAAATCGAGAAGATCGCCCAGAGCGGCGGCACGCCGTTGCTGGTGGCCGGTGATGGCAAGCTGCTGGGCGCCATCCACCTCAAGGACGTGGTCAAGCCGGGCATCCGCGAGCGTTTCGCCGAGCTGCGCGCCATGGGTATCCGCACCGTGATGGTCACCGGCGACAACCCGCTGACCGCCGCCGCCATCGCTGCCGAAGCCGGTGTCGATGACCTGATTGCCGAGGCCACGCCGGAGAAGAAGCTGCAACGCATCCGCCAGGAGCAGGCCGAAGGCAAGATGGTCGCCATGTGCGGCGACGGCGCCAACGACGCGCCGGCGCTGGCTCAGGCCGATGTCGGCCTGGCGATGAACGACGGCACCCAGGCGGCGCGCGAGGCGGCCAACCTGGTCGATCTTGACAGTGATCCGACCAAGCTGCTCGACGTGGTGCAGGTGGGCAAGGAGCTGCTGGTGACCCGTGGCGCGCTGACCACCTTCTCGGTGGCCAACGACGTAGCCAAGTACTTCGCCATCCTGCCGGCGCTGTTCGCCGGCATCTACCCGCAGCTCGGCGCGCTCAACCTGATGCAGTTGCACAGCCCGCAGAGCGCGATCCTCTCGGCCATCGTGTTCAACGCGCTGATCATCGTCGCACTGATCCCCCTGGCCCTGCGCGGGGTGCGCGTACAGGCGCTGGATGCGGCCAGCCTGCTGCGGCGCAACCTGCTGATCTACGGCCTGGGCGGCATCCTCGCACCCTTTGTCGGGATCAAGCTCATCGACCTGCTGCTGGTGGCCGTCGGCCTGGTGTGAACAACCGTAGGGTGGAAAACCGCGCAGCGTTTTCCACCAAGCCAATCCGTGTTGCGCAATGGTGGACAAGCACCGCGTTGTCCACCCTACAAACTGGAGTTTCATCATGCTCAAGCAAATCCGCCCAGCCCTCAGCGTGCTGGCCTTCATGACCCTGATCACCGGCGTTATCTACCCGTTGAGCGTCACTGCCATCGCCCAGCTGGCATTCCCCGAGCAGGCCAATGGCAGCCTGATCAGCGATGGCAAAGGCGAGATACGTGGCAGCCGCCTGCTGGCGCAGAACTTCGAAGGCGCGCAGTGGTTCCAGCCACGTCCTTCGGCTGTCGCCTTCGCTACCGTGGCCAGTGGCGCGAGCAACCTGGCACCGAGTAACCCGGCACTGGCCGAACGCATCGCCAAGGATGCCCAGCGTCTGCTGGGTGAAGGGCAGGGGGCGGTGCCGATGCAGCTGGTCACCACTTCGGCCAGCGGCCTTGACCCGCACCTGTCGCCGGCGGCGGCGCGTTACCAGATCGAGCGCGTCGCCAGCGCACGCGGCATTCCAGCGGACAGTCTGGAGCGACTGATAGAGCAACATGTGGAAAAACCACTGGTAGGCCCGGCAGTAGTCAACGTGCTGGCGCTCAATCTGGCGCTGGCTGACAATCGCGCCATCGCCAAAACCGAGACGACTCCATGAGTGATGCGCAACGCGCCGATGCCTTGCTGGCCGATATGCCCCGAGAGGGCCGTGGCCGCCTGAAAGTATTTCTCGGCGCGGCGCCTGGGGTGGGCAAGACCTTCGCCATGTTGCAGGCGGCGCAGGCGCAATTGCGCCAGGGCGTCGACCTGCGCGTGGGGGTGGTGGAAACCCACGGCCGGGCGGAAACCGAGGCGATGCTGGTCGGCCTGCCACAGCAGCCGGCGCTGCGTAGCGAGTACCGCGGTGTGACGCAGAGCGAGATGGATCTGGACGGCATTCTCGCGACGCCGCCCAAACTGGTGCTGGTCGACGAATTGGCGCACAGCAATGCCCACGGCAGCCGTCACGCCAAGCGCTGGCAGGATGTGCAGGAATTGCTGGATGCAGGCATCGACGTCTACACCACGGTCAATGTGCAGCACCTCGAAGCCTTGAATGACCAGGTGCGCGACATCACCGGCGTGCAGGTGCGCGAGACGCTGCCGGACTGGGTGCTGCAGGAAGCCGACGAGATCCTGCTGATCGACCTGCCGCCGCGCGAGTTGCTCGAACGCCTGCGCGACGGCAAGGTGTATGTGCCGGAACAGGCGCGTGCGGCCATCGATGCCTTCTTCAGCCAGACCAACCTCACTGCGCTGCGCGAGCTGGCTATGCAGACCGCCGCCGCGCGGGTGGATGCCGACCTCAACCGGCGTTATCGCCAGCAGGGCCAGGAAGCACCGACGGTGCGTGGGCGCCTGTTGCTGGGTATCGACGGCGATGCCCAGGCCGAACGCCTGGTCCGGCATGCCTGCCGGGTGGCCGAACGCCGTCATCTGCCCTGGTCTGTGGTGCATGTGGAGGTGGGTGGCGAGCGCGATGAACAGCGCCTGGGCAACCTGCAGGCCGCACAGCAACTGGCCGAGCGCCTGGGCGGTGAAGTGGTGCTGCTGCGTGGCAGCTCGGTGGCCGATACCCTGGTCGAGCATGCCCGCGAGCGCCGCGCGAGCCTGATTCTGGTCGGGCGTAGCCGTCAGCGCCTGCGTCGTCGTTGGCGTGTCGGTCGTGGCCTGGCCGAGCGCCTGTTAAGCCTGGGCGAAGGGCTGGAAGTCAGCGTGCTGGATACCGAGGTCGAGCGCGCACCTGCGCGTCTGCGGGCGAGGCAGCCAGTGCAATGGCGTGATTATCTGCTGGCCCCGCTGGCAACCGGCGTTGCTGCCGCAGCTGCGCTGGGGTTGGCGCGGGTTGTCGAGTTGCCGAATATCTCCCTGATCTTCCTCGCCGCCGTACTGGTGGTGGCTGTGCGCAGCAGCCTGGGGCCGGCGCTACTGTGCGCTGGCTTGTCGTTTCTGGCGTACAACCTGCTGTTTATCGAGCCACTGCTGTCGCTGAAGATCGAGCGCCAGCAGGACGTGCTGACGCTGCTGTTCTTCCTGTTGATGGCGGCGCTGACCGGCAACCTGGCCACGCGCCAGCGCCAGCAGTTGCAGGCCTTGCGCCAGACCCAGGGTGAAACCACGGCCTTGCTCGAACTGTCGCGCAAGCTGACCGCCGCCACCGACCGCCAGGCGGTGCTGGCTGCAGCGATTCAGCAATTCAGCCAGTGGCACGAGATTGAGGTCAGCCTGCTGGCGCGCAGCAACGATGGCCTGTGGAAGGTCGAAGCTGGCGCCCAGCGCCTGCTGGCCGAACAGGAGCGCGCGGCGGCGGAGTGGTCCTGGCAGCACGCTCAGCCGGCTGGCCTGGGCACCGGCACTTTGCCGGGCGGGCGCTGGTGGTGGTGGCCGCTGTCCGGCGAGGAAGGGCCGCTGGCGCTGCTGGGGATCAGCCCCAAGCATGGCGGCCCGTTGCCGGCGGATCAGCGGCGTTTGATCGCCGCGCTTGGCCAGCCGTTGGCCCAGGCCCTGGAGCGCGCGCAACTGGCCGAGGATCTGGAGGCTGCGCGCCTGCACGGGCAGACCGAGGAACTGCGCAGTGCGCTACTGGCCTCGGTGTCCCATGACCTGCGCACGCCACTGACCGCCATGCGCGGCTCCATCGACAGCCTGCTGGCCCTCGGCGAGCAGATTCCCCTGGCCGATCGCCGCGAGCTACTGGAGGGCACCCGCGACGAGGCCGAACGCCTCGACCGCTATATCCAGAACCTGCTGGACATGACTCGTCTCGGTCATGGCGGCTTGAAGCTGGCGCGTGACTGGGTGGCGCCGGCCGATATCGTCGCCAGTGCCCTGCAGCGTCTGCGCCCGGTGCTGGCGCCGCTGCGGGTCGAGACCGAGTTGCCGGGCGAGTTGCCGCTGCTGTATGTGCATGCGGCGCTGATCGAACAGGCGCTGGTCAATGTGCTGGAGAACGCCGCGCGTTTCTCGCCGAGCCAGGGCCGTTTGCGTGTGGCGCTGGAGGTGGGGCACGAAGAACTGCGTTTTTCCGTCAGCGACCAGGGGCCGGGGATTCCCGAGCATGAGCGCGAGAAGATTTTCGACATGTTCTACACCGCCGCCCGTGGTGACCGCGGTGGCCAGGGCACCGGCCTGGGTTTGGCGATCTGCCAGGGTATGCTCGGTGCCCATGGCGGCCGTGTGAGCGTGGGTGAGGGCCTGGATGGCCGGGGCGCTACGCTGACCCTGCATCTGCCGCTGCACCCGCAACCTTTGCTGGAGGAAGAGTCATGAGTCGGACTGAAGTCCGGGCTACGAGGTGGCGCGGGCTCGGTAGCCCGGACTTCAGTCCGGGGAGCGTTCCGGGTGTTGACGAGCCAAGACTATGACCGCTAATCCCTCAATCATCCTGGTCATCGACGACGAAGCGCAGATCCGCAAATTTCTGCGTATCAGCCTGGCTGCCCAGGGTTACAAGGTGCTGGAAGGCGCCAACGGTACCGAGGGCCTGGCCCAGGCGGCGCTGGGCAAGCCAGACCTGGTGGTGCTCGACCTCGGGTTGCCGGACATGGATGGCCAGCAGGTGCTGCGCGAACTGCGCGAGTGGTCGCAGGTACCGGTGTTGGTGCTGTCGGTGCGTGCCAGTGAAGGCGAGAAGGTGCTGGCTCTGGATGGCGGCGCCAACGATTACGTGACGAAGCCCTTCGGCATCCAGGAGTTCCTCGCCCGGGTGCGTGTGCTACTGCGCCAGGCCGGCAGCGGTGAGCAGCAGGCGGCAGTGGTTAGCAGTGGGCCGCTGAGCCTGGATTTCGCCTATCGGCGGGTCAGTCTGGAGGGTGTCGAGGTTGCCCTGACGCGCAAGGAATACGCGGTGCTGGCCATGCTTGCCCGTCATCTCGGTCGGGTGGTGACCCAGCAACAACTGCTCAAGGATATCTGGGGCCCGACCCATGTGGAGGACAGCCATTACCTGCGGGTGGTGGTCGGCCATCTGCGGCAGAAACTCGGCGACGACCCGGCGGCGCCACGCTTCATTCTCACCGAAGCTGGCGTCGGCTATCGCCTGCTCGAGCTGTAGGGCGCCCGCATGAGCCGGGTGGATCGCGCTTTATCGATCCACCGAGCGGTGTTAATGGTGGATATACAACGCGACATCCATCCTACGGCACATGACTACGGATGATCGCTCTCGTACTTGTCCAGGGTGTCGCTGGCGATCTGCCGACCGAGCATGATCAGCTCTGGAGCCTTGTGGAACTCGAAGAAGCGGCACACGCGCTTGGGCACGTTGATCAGGATGTCCGGCGGGTAGCCGGCGATCTTGTACTGGGTCAGCGAGCTTTGCATGGTTTCGAAACTCTGGTTGACCAGCTCCAGCAGCGAGGCCGGCCCGACGTTGCTCAAGGCATGGGAACCGGTGGCCGAGTTGGGCGTGGCGTCCTTCTCGGGCTCCGCCACCGCTTTGGTGTCCGGGCTGCGTTGTTCCAGCCAGGGATTGACCTCCACCATCAGCTCACCTTCCTCTTCCTCGTCGGTTTCGCGCTTGAGAAAGGGCAGGCGGGCGCTGAGCGAGCCCATGATTTGGTCGATACGGCCCTTGATTGCCGCAGGGCGCTCGATTACCGGCAGCTGGTACTGCTTCTGATTGAGCGAGTTGAGGTTGACCGCGACGATCAGGTCGCAGTGGCTGGCCACCACCGGCACGATCGGCAGGGGGTTGAGCAAGCCACCATCGACCAGCATGCGATGGCCCTGGGTCACCGGGGTGAACAGGCTGGGAATGGCCGCCGAGGCACGCATGGCCTTGTGCAGGCAGCCTTCCTGGAACCAGATTTCCTGCTGGTTGGTGAGGTCGGTGGCCACGGCGGTGTAGGGGATCGACAGGTTTTCGATGTCGATTTCGCCGACAATCTCGTGGATCTTGCCGAAGATCTTCTCGCCGCGGATGGCGCCGAGGCGGAAGCTGACATCCAGCAGACGCAGCACGTCGAGGTAGTCCAGGCTCTCCGTCCACTGGCGGTATTCGTCCAGCTTGCCGGCGGCATAGATGCCACCGACCACCGCGCCCATCGAACAGCCAGCGATGCAGCCGATTTCATAGCCGCGTGCTTCGAGTTCCTGGATCACCCCGATATGGGCATAACCGCGCGCACCGCCTGAGCCCAACACCAGGGCCACTTTCTTGCTCATCGTCCTTCCCCCCAAAGCATGTCTTGACCATACGCCCGTGCCTGCGCTGCGCCAAGGCGGCGTTTGCTAGTATCAGGTGCTGGCTCAATGATCGTTGTCAGGTTCTGAGATGGTGCGGCAGGGCGAAACGATACGTTGCTGGCAAGGCAGCGCTCGGGCACTCTCGCCGACGCGCTTCGGTCCCGGCACTTTTGTGCCGATAAAGCATCCATAGCAGACCCCGCAGTTAAGGAAGTCTACCGATGAAACGATTGATCACCCTGTCCCTGATGGCGCTGGTGTTGACTGGCTGTGCCGGTCGCACGGCCTACCGCGAGAGTTGCGGCAGCCAGTTGGACAGCGCCTGGCGTGAACTGGATATCGCCAAGGCCGAAGGCTTTGCCGGCACCGTGAGCTACTCCAAGGCGCTCTCGCTGCTCACTGCGGCCAAGACCCAGCAACAGTTCGAGGCCTATGAGGGGTGCACGGGCAAGGCGGAAAAGGCGCGCTTCTACATTCGTGAATCGCGCGCCGGGCGTTAAACGCGGTGGGTGTGGCGGCTGCGTGCCGCCCGGGTGTTATTGCTGGTCGTGAATACGGGCGGTGTCGCTGATGGCATTGCAGTTGTCCGGCGTCAGGCAGTAGGCCAGGTACACCGCTCGCTTGTTACAGCCACGCACGCCAATGGTGTACTCGGTGCGTTCATAGCCGAAGCGGCTTTCCACCACCTTGCTGGACAGCACCGAGGGGGTCACGTCCTTGCAGTCCAGCTCGAAGCCGGCCCGTGACAGGGTGGCTTTGAGCGCCGCATCCTGATTCGAGGCAATGAATTGCTGATTGTTCATGCAGCCGCTCAAACTGGCCAGGGCGAGGGCTGCGGGAATGAGCAGGAAACGATTCAGACGGGCACTCCTTGTTATGCGCTGGTGCTAGTGTAGCCACT
>JBBNAI010000252.1:0-16020 GCA_037994305.1 Pseudomonas sp. | reverse complement strand
CTTCATTAGGAATGCTGTAGTGCAGGCTGTACGGCTTGCCGGCCTGTTGCGCCTGGCCGGCGGCGATCGATACGTTGCCGTTCCACGACATCGCCAGGCAGGTGTCGCCATTGGCCAGGTCGGCGATATTGCGGTCGTTGTCGAAGTAGCGGATCGATGGCCGCACCTTGGTCAGGTGCGCCTCGGCCAGCTTGAGGTCGTCGAGGCTCTGCTTGTTTATATCCAGGCCGAGGTAACGGAAGGTCGCGGCGAACACCTCGTTGGGATCATTGAGGAAGCTCACCCCACAGTCGGCGAATTTCGCCACCACTTCAGGATCCAGCAACATCGCCCAACTGTCCGTCGGCGCATTGGCCATGCGCTTGGCGATGGCCTGCTGCTGATAGCCGAAGCCGGTGGTGCCCCAGACATACAGGCCGGCGTAGCGATTACCCGGATCGAACGCCGCCATGTGCCCGGTGAACTCCGGGTCGAGGCCGGCATAATGCGGCAGCGCGGCCTTGTCCAAGGGTTGCAGGGCACCGCTGCTGATTGCCCGCTGCAGGTGCTGGCCGGCAGTGAGCACCAGGTCGTAACCGCTGCGCCCGGTAAGCAGCTTGGTTTCCACGGTCTCCAGTGAATCGAAATGGTCGACCACCACCTTGATCCCGGTCTTCTCCTCGAAGCTGCTCAGGGTGTCTGGCGCCAGGTACTCGCTCCAGATGTACAGGTTGACCTGCTTCGGCGCCTCGCCCGCCTGCGCATGCGCGCAGACGGCCAGGGCCAGTGCCAACAACGAGGCGGAAAACTTCATCGTGCTCTCCTTAACCGCGCGTGGGCGCGGCGTACTGCGGCATGGTGATGCAGGCGACGTTGCCGCCACCCAGGAGGATTTCCCGCGAGTTCTCGATGCCGAGAATGCGGTGCTTGGGGAACAGTTCGGCCAGGGTGGCCTGGGCCACGCGATCACAAGGATCGTTGAACAGCGGCACGACGATGGCCGAGTTGCCGGCGTAGTAGTTGATGTACGAGGCGCAGATCTGCGTACCGGCCTGGCGCGTATGGGTGGCGTCGTCCTGATCCAGGCCCTCGGCCTCTTCCGCCGTCCACTCCAGCACACGCGGTTGCGGCAACTTGTGTACCTCCAGTTCGCGGCCCTGGGCGTCACGGGTACTGCGCAGGATGTCGTAGGCCTCCTGGTAGATTTCCCACTGCGGATCGTCGCGATCATCGGTCCACTGCTGCACCACCACGCCGGGGCGAACGAAGCAGGCCAGGTCGTCGATATGGCCGTCGGTTTCGTCGAACTTGCAGCCGCGCGGCAGCCAGATCACCTGCTCGGCGCCGAGGTAGTCCTGCAGGCGACGGGTCACTTCGTCCTTGCCCAGGTGGGCGTTGCGGTTGCGGTTGAGCAGGCACTGTTCGGTGGTCAATAGGGTGCGCTGACCATCGCTCTGGATGCCGCCCATCTCGGCGATGAAGGGCGCGCGGTAACGGTCGTAGCCTTCGATCTCGAGAATCTTCTGGGCGATCTGGTCGTCTTTGTCCCAGGGGTAGTAGAGGCCGCCGTCGAGGCCGCCGTAGGCGTTGAACTCGAAGTCCACACCGCGCACCTCGCCCGTCTCGTCATTGACCAGGAAGGCCGGGCCGCTGTCGCGGAACCAGGTGTCGTTGCAGGTCATCTCCACCACCCGCACATAGGCCGGCAGCTGGCGCCGAGCGTTGGCGTACTGGCTGGCCGAGGCGCACACGGTGACCGGCTCGCTGCTGGCAATCGCCGTGACGATATCCACCCAGACTTTCTGTGCTGGCTTGGCACCATTGCGCCAGACGTCCGTGCGCTCAGGCCAGCCGAGCCAGCAGCGGGCCTTGGGTTCGAACTCACCGGGCAGGCGGAAGCCGTCGGTTTTGGGCAGAGAAGTCAGGGAGCGGGCCATTGCAGGGTACTCGTCGGTGGCTGAGGAATAGCCCGACAGTACCCGTGGCAGAGCGTCCGCGACCAATGACCATTATCGCGGAATAGCTGAATTCAATTCACAGGTCGACCAACTGATCAGTGAACCATTCGACGAACTGCGCCACTGCTGGCTTGTCCAGGCGCAGGCGTTCGCAGACCAGCGCGTACTGCCCGAGCGAAGCCACACTAGCGGCGAACGGGCGCACCAGGCGACCACTGGCCAGGTCCTCGGCGCTGGTCAGGTTGTCGCCGATGGCCACGCCCTGGCCGCGTGCGGCGGCCTCCATGGTCAGCCCGGCATGGCCAAGATAGAGATGGCGCTGCGGCTGGATATCACCGGCGTGAGTGGCCAGCCAGGCGGTCCAGGTCTTGCCGTCCTGGTCGTCGTGCAGCAAGCAGTGGCGCGCCAGGTCGCGCGGGTGCTTGAGCGGCAACTGGTTGAACAGACTGGGGCTGCACACCGGAAAAAACAGCAGGGTCGGCAATGGCCGCACGAAGTAGGCGCTGCCATCCGCCGGACCGGTGCCATAGGTGATCGCCAGGTCGATCTCCTCGCCCGGCTGGGTCGCCTCCAGTGGCTGCTCGTAGAGGTGCAGGGTGATCTGCGGATAACGCTCGCTGAAATCGGCCAGGCGACCGACCAGCCACTTCTGCGCCAGCTCGGCGGTCACCGCGATGCGCAATTGCGCTTGCGAGCCCGGATCACGCAGTTCATCACAGGCTTCGCCGATCAGCTCGAAGGCCTGCTGCAGGCTGCGCAGCAGCCGCTTGGCCTGCGGTGTAGGGCGCACCTGGCGACCATCCCGCTGGAACAGGCTGGCGCCGAGCTGCTCTTCCAGCTGGCGAATCTGATGGCTGACGGCGCTATCGGTGACACACAGCTCCGCGGCCGCCCGGCCGAAATGTGCATGCCGCGCCGCCGCTTCAAAGGTACGCAGCGCGGTGAGAGACGGCAGGCGACGCATAGGTGACTTCCCTGGAAAGCGGTTTGATCAGGTGCTCAGAGGTTCAGCTTCTTCATGCAGATACCGGACACCTCGCGCAGGCCACTCTGCACATCGGCGGGCAATTGCGGTTGATCCAGCCCGGCGAGTTGAGCCGGGCTGAAGCGCTGGGCGATGTTCGCCACCGTGCATTCGCAATAGGCCTCGGCAACCTTGGCGTCGAGCGCATCACGCGCGCTGGTCAGGCAGGCCTGTTTGAACATCTCGCGCGCCGGCCATGGCGCGGCGTGCGCCGCCTGGCTGCTGAGCAGCACCGCCAGAACGGCCCCCAGTTTGATACGGCTCATGCCCCTTGCCCCTTCTTTTGCTGGTCAACGTGCCGAATAGTCCCGTGCGCTCAGCCCCGTGTCGAGCCGTCCGAGGCACGCCCAGCCGGAGCCGGAAGAAACTCGAGCAACTCGCGGGTATCGCACTGGTCCGCCTCCAGGTACTGCTCGGCGTAACGCAGGCAGGCACCGGAGCGCAGGAAGATACTGAACAGCTCGGGGTCCAGATGCCCCTCCTCGCTCATGCTGCGCATGATACGCAGCGCCTGCGCCAAGGTCTTGCTCGGTTTGTAGGGGCGATCACGGGCGGTCAACGCCTCGAACACATCGGCGATCGACATCATCCGCGCCTGCGGGCTGAGCTGCTCGCCAGTCAGGCCGCAGGGGTAGCCCCTACCATCCATCCGCTCATGGTGGCCGCCAGCGATCTCCGGGATCTGCGCCAGCTCGGCCGGAAACGGCAAGGCATTGAGCATGCGGATGGTCTGCACGATGTGCTCGTTGATCTTGTAGCGCTCTTCCTCGGTCAGGGTGCCACGGCGGATCGACAGGTTCTTCAGCTCACCGCGGTCATACAGCAACTCGGGGATTGGCATCTTGAAACCCCACGGGTTATCCGCGGCATAACGCTCGCTGTCGCGGCGCTCGATACGTTGCTCGGGCCGATCGGCGAGCAGTTTTTCCAACACCGGCAACGCGTCCACCGGCTGCTGCTCCTTGCGCAGACGCTCCTCACCAGCGATCCCCAGGCGATCATCCAAGGTACGCAGCCAGGTGCGCTCGGCGATGCCGTGCAGGCGCTGCAATTGCGCCTCGCCCATGAACTCGCTACCGGTGTTGCAACCGGCGACAAAGGCGAACTCCTCGTCCAGGGTCACGATCAGAGCATCCCGCACGGCACGCGCCGACTCAGGCTCGGCGCCGTCCTGGAGCGCTTGCAGGTAGGTGATCTGCGCATCGCGCTTGAGCACCTCGAAGCGTGTACGCACCTCGTGGATGCGGTCGTACAGGGTTTCCAGCTTGGTCGCCTTGTCGACCACGTATTCCGGGGTGGTGACCTTGCCGCAGTCGTGCAACCAGGCACCGATATGCAGTGCCCGCCAGTCATCACTGCTCATGCTGAAGTCGGCGTAGGGCCCCTGGGTTTCCGCGCAAGCCGCTTCGGCCAGCAGCTTGGCGGCCTCCGGTACTCGCGAGCAGTGTCCGCCGGTGTAGGGACTTTTGGCGTCGATGGCGCTGGCGATCAGTTCGATGAAGGCCTCGAACAGTTGCCGTTGCAGTTCGATCAGGCCACGGGTTTCCAGTGCCACCGCAGCGAAGCCGGAAAGCGCCTCGACGAAGTGCAGCTGGTAGCTTTCCAGCGGCACCTCATTGAACAGTACCAGCGCCCCCACACGCTGCTGCTTGCGATTGAACAGCGGCACATTGAGGGTCGCGGTCGATGGCAGATCGAGCATCGCGCACGCCTCGGCATCTGCCGGCTGGGCCAGCAGCCGCTGTTCGACCAAAGCCTGTTGGGCGCCGAACAGCACCGCGCCGAGCGTTTCATCCAGTTCCAGCTCTCGCTCCTGCCAGAGCCCGGCCACCAGTTTCAAGGCATCGCCCTGCTGGATATACAACAGGCCGCCCCGGGCGTTACAGGCCTCGCTGGTACTGCGCAGCAAGTTCGGCAGCAGCTGCTCGAAGTTGGCCTCGACACTCAGACGCCCCAGGGTCTTGATGAACCGCTGCAACGTCTCACCGCCGTGGCTCATGGCACTGTCCAACTGGCGCACTTCGCTGATCTTGCTGCGCAGCGGCGTCTTGCCGGCTTCGAAATCGAAGTGGCGCAGAGCCTCTGCCTTGCGCGTCAGAGCGGCGATCGATGTCACCAGCAAACCGGACAGCCAGATCGCCAGCGGCACGGCCAGCAGCAGGATGGCCAGGGTGTCGATGAGCATGCCGTTGCGTATCGTGCGGGCGGCGGCGAACAACTCGTCCTCCGGCACCAGGATGTCCAGCAGCAGCGGTTCGGAGGCTTCGAACTGCAGAAGCTGCCGCTGCACATGCCAGGTACGCGAGCCGACCTGCTGTTTCACCAAGCCCTTCGAAGCCACCTGCGGCAACTCGACCAGGGCTTTCAGCTCGGGCTCCGGCAAACCGGCCAGGCGCGGTGGCTCGCGGCTGCCGGGATGGAAAATGTTGGGATCATCGGTTGCCAGCACCTGGCCCGTGAGATTACTCAGGATCAGGCGCGTCGAAGCGGTCATGCGGTTTTTCTGAAGCATCTGATCGAGCCGGTGATGACTCAGGTCAGCCCCTACCACCCACTGTTTGTCCTGGGTCGCCAGGGCGATGGACGAACCGATTTCGTCACTGCTGAAGAAATGATACGGCTCCGTGCGGACAGTGCCCTGGCTGGCCAGGGCCTGCTGGAACCAGGGCCGCTGCGAGGCGTCGAGCAGCGCGGACTGCGGGTCGTCGTGGCGTGCCAATTCATCCAGCTCGGCATTGAAATACAGGCGCATGGCCTGCAGCTGCGTCCCTTGCCGGCTGACGCTCAACGCCACATAAGCGGTGCTGGCAGGCAATTGCTGGTCAAGCGACTCCAGCGGCTCGCGCAGGTAGAACAGGTTGCCCTGCTGATCGGCAAAGAAGAATGCCCGTGCCGCCGGTAATGCGCGCAGCGCCTCGGCCATCAGCGGCAGCATTCGCAACTGGTCGACCAACCCGCTGCCGCGCAGACTCGGGTTGCGCGCAAACAGGCGCACAGCCGAGCGAATCGGCACCAGGCTGTAGGAAAACTCGCGGCTGGTCACATCTCCCGCACGCTCGGCAGCCGCCAGTGCATTGCGGTAGATCACCTGCGTGCCGCGCTCATAGGCCAGCAAGGCAATAGTGGCCCCGGTGCATATCACCAGGAACACGCAGGTCAGCACAATCAACGGGCGGAGTCGGATGCTGCGTGGCATGGCTGCTGATCCCTGGCATGTTCGGCGGTACCGGGCCGGCGCCGCTCCATTGCGTCCACAAGTGCACCGATTGACTTTAGCCGAAGCATCCCAGCTGACAGCAGCACGGCCCGGCGGGCTGACCAGAGGCGGCAGATTGATCCTTTCGTGCGCTACACCTCACTGCCGCCACGTCGTTGGTCACTGTCATCCGACCTTAATCAACCACCCATACCCTCGCCTTGCTTGATCGTTTGCGGGGCCAGGCAAGCTGGCGCAGTCCCGAATAGCACCCTCCTTTTCCACTCGATACAGGGACTTTTCGCATGCTCATTCGCACTCCGCTGGCCCTCTCCCTCGCCATTTCCGCCGCTCTGCTCGGCAGCGCCACGCCGACTTTCGCCAAGGACGACCCACAGGACGCCAAGGCCCTGATGAATCGCCAGGCCCGTGGCGACATCACCGAATACGGTGGCGCCCGCCGGGTCAGCCGCGACCTGACCGACGCACTGAAAGACTCGCTCAGCGACAAGACCGCGAAGAACGTCATCCTGCTGATCGGCGATGGTATGGGCGACTCGGAAATCACCATTGCGCGTAACTACGCCCTGGGTGCCGGCGGCTTCTTCAAGGGCATCGACGCCCTGCCGCTGACCGGCCAGTACACCCACTACGCCCTGCACAAGGACAGCGGCCTGCCGGACTACGTGACCGACTCCGCCGCCTCCGCCACCGCCTGGTCGGCCGGGGTGAAAACCTACAACGGCGCCCTGGGCGTGGACATCCACGAGAAGCCGCACAAGACCCTGCTGGAAATCGCCAAGCAGAATGGCAAGGCCACCGGCAACGTCTCCACCGCCGAAATCCAGGACGCCACCCCGGCTGCGTTGTTCTCCCACGTGACCGGGCGCAAGTGCTACGGCCCCAACGCCACCAGCATCCAGTGCCCGAGCAACGCCCTGGAAAACGGTGGCCTCGGCTCGATCAGCGAACAACTGCTCAACACCCGCCCGGACGTAGTCCTCGGCGGCGGTTCCGCCAGCTTCAATGAAGCGGCCAAAGCCGGCAAATGGAGCGGCAAGACCCTGCGCGTGCAGGCCACTGAGCGCGGCTTCCAACTGGTGGACAACCTCAGTGGCCTCAAGGCCGTGAAGAGCGCCAACCAGAAGCAGCCGCTGCTGGGCCTGTTCTCCACCGGCAACATGCCGGTGCGCTGGCTCGGCCCGCAGGCCAGCTACCACGGCAACCTCAACCAGCCCGCCGTGATCTGCCAGCCCAACGCGGCCCGTACTGCCGATATCCCGACCCTGGCCGACATGACAGTCAAGGCGATCGAACTGCTGAAAGACAACCGCAAGGGCTTCTTCCTGCAGGTCGAAGGGGCGTCCATCGACAAGCAAGACCACGCTGCCAACCCGTGCGGGCAGATCGGTGAAACCGTCGACCTCGACGAAGCCGTACAGAAAGCCCTGGCCTTCGCCAAGGCCGATGGCAACACCCTGGTCATCGTCACCGCCGACCACGCCCACTCCAGCCAGATCGTCGCCCCGGAAACCTCGGCGCCCGGCCTGAGCCAGATGCTCACCACCAAGGACGGCGCACCGATGGCCATCAGCTACGGCAACTCCGAAGGCAGCTCGCAGGAACACACCGGCAGCCAACTGCGCATCGCCGCCTACGGCCCGCACGCCGCCAACGTCACCGGCCTGACGGACCAGACCGACCTGTTCTTCACCATCCTCAATGCGATGGATACCAAAAAGTAAGCGGGTAATCGCCCCGTTCTGCTTGAGGAGGACAGAAAGGCGTGCCGCTTAGCCGGCACGCTTTTTTTTTGCCCAGACTCTCGCGGCGGTCACACTGCAGCCTGAAGGTGGCTGCCAAATACACACGCGGCTTGTCGGCTTGCAGGGGAATTGGCTAAGGTCGGCACCCTGCCGCAGGGTCTGGCTTCGACAGGATCTCGAAGCCAGACCCTCCGCACAGTTGCCCCGTCAGCCCGCCCGACCCCACCGAGAAAGGACTCCATGCGCCCCCTACCCCAGCTGTTGCTCAAGACCCTGGCCGGCCTGCCCCTGCTATTGGCGCTCACCGCCCAGGCCGAAGTTGCCCCCGGCTGCAAGGTCAACATCGAGGATGAGCCACAAAGCATTCGCCTGTATCAGCAGCAAGCCGATAGCGGCGACGCCTGCGCCCAGTTCAACATCGGCTACTACCACTACACCCACCAGCAGTACGAGCCGGCCGAGGAGTGGTATGCCAAGGCCGCCGCACAAGGCATCAGCCGTGCAGCCTTCGAGATCGCCATGTTCTACCGCGACCAGCTGCTGCCCGGCGGCAACGAGCCTCGCATGCACTGGCTGCAACAGGCCGCCGACCAGGGCCTGGCCATGGCCCAGGCCGAGCTGGGTAGCGAGATTCTGTACGATCGGCAGACCGCCGAGGAACTCTTCAGCGCCATGCAATGGCTGGAAAAAGCCGCCGAGCAAGGCCATGCCCAAGCCCAGTATCTGCTGGGCGAGCAATACCTGAGCGAGCAGCGCGGCACCCTCGACCTGTACGCCAGCATGGGGGGCGACGAACTCGCCGAACGCTATGCCAGCAGCGACGCCAAGGCCCTGTACTGGCTGTGCAAGGCGGCGCAGAACGGCAACGAATTCGCCCAGTTCAGCCTCAGCGATGCCTACAGCCGTGGCCTCAGCATGCCGGTCGACCAGGTACAGAGCCAGCTCTGGCTGGAAAAGGCAGCGGCCAATGGCGACAAGGACGCCATCGCCATCCTCGAGAACGACCTCGCCAGCTGGCAGACCAAGGCCGAGCTGTGGATCAAACGGCAACTGGGCGACGGCGAGCCGCACTGCCCGGAAATCGCCCTGGCGCTGGAGCAGTAATCTCCACGCAATAAAAAAGGCGTGCCGGCATCACCGGCACGCCCTCTTCCCCATCCGGCTCACTTAGCCGTTGATACGCTTCACCAGTCGCGCCTGCAGCTTCTCCAACGCGTCAGCATCGGCTTTGGTGCTGGCGTGCACACCCAGCGTGTCACCCTCGTAGCGCGGCACGATGTGCATGTGAATGTGGAATACCGTCTGCCCCGCCGGGTTACCGTTGAACTGCGCCACCTGCACACCGGCCGGCTCCAGTTCCTCCACCAGCACGCGGGTAAGCTTCTGCACCGCCAGGGCCATCTTGCTCAGCGCATCCGGGTCGACTTCAAGGATATTGCGCGCCGCCGAACGCTTGGGAATCACCAGCGTGTGGCCGTAGGACTGCGGAAAAACATCGAGGAAGGCGAGCACGTCGTCGTCCTCGTACAGCTTGTAGCAAGGGGCTTCGCCACGAATGATCTTGGCAAAGATGTTCTGCGAATCGTAATCGCCGTGCAGGCTCATCAGGGTTCTCCTTGTGCTGGATGCAATAGCCGCCTCACCCCGGCAGCGGGTCGTGAGCGGCGGCGTTGGGCGAACCATACCGGCTTCTGGCGTGTCAGGTAAAAACAGGATGAGCATTCACGCCCACCTGCTCGGCCCGCTATCCTGCCTTTTTGCCATCCCGACCGGAGTTCGCATGTCAGACCTCAGCGCCTACCCCATCACCCGCAAATGGCCCGCCGCCCATCCCGAACGGCTGCAGCTCTACTCGCTGCCCACGCCCAACGGGGTCAAGGTCTCGATCATGCTGGAAGAAATCGGCCTGCCCTACGAGCCGCACCTGGTCAGCTTCGAAACCAACGACCAGCTCACCCCGGAATTTCTCTCGCTCAACCCGAACAACAAAATCCCGGCGATCATCGACCCCAACGGCCCGGACGGCAAAGCCCTGCCACTGTTCGAGTCCGGTGCGATCCTGATTTACCTCGCCGACAAGACCGGCCAGCTCATCCCCCAGGACGCCGCCGGCCGCTATGAAACCATCCAGTGGCTGATGTTCCAGATGGGCGGAATCGGCCCGATGTTCGGCCAGCTCGGCTTCTTCCACAAATTCGCCGGCAAGGACTTCGACGACAAGCGCCCACGTGACCGCTACGTCGACGAATCCAAACGCCTGCTCGGCGTGCTCGACCGCCGCCTGGAAAGCCGCGAATGGATCATGGGCGACTCATACAGCATCGCCGACATCGCCTGCTTCCCGTGGATTCGCAACCTGGTCGGCTTCTACGGCGCCGGCGAGCTGGTGGAGTTCCATCGTTTCCCCAATGTACAGCGCGCCCTGGAAGCCTTCGTCAGCCGCCCGGCAGTGATCCGCGGGCTGGCGATCCCCAGCCGCGGCTAAGCCGCAACACTCGGGCTCACCTTCGGCCGGACGTTCCGGCCGAAGCAGCATCGACTCCTGCTCGAATGGCTCCAGCGAGCCGCTTGCATCGCTACGTACGCATTGCTTACCGTACGTTGCGTACAACCACAGTGACAGGAGGCCTGCTAATCCAGCACACCTGCACAACCCAGTACCACGGAAGTTCGGGGCATGCCTCGACAAGGTAGAGACACTATGCGGATCGGATTCTGGAAACTGTTCAGTACGGCAGCCCTGCTGACACTGGGCCTCTATGTATTCAACCCTCTCGGCACTGCCAGTCTCGACCCTCGATTGCGCCTGTTTGGCATCACCACTTTCAGCATTCCAGCCAACTCCATGGCCCCCACAATCAGCCAGGGCGACCTTGTTTTTGCCAATGCCTGGCCCTATGCGCTGGGCAATCCGCAACGTGGTGATCTGGTGGTATTCCGCCGACCTCAGCTCGGTGCTAACTATCTAAAACGCTTGATAGCCCTCCCAGGAGAGCGGGTGGCAATACGAGATGGCACTGTTTTCATTAACGGCAAGCCACTGGCCGAGCCTTACGTGAACCTCGACCAAAGCCAGGCACGACCAAACAGCCTGAATATGAAAGAACGGCTCGTCTCAGAAAACGAGTTCTTTATGCTCGGCGATAATCGACACAACTCTAATGACAGTCGTTACTGGGGCACAGTGCCCAAAGCAAACCTGATAGGGAAAGTGACAAGACTATGAACAGAACTGGCGTCTGTTAATCCCTGCCCCACCGTCAAGCCACACCCCAAGCCCGCACTGCGATTGCAATTTTCTTACGAGGAAAATCGCTTCGCACCCGCAACACAGAGAATCACTGCAACGGTCACCCCTAGCATGCCGATACTGACCTGCTCATGGAGCAATGTAGCGGCCAGAGCCAGGCCAAAGAAAGGTTGTAGCAGCTGAAGCTGGCCGACAGCGGCGATACCGCCCTGGGCGAGTCCGCGATACCAGAAGACGAAGCCGATCAGCATGCTGAAAAGTGATACGTACCCCAGACTGATCCATGCCGACAGGGTGATCGTTGCGAAGCTGCCTGGCATCCGTAGTCCCGCCAGCAGCGCCATGACGGGAAGCGAAAGCACCAGCGCCCAGGAAATCACCTGCCAGCCGCCCAGTGTCCTGGAAAGCTTCGCGCCTTCGGCGTAACCGAGACCGCATACAAGTATCGCCAGCAGCATGAGCAGATCGCCCTGCGGCGATGCCGTGAGTCCTTGGGAAATAGCGTAACCGACAACCAGCAGGCTCCCGAGTATCGAGAACAACCAGAACGCCCTGCGCGGTCGTTCGCCACCGCGCAGGACGCCAAATGCCGCCGTGGCAAGCGGCAACATGCCAAGGAAAACGATGGAGTGGGCCGAGGTCACGTGCTGTAGCGCGAGCGCCGTCAACAGGGGGAAACCGACGACAACCCCGAGCGAAACGACAACCAGGGATACAAGCTGACTGCGCCCGGGTCGCTTCTGCTTGAACAGCAGCAGGATGCCAAGGGCCAGAATGCCTGCAATGGTGGCGCGGGCAACGGTCAGGAAAAGCGGATCGAACTCCAGCACCGCAACGCGTGTTGCCGGCAGCGAGCCACTGAAGATCAGCACGCCGATAAAACCGTTGACCCATCCGCTCGCGCGGGTGTCGGTACTTGATTGGCTCATGTTCGTGGTGCGTTCCATTCGATCAGGCTCGGCATTGATTCCCCGGTGCAATCCTATGGCGCACAATTGGTGCAATCAAAAAATTGTCATGGATACATTCGCGCATGGCCAAGTCCCGATACAAAACCGTTGTCGATGAATTCGCAGCGGAAATTCGCGCAGGGAAGCTGACGCCGGGCACGCGTTTACCCACACACCGTCAACTCGCCACGACACAGGGGCTTGCACTAGCCACTGCAAGTCGGGTGTACGCAGAGTTGGAAGCGATGGGGCTGGTCAGTGGCGAGACAGGCAGGGGCACATTTGTCCGGGAGACTGCGCTGCCCCCCGGTCTGGGCATTGACCAGCACGATGTTGCCGTGGGCATGACAGACCTCAACTTCAATTACCCATCACTGCCGGGTCAGACCGAGCTGCTGCGCAATGCACTGCGTCAACTGGCCTTGTCGGGTGATTTGGAATCCCTGTTGCGCTATCAACCGCACGCAGGGCGTCTGCATGAACGCGCCTCCGTGGCGCGCCATCTGGCGAGTCGTGGGCTGACGGTGGAGGCACAGCAAGTACTGATGGTAAACGGCGCCCAGCATGGATTGGCCGTGACACTCATGGCGCTGTTGAAACCCGGCGATGTAGTCGCAGCAGATGCCCTGACCTACCCAGGCTTCAACGTGCTTGCCGACTCCCTGCACCTTGAGGTGGTTGCAGTTCCCGTAACGGAAACCGGACCAGACCTGGATGGCTTGGAAAAGCTATGCCGAAGCAGAACGATACGTGCCGTCTACACCATGCCCACCCTGCACAACCCACTAGGCTGGGTCATGAGCGTCTCGGCACGAGACAGGCTCGTAAGCATCGCGCGCACCCATCACCTGACCCTCATTGAAGATGCTGCCTATGCCTACCTGGCAGAAGACGCACCGGCCCCACTGGCCGAGCTTGCACCGGAAAGAACCGTGTATGTCTCCGGGCTCTCAAAGAGCGTGGCGACCGGTTTGCGCGTGGGATTCGTCGCGGCACCTCTCGAGCTAGTCCCGGCGCTAGAACGCGCAATCCGGGCAACCACCTGGAACACACCCGGAATACTGACCGCCATCACCACGGCCTGGCTGGACGATGGCACGGTCAGCCGGCTTGAAGCGCAAAAGCGCCACGATGCCCAATCTCGACAGCGATTGGTCCGCGAGGTGCTGAAAGGGCTTAACTACGTCAGCCATCCATCCTCTTACTTTGTCTGGCTGTCATTTTCGGAAGATGCTCGCGCCGACCAGATTGCCATGGCACTGATGCGCGAAAAGATATCCGTCTCCACGGCAGAACCCTTCTCCACTTCCATTCATGTGCCACATGCCATCCGCCTGGCACTGGGCTCTGTTGATATTGCGACGTTGAAAGATGCCCTTCAACGCGTGAAATGGATTGTTGATGCGCACACCTAGCGCTTCTGCAGGGAGCCCCTCGGCGGCTCCCTGCCTGCTAGCAGGCTGAACTCAGCCCAGGCTCTTCTCCAGGTTCTGCATCAGCTCGAGCGCCTGGTCAAAATCGAACTGCTCGGCATGTTGGACAATTCTTCGCAATTGTTCGGCCACTGCAGGATCAGACGCCTGACTCTTTAGCCCGCGCAGCAGGGACAAGACCTCGGTGTCGCTATCCGCCAGCAAATGCCTGACGGTGGCCATGTTCGCTCGCAGCTCTCTGCTGATCTGCGGCGACGCTGCAGGCCCGTCGGATGACTCTGGCTCGGCCAACACTGCCAACCCAGCCAGAACCACTTCCAGGCACTTCTCTACCTCTGCCAGCAGGCCAGACACAGCCTCCGCCGTACCGTCCAGGCACGCCTGTTCCAGAGTCGCTGCGACACTCGCCAGCCCGTTGGCGCCGATGTTGCCTGCGGTGCCTCGCAAGGTATGGGCCACGCGCGTCGCCGCCGTAGCGTCATCGCTACTGCGGGCAGCAAGGAATTCGAGGTGGAAGCCACTCTGGCTGATACGGAACTTACGCAGCAGACGCAGGTAGAGGTCGACCTTGCCCATGCAGGTGGCCATGCCGGCCACCAGATCAATGCCGGGCAAGCTGGTAGGCAGGCCCGAGGGAAGCGCCAGTGCAAGGGGTGCCTCTGCCTGCGCCGGGACAGCACGACTGGGCCCCGGTTGTACCCACTTGGCCAGGGTGGCGAACATCCCAGCGACATTCAGCGGTTTGGAGATATGGTCGTTCATGCCGCAATCCAGAGCTCGCTCGCGGTCACCATCCATGGCATTGGCGGTCATGGCGATCACGGGCAGTTCGGCGAAGCGCTCCTGTTCACGAATACGGCGGGTGGCGGTGTAGCCGTCCATTACCGGCATCTGGCAATCCATCAATACACCATCGAAGTCGGCATCGCGGGCCAGCAGGTCGAGCGCCTGCTGCCCATCGAAAGCCAGGCACACCTCAATACCGGCATCCTGCAACAGCTCGACGGCCAGTTCGCGATTCAGCTCGTTGTCTTCCACCAGCAACAGGCGGGCACCGTTCAGGCTGGTCATGGCGCTGCTATTTTGCTCACCACGCGCACTGGCTCGGCTCTCGTTCTGCACACCCCTGCCGAGCGCGGCACCGATGGCCTCGAGCAGGGTCGAAGGCGTTACCGGCTTGGTCAGTACCTGTGGCAGTTGTACGCCCTGCCGCAGAGCCTGCTCACGCACCTCCTCACGACCGAAGGCGGTGACCATGATCACCGAAGGCGTGTGCGTCAGGTTGGCCGCATGCATCTGCCGCACCGTCTCCACCCCGTCCATGCCCGGCATGCGCCAGTCCATCAGCACCAGGTCATAGGGCAGCGCCTTCTGCTCGGCTTCCACCAGCATGCGCAGAGCCGCGCGACCGCTATCCGCGACATCCACCTCGACGCCGAAGCCGCTGGCCATGCCCGAGAGAATCTCGCGGGCACTGGCGTTGTCGTCCACCACTAGCACGCGGACACCCAGCAGCTCGTCGACGGTGAACATCCGCCGTGGCTGCACCTCGCTCTGCAGGCCCAGGATCACCCGGAAGTGGAAAGTCGAACCACTACCGAGCGTACTTTCCACCCAGATATCGCCGTCCATCAACTCCACCAGGCGCTTGGAGATGGATAAGCCAAGCCCCGTGCCGCCATATTTCCGGGTGATCGAGCTGTCCGCCTGACTGAAGGACTGGAACATGCGCTCGCACTGCTCCTCGCTCATGCCGATGCCGCTGTCACGCACCCAGAAGTGCAGCTCCACCCGCTCCGCATCGCCACTCAGCCGCTCGACGCCCAGCACAATCTCGCCCTGTTCGGTGAACTTGGTTGCATTGTTGCCGAGGTTGATCAGCACCTGCCCCAGGCGCAGCGGATCACCGAGCAAGGCAGTGGGTACCTCGGCCGAGGCGTTGAACAGCAACTCCAGGCCTTTGTCCTCGGCCTTCAGGCCGATCATGCTGGTGAAGCTCTCGAGCACGTCCTCAAGGCGGAACGGGATGACCTCGAGCCCCATCTTGCCGGCCTCGATCTTGGAGAAGTCGAGGATGTCGTTGATGATCGCCAGCAGCGAGGTGCCGGCGTTGTGCACCTTGCTGATGTAGTCGCGCTGCTTGTTGCTCAGCGGCGTCTTGAGGGCGAGGTGGGACAGGCCGATGATGGCGTTCATGGGCGTGCGGATCTCGTGGCTCATGTTCGCCAGGAACATCGACTTCATGCGCGTGGCTTCTTCGGCCTTCAGCTTGGCCGCCTTCAGTTCGACCTCCGCCTGTTTCCGCTCCGTGACGTCGCGCACGGAGACGGCGACCTGGATCCCGGTGCCGTCCCGCGCCGGCACGGGGCTTAGGCCGACGTCAACCGGGAAAAGCGAGCCATCCTTGCGTCGGCCATGCAGTTCCTGCAGAGCGCCCATGGCGCGGGTCGTGGGCGCCTGGTGG
>JBBNAI010000251.1:0-3039 GCA_037994305.1 Pseudomonas sp. | reverse complement strand
TTGAGCAGTTCGGCGACATCGGGAACGAATTGGTCGACAGCCTGTACCAGCAGGGTCCAGTCACGCTCCGGCAATTGGCCGAAGGCGTCTTCGGCGAAGGGGCCGCGACGCAGCTCCCACGGGCGCTCGCCGTGCTCGATGACCAGGCGCGACTCGACTTCTTCTTCCAGCGCCAGGCCAGCCAGTTCGTCCGGGCTGATCGGGCTCTCGAAATCGGGGATGGCCTGGCGGATCAGCAGGGGTTTCTTCTGCCAGTAGTCGCGCAGGAATTCACGGGCTGTAAGACCGCCGAGCAGTTGAAGAGGTACGTCAGTAGTCATGTTCAAGCCTTTGAAATAAAAACGCCCGGCACAGCCGGGCGTGCAAGTAAGGTGCGCCTGTTAGACGCGCTTGGCCTGGGCTACGGCGTTGCCGATGTAGTTGGCCGGAGTCAGTTGCTTGAGTTCTTCCTTGGCGGCGGCTGGCATGTCCAGGCCATCGATGAAGGTCAGCAGGGCTTCCGGGCTGATGCCTTTGCCGCGAGTCAGCTCCTTGAGCTTCTCGTAGGGGTTCTCGATGGCATAGCGGCGCATCACGGTCTGGATCGGCTCGGCGAGCACTTCCCAGCAGGCGTCCAGGTCGGCGGCGATGCGTGCTTCGTTCAGCTCCAGCTTGCCGATGCCCTTAAGGCTGGCTTCGTAGGCGATAACGCTGTGGGCGAAGCCGACACCGAGGTTGCGCAGCACGGTGGAATCGGTCAGGTCGCGCTGCCAGCGGGAGATCGGCAGCTTGCTGGCCAGGTGCTGGAACAAGGCGTTGGCGATACCCAGGTTGCCTTCGGAGTTCTCGAAGTCGATCGGGTTGACCTTGTGCGGCATGGTCGAGGAGCCGATTTCGCCGGCCACGGTCTTCTGCTTGAAGTAGCCGAGGGAGATGTAGCCCCAGACGTCGCGGTCGAAGTCGATGAGGATGGTGTTGAAGCGCGCAATGGCGTCGAACAGCTCGGCGATGTAGTCGTGCGGCTCGATCTGCGTGGTGTAGGGGTTGAACTGCAGGCCCAGGTCACCTTCGATGAATTCGCGGGCGTTGGCTTCCCAGTCGATATCCGGGTAGGCCGACAGGTGGGCGTTGTAGTTGCCCACGGCGCCGTTGATCTTGCCCAGCAGCGGCACGGCCGCGACCTGAGCGATCTGGCGCTCCAGGCGGTAAACCACGTTGGCCAGTTCCTTGCCCAGGGTGGTCGGCGAGGCCGGCTGGCCGTGGGTGCGCGAGAGCATCGGCACGGCGGCGAACTGCACGGCCAGGGTGCGGATGGCTTCGGCGATCTGGCGCATCAGCGGCAGCAGTACGCTGTCACGGCCTTCGCGCAGCATCAGGGCGTGGGACAGGTTGTTGATGTCCTCGCTGGTGCAGGCGAAGTGGATGAACTCGTTGACCTTGGCCAGCTCGGGCAGGCGCTTGGCTTGCTCCTTGAGCAGGTATTCCACGGCTTTGACGTCGTGGTTGGTGGTGCGCTCGAACTCTTTGACGCGCTCGGCGTGCTCGATGGCGAAGTTCTCGGCCAGCTCGTTGAGGATGGCTTGGGCTTCGGCAGAGAAGGGCGCCACTTCCGGGATGCCGGTGTGGGCGGCCAGGCGCTGCAGCCAGCGGACTTCGACCAGGACGCGGCAACGGATCAGGCCGTATTCGCTGAAGATTGGGCGCAGTGCGCTGGTTTTGCCGGCGTAGCGGCCATCGACGGGGGAAACCGCGGTGAGCGAGGAGAGCTGCATGGAGGCGTTCTCGGGCTATCGGTCAACGAAAAGGGCGCACATCATACACGAATTAGCCCCATTCGCCGCCATCCGGCGACTGAGCGCCGGACGGCGCTATCGAGTTCGTGTGTCTGTGGCGACGAGTGGTGCGGCGTTTACGGGCGCAGCAGCGGGTATAGCTCTTTGAGCAACTTGCCGCGACTGAACACCAGTTGCCAGCGATGCCCGCCGAGCTGGCGCCACAGGCGAGCCGAGCGGATGCCGGTTAGTAGCAGGGCGCGTACCTTGGCGGCGACGGCGGGTTGCTGCAGGAAGCGCATGTCGCCTTGCACCTGGATGCGCTGGCGGAAGGTACTGATGGTGTCCTGGTACAGACCGCCGCAGGCCGCCACGACGTTGTCGTGGGTCAGGCCGAAATGGCCGACTTGCAGCTGGATTTGATCCAGGCGAGTGCCGAGCACTTGCAGCATGTCCTCGCGCTTGGCCAGTTGTCGCTCCAGGCCGAGCAGGGCCAGGGCGTAGCGTAGAGGATCGCGCTGCAGGCTGGCCGGGTTGCGCTCGAGGGCGCTGGCCAGGGCCTTGTAGCCCTCGCGCAAGTTGAGGTCGTCGCCACCGTAAACATCCAGGGTGTTTTTCGGGTCGCGCACCAGCAGGCTGCCAAGCAGGCAGCCGACATCGGCTTCGCTGGCCTGGCCGGTACGGGCGAGCTTGTCCACCAAGGTGGCGGCCTGGAAGACCGCTGCCAGGGCAATCAATTGATCGTGAGTGCTGCTCATGCCAGGCCGGCTCCTTCGAACCAGGGTTCGGCGCTTTCGATCACGCCACCACCGAGGCAGATTTCACCGTCGTAGAACACCACGGACTGGCCCGGGGTGACGGCGCGCTGCGGCTCGGCGAAGACGGCGCGGTAGCCGCTGGCGGTCTTTTCCAGGGTACAGGCCTGGTCGCCCTGGCGATAACGTACTTTGGCGCTGAGCTGGCGCGGGCTGCTCAGGTCCAGTGGGTTGACCCAGTAGATCTCCGAGGCGAGCAGGGCACGGCTGAACAGCCAGGGGTGCTCGTTGCCTTGGCCGACCAGCAGCACGTTGCGCGTCAGGTCCTTGGCCAGCACGTACCAGGGCTCGTCGCTGGCATCCTTGAGGCCGCCGATGCCCAGTCCCTGGCGCTGGCCGATGGTGTGGTACATCAGGCCGTGATGGCGGCCGATCACTTCACCTTCGGTCGTCTCGATATTGCCGGGCTGGGCGGGCAGGTATTGCTTGAGGAAGTCGCTGAAACGACGCTCGCCGATGAAGCAGATGCCGGT
>JBBNAI010000250.1:0-1231 GCA_037994305.1 Pseudomonas sp. | reverse complement strand
TTTCCGACTACATGTCGCGGCAGGTGCTCAACGCCGTGTTCCCCTTGCTGAAGGGCGAGTGGGCACTGTCCGACAGCCAGCTGGGCCTGCTCAGCGGCATCGTCGCGCTGATGGTCGGCCTGCTGACCTTCCCCCTGTCATTGCTGGCCGATCGCTTCGGCCGGGTGCGCAGCCTGGCGCTGATGGCCCTGCTGTGGAGCCTGGCGACCCTCGGCTGCGGCCTGGCCGAAAGTTACGGGCAGATGCTGGTCGCGCGCTTTCTGGTCGGCGTTGGCGAGGCCGCTTATGGCAGCGTCGGCATCGCCGTGGTGCTGTCGGTATTCCCCAAACACATGCGCGCCACCCTGACCGGCGCCTTCATGGCCGGTGGCATGTTCGGCTCGGTACTGGGCATGGCCCTGGGTGGTGCCATTGCTGCGCACCTGGGCTGGCGCTGGGCGTTCGGCGGCATGGCCCTGTTCGGCCTGCTGCTGGCGGTGGCCTACCCACTGATCGTCAAGGAGGCGCGGGTCTCGCACAAACGCTTCGCCAGTGCTGCCCAGCAGGCGGCGGACAAGGCCGCGCGGCCGTTGCGCACCCTGTACGCCAGTCGCTCGGTGATCGCCGCCTACATCGGCAGCGGCCTGCAGCTGTTTGTCGGTGGCACGGTGATCGTGTGGATGCCCAGCTACCTCAATCGCTACTACGCCATGGGCACCGACAAGGCTGGTGCGCTGGCCGGCATCATCGTGCTGTGCAGCGGTGCCGGGATGATTCTCTGCGGCATGCTCAGCGACCGCCTGTGCCGCAACGCGCCGGAGCGCAAGATCGCCCTGGCCATCACGTACTGCCTGGGTAGCTGCCTGCTGCTGTCGCTGGCCTTCGCCCTGCCAGCCGGCCCGGCCCAGCTGGCGCTGATCTGCCTGGGCATGCTGATCGCTGCCGGTACCACCGGTCCGGCCGGCGCCATGGTCGCCAACCTGACCCATTACTCGGTGCACGGCACGGCCTTCGCCACCCTGACCCTGGCCAACAACCTGCTGGGCCTGGCGCCGGGGCCGTTCATCACCGGGCGCCTGTCCGATCTGCTTGGCCTGCAAACCGCCTTCCAGCTGGTGCCACTGGTGAGCATCGCCGCCGCCGCGGTGTTCTTCTATGCCCGCTGCTATTACCTGCAGGACATCGCCCGCCTGCGTGGCGAGCCAGGCCGGGAGGAAGCCGGCGCGACCGTGCTGGAGGTACAGCCGTGAGC
>JBBNAI010000249.1:0-1587 GCA_037994305.1 Pseudomonas sp. | reverse complement strand
GCCTATGGCCTGGCGCTGCAGACCACTGATGGCGGCGCCACCTGGCAATCGGTGGTGGGCCACATCGACAACCACATGGGCATGCACCTGTATGCCATCAGCCGTCAGGGCGCTCTCTGGTTCCTCGCCGGCGAGCAAGGCTACCTGGCTCGCTCCACTGACGACGGCGCCTCCTTCACCCAGTTGGACAGCCCCTATGAGGGCAGTTTTTTCACCCTGCAGAGTCGTGCCGATGGCGCTCTGCTGGTCGGCGGGCTGAAGGGCCACGCCTTTATCAGCACGGACGCCGGCGCCAGCTTCCAGCCGATGCCGGTGCCCATGCCGGTGTCCTTCAGCGACGCGGCCACCCGGGCCGACGGCTCGGTGGTGCTGGCCAACCAGGCCGGCGCGCTGTTCGTCAATCAGGGCGAGGCCCTGCAGTTCCTCGGGCGGCCATTGGGCAAACCCGTTTCAAGCCTGATCGAGGCCGCCGACGGCAGCCTGATCGTCGCCGGTTTCACCGGCCTGCTGCGCGTGCCGCAGCCAGCCACCGCCGTTTCGGAGTGAGGTTATGACGTCCTCTAGCAGTTCCAACGCGTCCCCAGCGGGCGCCCTCGACAGCTTCGATCCGCGCTCCGGCTCGGTGGTCGAGCGTGCGCTGTTCAACCACCGCCTGTGGGTGTTGCTGCTGTGCCTGGTGACCACGCTGTTCCTCGGTTTCCAGTCCACGCGCATCGAGCTGAACGCCAGCTTCGAGAAGATGATCCCGACCCATCATCCGTACATCGCCAACTACCTGGAGCACCAGAAGGAGCTGACCGGGCTGGGCAACGCGCTGCGCATCGCGGTGGTCAACAAGCAGGGCGATATCTACGACGCCGACTACCTGAAGACCCTGCAGGAGCTGAGCGACAAGATCTACCTGCTGCCCGGTGTCGACCGCGCCTTCATGAAGTCGCTGTGGACCCCGGCCACGCGCTGGGTGGCCGTGACCGAGGATGGCCTGGATGGCGGTCCGGTGATTCCCGATGACTACGACGCCAGCGCGGACAGCCTCGCGGCGTTGAAGCGCAATGTGCAGTTGTCCAACGAGATCGGCCAGTTGGTGGCCTTCGACCAGACTTCCAGCATCATCTACGTGCCGCTGCTGGAGAAAACCGCTGACGGCCAGCCGCTCAACTACGCGACCCTGTCGGACCAGCTGGAATCGCTGCGCAGCCAGTACCAGAGCGACAGCATCGACATTCGTATCACCGGCTTCGCCAAGAAGGTTGGTGACCTGATCGCCGGCCTCAAGCAGATCCTGCTGTTCTTCGCCGTGGCCATCCTGATCACCACCGCGGTGCTGTTCTGGTACACCCGCTGCGTGCGCAGCACCGTGCTGGTGGTGCTCTGCTCGCTGGTGGCGGTGGTCTGGCAGCTCGGCCTGCTGCCGCTGCTGGGCTACGAACTGGACCCGTACTCGGTGCTGGTGCCGTTCCTGGTGTTCGCCATCGGCATGAGCCACGGCGCGCAGAAGATGAACGGCATCATGCAGGACATCGGCCGCGGCATGCACCGCGTGGTCGCCGCGCGCTTCACCTTCCGCCGCCTGTTCCTCGCCGGCCT
>JBBNAI010000248.1:0-2205 GCA_037994305.1 Pseudomonas sp. | reverse complement strand
GCCATCGGCAGCCGAGACCGCGAGCACGATGTCAGCCAGGCGCTGAGCGACTATGGCCAGCGCATGGCTGGCGAGCTGGGCGATATCAGCGGCTATATCGTCATGCAGAAATCACCCTCCTGCGGCCTGGAGCGGGTCAAGGTCTACCAGGACAGCGGCTACCCCGCCGAAGGTGGCGGCACCGGCCTGTACACCGCGGCCTTCAGCCGCCTGCGTCCGGACCTGCCGATCGAGGAAGACGGCCGCCTCAACGACCCGGTGCTGCGTGAGAACTTCCTCACCCGCGTCTACGCCTACGCCGAATGGCAGCGCCTGCTGGCCAGCGGCCTGACTCGCCGCGTCATCACCGACTTCCACGCCCGCTACAAGTACCAGCTGATGGCCACCAACCCGCCGCAGTACCAGGCCCTCGGCCGCCTGCTCGGCGACCTCGGCCAGCACGACCCGCTGGAGCTGGGCCCGCGCTATTTCAGCCTGCTGATGGCGGCGCTGAAGAAATGCGCCACCCGCGGCACCCACAGCAACGTGCTGCAGCACCTCTCCGGCTACCTCAAGCAAGCCCTCAGCCGCGAGGAGAAACAGGAAATGCAGCAACTGATCGACCAATACCGCAGCGGCATCATCCCCCTGGTGGTACCGCTGACATTGCTCAAGCACCACTTCCGTCAGCATCCGGACCGCTACGTGGCACACCAGGCCTACCTGCAGCCACACCCGGAAAACCTCAGCCTGCGTAACGCCATCTGATGAACGTTCCCGACGACTATCAACAAGCCCTCGCCCAGGGCTATTTGCCGATCCGCGAGGTGGCCCGCAGCACCGGGGTCAACCCGGTGACCCTGCGCGCCTGGGAGCGCCGCTACGGCCTGATCGTGCCGCATCGCACGCCCAAGGGGCATCGCCTGTATTCGCCCGCCAACGTCGAACGCATCCAGGCCGTGCTGGCCTGGCTGGCGCGGGGCGTGGCGGTCAGCCAGGTCAAGGAGCTGCTCGAACAGCACACGGCGGTTGCCCCGCAAGGCGGCAACCTGTGGCAGGAGCAGCGCCAGGCGTTGCTGCACAGCATCTCGCGCCAGGCCGAGCGGCAACTGGACGAGCAGTTCAACCGCGCCCTGGCGCTCTACCCGCCGCGCACCCTGTGCCAGCAACTGCTGCTGCCACTGCTCGCCGAGTTGGACCAACGCTGGCACGGCGCACCGTTCGGCGCCCAACTGGAGCGGGTGTTCTGGCACTCCTGGCTGCGCAGCAAGCTCGGCGCGCGGCTGTACCACAACAACCGCCAGCAGGCTGGCGCCGCCCTGCTGCTGGTCAACCTGTCCGACCTGCCGCTGGAGCCCAACCTGTGGCTATGCGCCTGGCTGGCCAGCAGCGCCGACTGCCCGGTGCAGGTGTTCGACTGGCCGGTACCCGCCGCCGAGCTGCTGCTGGCCGTGGAGCACAGCGCCCCGCGCGCCCTGCTGCTGTACGCCGGCCAGGCCCTGGACAACGCACAACTGCGCCGCGAGCTGCCGCGCCTGCACAGCGCCTGTGGCGTACCCGTGCTGCTGGTCGGCCATGCCACGCAGATCCATGCCGAAGAGCTGCAGCACCTGCCCAGCCTGCACCTGGCCCGCGACCCACTCGATGCCGAACAGCTCCTGCAACGCCTGGGCCTGCTCGGCGAACCGCAAAAGGACACCCCATGCGCCAACTGATGTGGCTGCGCAGCGACCTGCGAACCCAGGACAACACCGCCCTGCACGCCGCCATGGGCGCCGGCCCGACCATCGCCCTGTACCTGATCAGCCCGCAGCAATGGCTGGAGCATGACGATGCGCCGTGCAAGGTCGACTTCTGGCTGCGCAACCTGGTCGAGCTGCGCCAGCGCCTGGCCGAACTCAACGTGCCGCTGCTGATCCGCCGGGCACCGCACTGGCGCGACGCGCCCCAGGTGATCGCCGAGGTGTGCCGGCAGCACGCCATCGAGTGCGTGCAGGTGAACGAGGAATACGGCCTCCACGAAACCCGCCGCGACCGTGAAGTGGCGGCCAGCCTGGAACCGCTTGGCGTGCGGCTGCGCAGCCACCTGGACCAGCTGTTCTTCCCGCCCGGCAGCGTGCTGACCAAATCCGCCAGCTACTTCCAGGTCTACAGCCAGTTCCGCAAGGTTTGCTACCAGCGCCTGCACACCGCCTTGCCGGCCCTGGTCGGCCTGCCCGCGCCCCA
>JBBNAI010000247.1:0-1358 GCA_037994305.1 Pseudomonas sp. | reverse complement strand
CCATCGGCGAGGTCGATCAGGCGTCGCGTCGACGGGCCGTAGACCACCGACCAGGGCGCCGGGCCGACGCGATGGGAGAGGTTGTTCGGCGTCTCGTGGCCGCCCGGTGCGGCGAATGGGCCGACATCGAACAGCAGGTTGAGCGGCTTCTGCTGGCTCAGCGGGTGGCTGTGGGTGAGGGTGTGGGCCTTGCCCCAGGCCCATTGGCTGCTGTCCGCGTCGAGGCTCTGGCGCAGATGCGCGAGGCTCGCCTGCCAGGCGGCCTTGACCGTTTCGGCACGGCTTTCCACGGCGTCGCTGCCGCGCTTGTCCCACCAGGGTGAGCGCGCATCGGCGGTCAGGCGCGGCAGGGCGCTGTCGAGCACGCGGGTCTGCAGCAGGCTGTCGAAGAAGGCATCGCCCAGTTCGTCGTGCATCGCCTGGTTGGCCAGCTCGTAGGTCAGCTGGTTGAACAGGGTGGCGGCGGTGGATTCCAGCGGGTGATTGCCGTCCCAGTTCGCCAGTTGCTCGACCAGGGCACGCTCGGTTTCATCGGCGGCTGCGGCGCGCAGGTCATCGAGGATCGGCTTGAGCAGGCGCGGGCCGTAGCCGGTGCCATCGTCCAGTTGCAGGGCCTGGCTGTTGTGCACATCCCACTTCACGTCAGGCTGCGCCAGGCGCTCATTCAGCCGTGCACCACGGTCGGCCAGGTTGTAGTAGCCGGGAATTGCCGCGCCGCTGGGCGACTGCGGCTGGAAGTTGGCGGAGACGATGTAGCCGCGCTCGGGGTTCTCTTCCTGTGGGTTGGCGCTGAAGGGCAGGTAGCCAAGCTTGTCGGCCTGTTCGGTGCTGCCATCGAGGATGAAGCTCGGGTTCACCCCGGCCGGACGTTGCGGCAGCTTGGCCGCGGCCCACCAGCCGATGTCGCCGCCGGCATTGGCCCAGACCACGTTGAGGCCGGGGGCGTGGATTTTCTCGGCGGCGGCACGGGCCTTGTCCAGACTGTCGGCGCGGTTGAGCTGGTAGAAGGCGTCGAGGATCGGATTCTCGGTTTCGAGGAAGGCCCACCACATGGCGATTGGTGTCTTGCCAGCGGTGGCGCCGAGGGCACTGTTGATGATCGGCCCGTGGGGCGAGCGACGCAGGGTCAGTTTGACCGGTTCGGCGCCCTTGACCTGGATGGTTTCCTCGCGGCTGTGCAGGTCGACCCATTTACCGTGGTACCAGACCTGCTCGGGGTTGTCCGGGTTGACCTTCTCGGCGACCAGGTCGAGGTCGTCGTTCTGGAACATGGTCAGGCTCCAGGCGAACTGCTTGTTGTGGCCGAGCGAGGCATAGGGGTTGAGCGCCTGGTGATGGCCGTACAGCTCGAAGCCCGG
>JBBNAI010000246.1:0-7164 GCA_037994305.1 Pseudomonas sp. | reverse complement strand
CCGTATTGGATGTGGAGTCTCCGGCCAGCGGCACTCTGACCATCCTGGTCAATGCCGGCGAGATCTTCCCTATCGGCCATCTGGTCGGTCGTATCGACTGAGGTGCCCCAGCCACCCCGGCGTCATTCCGGGGTGGCCACGACAAAGTAGTCAGGATTGCCTGGAGGCAACATGAGCGAAGCAGCAGGTATCGTCATTCTCGGCGCCGGCCAGGCCGGTGGCGAGGTGGCAAGCGAACTCCGCAAACTTGGATACACCGGGCGCGTCACCATGATCGGCGACGAGCCTCATGTTCCTTATCGCCGCCCGCCCCTTTCCAAGGCTTACTACGCTGGCCTGGTGACTGCCGAAGAGCTGTACGTGGTACCGCTTGCTAGCCTGGAGAAGGCTGAGATCGAATTTATCGGGGGCGTACGAGCGACTCATATCGACCGCGAACACAAGCAAGTCAGCCTGGAAGACGGGCGCTCCATTCCCTACCACAAATTGGTGATAGCCACCGGCGGCCGGGCGCGCCCGTTGCCGCTGGAGGGTGCTGATCGCCCCAATGTGTTCTTGTTGCGCAGTATCGACGATATCGAGCGTATTCGCGCCTGCTCCAAGCCTGGCGCCCGCATGGTGATTATCGGTGGTGGTTTTATTGGTTTGGAAACCGCTGCGGTCGCGCTCAAGCTCGGCCTTAAGGTCACTGTGCTGGAAGGTTTGCCACGGGTACTGGCGCGCGTGACGATCCCAGAAGTCTCTGCATTTTTCGAGCGGGTGCACCGTGATGCCGGCGTAGACCTACGCACCGGCGCACAGGTTGCCGGGCTTGAAGGCGATGAGCGAATCACCCACGTGCACCTGACGGATGGCAGCCGGATCGAGGCAGACCTGGTGGTGGTTGGAATCGGCTTGATTGCCAATACCGAGCTCGCCGAGTCCGCCGGCCTGGTGGTGAACAATGGTGTGATCGTCGACGAATACGCCTGCACATCCGATCCCGATATCGTCGCCGCTGGCGACTGCACCAACCATCCGAGCCAATACCTGGGCAGACGAGTACGCCTGGAGTCGGTACCCAATGCAATGGAACAAGGAAAGGTCGCGGCAAATACCTTGATTGGCAACAAGGTGCCTTATCACTCGGTACCTTGGTTCTGGTCCGACCAATACGACTTGAAACTGCAGATGGTGGGACTCTCGGAAGGCTTTGATGAGTTCGTTGTACGCGGTGACCTAAGTGATCCAGACACCCGTTCCTTCGCCGTTTTTTACTTCAAAGAAGGGCATTTGCTCTCCGTCGACGCAGTGAACAGGCCGCAGGAATTCATGCTGTCCAAAAAGCTGGTGGCCGAACGAGCACGCTTGAATCCGCAAGCCCTAACCAACGAAAAAATCCCCTTCAAGACCCTCATCGCTGAGGCGCAAGCCTGATCCGCTTCGGCGGATCCTTTCAGCAGCCTGTAAGACACCTACGCGTGTCAGGAGACAAGCATGCCTCACGTAGTGGCCCCATTGAACACGGAGGCCTGCTCTGCTCTGCCACCCCAGCGGCGAGACTCACGCTACGACATGACTCGGCGTAGTGCCCTCGAGTTGTTCGCCAGTAAAGGTTTCAGCCATGTCAGCATGCGCGACTTGGCCAACCATCTCGGGATCAGCCCGGGCTCCATCTACAACCATGTTGAGAGCAAGGAACTGCTGCTCTTCGAACTGATCGAGTCGGTCTATCTGGATCTGCTCGACCTGGTGGTGCCGTTTCGTGTCGACAGTGACCGAGCGGAAACAGCAATGCTGCAAATCATGCAGGCTCATCTTCAATTGCATGAAGAAAGGCGCCTGAACTTCCGCCTTGCCGAGCACGAGTTCGATTGTTTGAGCAAACAACATCAGGGAGAAATCCTTCTGCTGCGACGGCAATACGAGGAACACCTTTCGATATTGCTGGGGCAGCTGCTCGGCGCCGAGAACGCCGCGCTGCAAAACACCATTCCACCGGTCTTGGTCGCGCTGCTGAACAATTTGCCAGCTTGGCTGGAACAGAGTGGCTCAGCCGCTAGCCCCCGCAGCACATTGCTGATCGACATGGCAACGGGTGTGCTTTACGGCGCCCTGCAATCCAAGATTTTTCCCAATGCCGACGCCTAATACAGCCGCCCGTTGCCAGCCCAAGAGCGTTAGCTACTGCCCCCCCCGAAAAGGACACCACCCATGACCGCAGAAAATCGCAGCGTGCTGCTGGATATCGATGGCGCCATCGCCCGCGTTAGTTTGAATCGGCCTGAGGCACTCAACGCCATGACTGTAGACCTGGCGCAAGACTTTCTGCATGCCATGCAGGAAATCGCCAGCAATAGCGGTATTCGAGTGGTGCTGATCAACGGACTTGGCCGTGCCTTCTGCGCTGGCGGTGACCTGAGCTATCTGGATGGCGCGTCCGCAGACAAGGCCCGTCTACTGATCGACCCATTGCATGAAGCCATCGAACTGATGACGCAGTTGCCGCTGCCGGTAGTGGCTGGCGTGCATGGCATGGTCGCCGGAGCCGGAGTAAGCCTGGCGCTGGCCTGTGACTTCATCCTTGCTGCCGAAGGCACCCGCTTCAACCTGGCCTACGCCGGCATCGGCACCAGCCCGGATGCTTCGGCATCCTGGCACCTGCCGCGCTTGGTGGGCATTAACAAGAGCCTCGAACTGCTATTGCTTAGCGAACCGTTCGATGCGTCCGAGGCGCTTCAGCTGCGGCTGATCAACCGCGTGCATCCTGCCGAGCAGCTTCAAGACGCTTGCGAAGCCATGGTACAGAAACTCGCCATCGCTCCCACATTTGCGCTGGGGCAGACCAAACGCCTGGTACGGGAATCTCCGCAGGCAACCCTCCAACAGCAGCTGGACGCCGAGCGGGAAAGTTTCTGTGCGTGCGCTCAGACTCAGGACTTCAGCACTGGAGTTCGCGCCTTTCTGAACAAGCAGAAACCTTCATTCACTGGTCGTTGATGCCCGAAGGCCAAGTCGAAGCGAGGGCATCAAGCATGCAGATGGATAACTTAGTTGTCGGTAAACCCGCCACCGTAATCACCGGGGTAAAGCTGCGCGGCGCTGAAAAGCTTGCGCGTATCCCGGTGAAAATTCTCCCCACCGAGGAGATGCCGAAGAAACCCGATTGGATTCGAGTTCGCCTGCCCGCGTCCCCCGAGGTCGACCGCATCAAGCAACTGCTGCGCAAACATAAGCTGCACAGCGTCTGCGAAGAGGCCTCCTGCCCGAACCTGGGCGAGTGTTTCTCCGGTGGTACCGCCACCTTCATGATCATGGGTGACATCTGCACCCGTCGCTGCCCGTTCTGCGACGTCGGCCACGGCCGGCCCAAGGCCCTGGACGTCGACGAACCGATGAACCTGGCCATCGCCATTGCCGACTTGCGTCTGAAGTACGTGGTGATCACTTCGGTGGACCGCGACGACCTGCGCGACGGCGGCGCCCAGCATTTCGTCCATTGCTTACGGGAGATTCGCAAGCTTTCTCCCGGCGTACAGCTGGAAACCCTTGTGCCGGACTACCGCGGCCGGATGGATGTGGCATTGGCCATCACCGAGCAAGAGCCGCCCGATGTGTTCAACCACAATCTGGAAACCGTGCCGCGCCTGTACAAGGCTGCGCGTCCGGGCTCAGATTTCGACTGGTCGCTGGACCTCTTGGAAAACTTCAAGAAGCGCGTGCCACACGTGCCGACCAAGTCTGGCCTGATGCTGGGCCTGGGCGAGACCGACGAAGAAGTGATTGAAGTGATGAAGCGCATGCGCGAGCACAACATCGATATGCTGACCCTTGGTCAATACCTGCAACCTTCCCGCAACCACCTGGCGGTGCAACGGTTTGTGCACCCGGACACGTTTGCCTGGTTTGCCGAAGAAGGCGAGCGCATGGGCTTCAAGAACGTGGCGTCCGGCCCGCTTGTTCGCTCTTCATATCACGCCGATGAGCAAGCCCGCGGTCGCAAGGTGTGACGAGCGCTTAGCAGTTGACCCTGGCTACGCGCCCGCAACCGTCTATCTCCGCACTTGCGCTTCGTCTAATCGTACGGCGTGTACCGACAGAAGGATTTACACGGAAGGCATTTTGGTAAATTATATAACTTAGTTACCCATGTAAAAATAAGAAGAATTGCCATGAAGCTAGCCCTGCTGTTCCGCTCCGTTCCGCTCGCCGTTGTACTGGTCACCGCGCCGTTTACGGCGGCCATTGCCGACTACAAGGACCCGTTGGACAGTCCGGCCGCCTTTTCGCCCATGGCCGCCAACACCCAGTTGCTGGATATCGCTACCGCTGGGCAACGCTTGGTTGCAGTGGGTTGGCGTGGTCACATCCTCTACTCCGACGATCACGGTCTGTCCTGGACTCAGGCCGCTAGCCCGGTTGATGTCGACCTGACAGCGGTGAGTTTTCCCTCACCTAAAACTGGCTGGGCCGTTGGTCACAGTGGTGTGGTGCTGCACACCACGGATGGCGGCGAAACCTGGAGTAAACAGCTCGACGGACGTACCGCGGCTCCATTAATGCTCGACTACTACCAGAAGAAGCTGGAGGACGGCGACGAGCAAGCGCAGAAGTATGTCGACGATGTGACGCTCAACACTGAGGGAGGCCCCGAACAACCCTGGCTGGATGTCGCGTTCGCCGATGACCTGCATGGTTATGTGGTCGGCACCTTCAATCAGATCCTGTATACCGCCGACGGCGGCAAGACCTGGGTTCCGCAAATGGAAAAGGTCGAGAATCCCGAATCGCTGCACCTCAACGCCATTACCCGGGATGGCGATACGTTCTATATCGCCTCCGAGCGGGGCACCATGTTCGTAAAAAGCCCGGGTGATGACCAATTCAAGACATCCTCCACCGGTTACAACGGCAGCTTCTTCGGTGTAATGGCTAAAGACGGCCTGGTGCTCGCGTACGGTCTTAAAGGAACCCTCTACCGCAGCGAAGACCATGGCTCGACTTGGACGGCTGTCGATGCCGGCGTGGACACCGCTCTAACCGGAGGCGCCATGCTCGACAACGACCGGATTTTGCTGGTCAGCCAGGGTGGCCAACTGCTCAGCGCCGCCAACGCCAACACTGCCTTCCAAGCCCTAAGCGTGGAACGTCCCACGATGTTTACCGCTCTTGTGCCGGTAGAGGCCAACAAGGTGGTGATTGTCGGCATGGCAGGTGCCCACCAAGAAACACTCAGCCCCGCCCCCTGAGCCTTCCCGAATTCAGCGTTTTACATCCAATTACAAGAATGAGGTATCCCCGTGGCCACGAACGCTCATAAGACAGCGTTACCGGTAATTCGCGACCCGAATGACTTCGACAGAAACTCGGGTGATTGGCTGGAACGCCTGGTGTTTAACAACCGGGTATGGGTGTTGCTCTTTTGCGCGATCATCACGTTGTTCTTCAGCTACCGAGCCACGCAGCTCACGGTCAACGCCAGCTTCGATGAAATGGTTCCGCAGAAGCATCCCTTCATCAAAAACTACCTGGACAACAAAGACTCGCTGAAGGGCCTTGGTAACTCGATTCGAGTGGTGGTGGAAACCCAAAGTGGAGACATTTTCGACCCCGAATACCTGGAGGTCGTCAGACGCGTCAACGACAAGATCTTCCTGACCCCTGGCGTAGACCGCGCCCTGATGCGCTCGGTCTGGACCCCCATCGTGCGCTGGACCGAAATCACCGAAGAAGGCTACAAGGGCGGCCCGGTGATGCCGTTCGACTACGACGCCAGTGCCAACTCGATCAAAACCTTCAAGCTCAACGCGCTGCGCGCCAATCTGCGTGGCAACCTGATCGGCTCGGACTACAAGTCCAGCATGATCATGGTTCCGTTGCTGGACAAGCTGGCGGATACCGGCGTACCTCTGGATTACAAAGCGCTGTCTGACACTCTCGAGCGTGAGATCCGTGCACCGATCGAGCATCCGCAAGGCGACTCGGAAAGCGCCCAGCTCAAAGGCAGCTATAAGGTCCACATCATTGGATTCGCCAAACTCACGGGTGACTTGATTGATGGCCTGGCGAAGGTGCTGATGTTTTTCGGCCTGTCCGCCCTTATCGCCGCAGCGATCATCTACCTCTACACTCGTGACCTACGCAGTACTGCTCTGTTGGTTCTAACTGCCTTGTGCGGCGTGATCTGGCTGCTCGGGCTGATGCAGTTGCTGGGCTATGACCTGAACCCCTATTCCATTCTCGTACCCTTCCTGATCTTCGCCATCGGCATTTCCCATGGCGCTCAGAAGATGAATGGCGTGATGCAGGACATTGGCCGCGGTACCCACAAATACGTGGCGGCGCGTTACACCTTCCGCCGTCTATTCATGGCAGGGCTGACGGCACTCCTCACCAACGTGGTCGGCTTCGCGGTGCTGATGATCATTGATATCCCAGTGATCCAGACACTCGCCCTGACCACTAGCGTGGGCGTGTTGATCCTGATTTTTACCAAACTGTTCTTCATTCCGGTGGCGCTGTCGTATATAGGCGTCAGCGAGAAAGCGGCAAAACGCAGCGTCCAAGCCGCTGAAAAGGCCCATCAACATCGCTTGAATCTGTGGTCCCTGCTCGTACGCTGTACAGAGCGGCGCGTCGCTTTGCCGTTGGTAATAGTCTCTTTGGCCGTTGGTGCGGTTGCCGTTACGGTCAGCCTCAAATACTTGAAAATCGGCGACCTGGACAAGGGCGCGCCAGAGCTTCGCGCCGATTCGCGCTACAACCAGGACAGCGAATATATCAACGAGTATTACGGCCTATCTGGCGATCAGTTCGCCGTGATTGTGAAGTCTTCCGATGCAGATGGTGTTTCAAGCTTCCAGTCGCTTGTTAAACAAGACCGTCTCGCATGGATGTTGAAGCAACTGCCGGAAGTCCTGGCCACCAGCTCACTTCCCGACAGTATTCGGCAGACCGCCTACGGCCAATTCGAAGGCAACCCCAAATGGCGAACCATCCCACGCAACCCCGGCGTTATCGGTCAGGCCGTGGCCCAAGCGATCGTTGACAGCCCCGGAGCGATCAACGGCAACGGTACCGTGACGCCGATGATTGCCTATCTTAAGGACCATAAAGCCGACACCCTGACTGCAGTGGCCAAGGCCGTGGAAAACTTCGCCGCAGAGAACAACGACGGCGACACGC
>JBBNAI010000245.1:0-1891 GCA_037994305.1 Pseudomonas sp. | reverse complement strand
GGCAGCAGCAGCTCGGTGTAGCGCAGCTCCACGTCCACCACATCGCCGGGCAGGATGTTGGCGACGTTCATCTGGAACACGTTCTCGCGCTGCTGCTCCAGCAACGCGGCCGTCTTGCCGGCGCTCTTGGCCTGCTGGTAATCCTCCTGGGCCTTCTGCTTTTCGCGGATCTGCGCACGCAGCTCGCGCTCGCCCAGGCGCACGGTCATGCCGTACACCGCCGCGCGGGTGGAGCCGGGAAATACATAGCGCGCTTCCAGCGGCCGACTGCCCTCGTTGCGGTACTGCTGGACGATACGCACATCGGCGATCACCCCGAGTACGCGCACCTCCACCTGGGTCGACTTGAGCGGCAGACGGTCGAGCTGCGGGTCATCGCTGTCGACCGCGAAATAGGGGCTCTCGCTGGACAGCGCGACCTCCTGTTCCATGGCGCACAAAGGGTGTGCCAACAGCAGGGCCGCGAGCAGTAGAAAGCGGCGACGCATACCCAGAGCGGCACACGACAGATAGCGGAACATGGCAAAACTCCCTGTGACTGAACGAAAACACAGGGGTCATGCTGAGCGGGTTTTATGGGGGCAGTTTGTAGCGTCTGTGGCGATTGTGTGGAATAGCCGGCAGGTTGGGCTACGCACAGCGAAGCCCAACCTGCGCTTGCCTCAGGCCTTGGTCAGTTCCTGGCGCACCTGGGCTTCCAGCTCGGCCTTGAGTGCCGGTTCGAGCTTGAGCTGACGGGCCAGTTCTTCCAGGTAGGCGCGCTCCATGAAGTGCTCCTCGTCGACCATCAGCACGCTGGCGATATACATCTCCGCAGCCATTTCCGGGGTGCTGGCGGCACGCGCCACTTCGGCCGGATCGAGCGGCTTGTTCAGTTCGCCCTGCAGCCAGGTGCGCAGTTCGGCATCGCCGGCGGCCAGTTGGCCCAGTTGTTCCTCGAGCAACTGCCGCTCGCGCTCATCGACATGACCATCGGCCTTGGCCGCCGCCACCAGCGCCTTGAGGATCGCCTGGCTATGCAGCTCGGCCTGCGGTGCCGGCAGGCGATCAACCGTCTGCGGCGGTAACGCCTGGGTGGTGCCTGCCTGCTGCGAGGACTGCCAGTTGCCGTAGGCCTTGTAGGCAATCACGCCGAGAGCAGCCAGGCCGCCGTAGGTGATCACCTGGCTGCCGACCTTGCGTGCACTCTTGTTGCCCAGCAGCAGGCCCAGCGCACCGGCCGCCAGCGCGCCGCCACCGGCACCTTTGAGCAGGGTACCGAGGTCACCACTGGAGCCAGTGCCCTTGCCGGCCCCGCCACCGAGCAGGCCGCCCAGGGCGCCGCCCAGGCCACCGGCGGACGCACCGCCTTTCTGTTGCAGCAAGTCCTGGCCGGATTTGAGCAGTTGATCGAGCAGGCCGCGGGTATTCATGGGGAGTCCTCCAGATGGAAACGGTTCCTGACAGGCGACCGATTTTAGCCACGGATAACCGCACACAAGGCTGGGCAGATGCTTCGAGATATTGCCGGGGCACGAGAATTGCGTCTGGCCAGGCTCTGGCAGGCGCAATAACGCCTGAGCATTCGTAAAAAAAGAAAGTAAACGCCTACTTTCGACAAACCATAATGACCAGCATCCGCCCTTTGCCGCGAGCCACCGCCGCATGATGACCCTGCGCCAGATCCGCCACTTCATCGCCGTCGCCGAGACCGGCTCGATTTCTGCCGCCGCCCAGGCGGTATTCATTTCCCAGTCGACCCTGACCCTGGCCATCCAGCAGCTAGAGGAGGAAATCGGCGTCAGCCTGTTCAACCGCCACGCCAAGGGCATGAGCCTGACCCACCAGGGCCACCAGTTCCTGCGCCAGGCGCACCTGATCCTGGCCACCGTGGACAACGCCAAGCGCAGCC
>JBBNAI010000244.1:0-4976 GCA_037994305.1 Pseudomonas sp. | reverse complement strand
CTGCCTGCCCGGCGCCACCCTCGACCGCCTGGAGCAGGCGCTGGCGCCGCTGGGCCGCGAGCCGCACTCGGTGATCGGTTCCTCGTGCATCGGCGCCTCGGTGCTCGGCGGCGTGTGCAACAACTCCGGCGGCGCGCTGGTGCGCCGCGGCCCGGCCTATACCGAACTGGCGCTGTACGCACAGGTGCAGGAAGACGGCACGCTGGAGCTGGTCAACCACCTCGGGATCGAGCTGGGCGACAGCCCCGAAGAAATCCTCACCCGCCTGCAGCAGGGTGACTACAGCCCGCAGCAGGTAAGCAACGAAGGCACCGGCAAGGCCTCGGACGCCCGCTACGGCGAGCACGTGCGCGATGTCGACGCCGACACCCCGGCGCGCTTCAACGCCGACCCGTCACGCCTGTTCGAGGCCTCCGGCTCGGCCGGCAAGCTGTGTCTGTTCGCCGTGCGCCTGGACACCTACGCCAAGGAAGCCAGCTCGGTGTTCTACATCGGCAGCAACGACCCGCACGACCTCACCGAGGTACGCCGCCACCTGCTCGCCCACCTGCCGCGCCTGCCGATTGCCGGCGAATACATCCACCGCACCGCCTTCGATATCGGCGAGAAATACGGCAAGGACACCTTCCTGGTGATCGACACGTTCGGCACCGCCAAGGTCCCTGCCGCCTTCGCCCTGAAGAGTCGCATCGACGGGTTCTTCGAGCGCTTCGGCCTGCGCGGCGTGGCCGACAAGGCGATCCAGGCGCTGATGAACCTGCTGCCCAGCCACCTGCCCCCACGCATGCGCGAATACCGCGACCGCTTCGAGCACCACCTGCTGGTACGCGTGTCCAACGACACCCTGGAGCAGACCCGTGCCTTCCTCGCCGAGTTCTTCGCCAACCGCAGCAGCGGCGCGTTCTTCGAGTGCGACGCCGAGGAAGGGCGCAAGGCCTTCCTGCACCGCTTCGCCATCGCCGGCGCGGCGATCCGTTACCGCGAGGCGCACCGCAGCAGCGTGGAAGACATCGTCGCCCTGGACATCGCCCTGCGCCGCAACGACCGCGACTGGGTCGAGACGCTGCCGGCGGAGATGGAAGGACAGATCATCCACAAGCTCTACTACGGGCACTTCTTCTGCCACGTGTTCCACCAGGACTACATCATCCGCAAGGGCGTCGACCCGCTGGCGATGGAGCACCGCATGTGGGCCCTGCTGGACGAGCGCCGCGCCGAGTACCCGGCCGAGCACAACGTCGGCCACCTCTACGTGGCCAAGCCGGCGCTGGCCGGTTTCTACCGCGAGCTGGACCCGACCAACGCCTTCAACCCCGGCATCGGCCACACCTCGAAGCACAAACACTGGGGCGAGTGCTGCGACGGGCACTGACAGCGCCATCTGCTGCTCGCCGGACGCGCAGGCGAGCAGCACTTCTATACTCAACATCTCCATCCCAACTGCGGAGGTGTCCCATGCGTCGCATTCCCCTGATCCTCGCCCTGACCCTGTTCGGCACCGGCCTGTTCAGCGGCAGCCTGTGGGCCATGCACTGCCCACAGGATATGGCCAAGATCGACCAGCTGCTCAAGACCGACCCACCGGCCGACCCGGAAGTGCTGGCGGAAGTGAAACGCCTGCGTGCCGAAGGCGAAGAGCTGCACCAGGCTGGGGAGCACAGCGAATCGATGAAAGTCCTCACCGAAGCGCTGAACCTGCTGCAAGCCAGCGAGTAGTGCGATACCGCCCAGCCGGGCTGGCTGGACGGTGCCCGTGGTACGGCATCGGCCGGTTCGGCGTCAGGCGTCCTGCCCCAGCAGCGACAGGGCCATCCAGCGCAGGCGCTGCAGGTCCACCGGTTTGAGCATGCAGGCCTGCGCGCCCTTGCTGCGTGCTTCAGCCAGCAGCACTTCATCCGCCGCCGCACTGACCACCATCACCGGTACTCCCGCCAGGCGCGGTTCAGCACGCATCCGCTCGAGCACCTCCAGGCCACAGCCATCCGGCAGGTTGAGATCGAGCAGCACCAGCGCCGGGGTCTGCTCATCCAGCATCGTCATGGCCCGTCGCACCGAGCTGGCGCCCTGCACATCGGCAATATCGCGCAGGCCTTCCTGCAGCACACGCATGCAGGCCGGGTGATCCTCGATACACAGCACCGGAGCCAGCGGCGCCTGCACTACCGGGTTGTCCGGCTCCTCGACCGCACCGTCGCCCGGCGTGGCCGGCGCCGCGGCACTGGGCAGGTCGATCCAGAAACGACTGCCGGTGCCGGGCGTACTGGCAAAACCCATCTCGCCATTCATCAGGGAGGCCAGTTCCCGACACAGCACCAGGCCGATACCGGTGCCGGGGATATTCGAGTTCTCCCGTCCCAGGCGCTGGAAGGGCTGGAACAGCTGGCCTTGCTGCTGCTCGGTCAGACCCGGACCGCTGTCTTCCACCCACAGGCGTACACCGTCCGGGCGTACTTCGTAGCCCAGGCTGACCAACCCCTGCGGCACGTTGTACTTGAGCGCGTTGGACAGCAGGTTGAGCAGGACCTGGCGTACCCGCCGCACATCCGCCAGCACATACAGCTCATGGCCCCCGGACGCCATCACATGCAACTGCTGGCCGCGCTGGAGCACTTCCGGCTGGATCAACTCGGCACAGCCATTGAGCAGCGCGCTGACCTCCACCGGCTTGAGGTGCAGCTGCTGGCGGCGGCTCTCGATGCTGGACAGGTCGAGAATGTCGTCCACCAGGGACGTCAGATGGCGACTGGCAAGCACGATCTCCCGCGCATAGTCGGTCTCCTGCTGCGCCTCAGGGCGCTCCTGGGCTTCCAGCTCGATCAGCTGGGCGAACCCGTGGATGGCGTTCAGTGGCGTGCGCAGCTCATGGCTCATGCTCGACAGGAAACGACTCTTGGCCTGGCTGGCGGCCTGGGCTTCCAGGCTGGTCCGGCGCAACTCCTCCTGCACCAGCTTGAGCCGGGTGATGTCCACGTGGGTACCGGCAGCACGCACCGCACGACCGCGCTCATCGCGCTCGATCACCTTGCCGCGGCTGAGCAACCAGACGTAGTGGCCGCTCTTGTCGGCATAGCGGTACTCGGCTTCGAAGAAATCCTCACGACCATCCTCGGCCATGCTCAAGCGCAGGTGACGAATGCGCTGCAGATCGTCCGGGTGCACCGGGCGGTTGAACTCGGCAAACGACAGGCAACTGTCGCGCAGGCCGAAGCGCGTCACGAAACGCTCGCTGACGCAGATGGTCTGGCTCTGCGCGGTAACATCCCAGAGGCTTTCCGTGGTGCTTTCCAGCACCAACTCCAGAGTGCGTTGCACCTCGAAACGCCGCACTTCGCTAGCCCGCAACTGCTCCCCGGCGAGTTGCACTTCCGTGCCCATCTCCGCCAGCTCACGAATCGAAGTGGCCGGCGCCACGGGCTGCAGCTCGCCCCGGCCGAGACCGCGCATCATCTCGACGATGCCGGCAATCGGTGTGGCCAGCTCATGGCTCAGGCGCCGCGAGCGCAGCCACATCCAACTGCCGAACAGCAGATAGAAGAACACCAGGCCGGCGATCAGCAGGTAGCCGATCCTCAGGTACTGCTCGGCCAGGCGATTGGTCTCATGGAAGATGTTCGCCTCGTCCACCACCAGCAACAGACGCCAGCCGGTTTGCGGAATTTCGCTCCAGGCCATCAGTTGGCTGCGCCCACCCAGTTCGACTTCCTGGATACCCTGCGCACGCGTGGCCATGGCACCCAGCAGCGGCTGCAGGCCAGGCTGGCGATCAAGTTTGAAGTCAGCCGGCTTGAGCACCTCGCGGCGCACCGCCTCGGCGTAGGAATACTGAGTCAGCTCGCGCACGCCGAAGTCCCGCTCACCGGCCTGCGGCAAAGCCATGCTGCCGTTGTCGCGGCTCACCAGCAGCGCGTACCCCTGCCAGGGCACCTGCAGGTTGCCGATCTCGGCGAGCATCTGGCCGACCGTTACATCCAGTCCGACCACCCCCTCGAGAAACCCCTCATGCAAGACCGGCGCTACCGCCGACATCATCCAACCCTGGCCGGCCGGGTCGAGATAGACATCGGTCCACACCACCTCGTGCTTGGGATTGTGCTGCTGGTCCGCCAGGTAATAGAAGTTGTATTGCGGGATGCGCATATCGTGCGGGTACTGCTGCAACACATCGAAGAACGGATAGATGCGGTTGTAGCTGTCCCAACTGTTGAAATACACCGCCGCCACCAGCGGGTCGGCCTGTTTGAGCGAACGCATCAGCGGGTCGACCTGAGACAGGCGCAAGGCCTTGGCGCGATCCTGCTGTTCAGGTGGCGTGCTGCTGGCATAGAAGGACGCCGCGCGCCCATCGTCGCTACGGCTGTAATACACGCCATCGGCGGTCTGCGCATGGCGCTGGTACTCCAGCGCATCAGGCACGTAGCGACGATCCTGCAGGGCTGCACCAACGGCATCACGATAGATACTGACCTGGGCCTCAATCGACGCCAGCCGGCTGTCGATCACCTGCCCCTCGCGCTGCACCGCACTGCTCAGGTCCTGCAACGCGCTGCTCTGCAGGTATCCCAACTGGGCCGCGCGAATCGATTCATTGGTATAGAGGTAGACGCCAATCAGCACTGACTCCACCAACACCAGGGGAATCAACGCACTCTGCAGAAAGGCCCGCCAGATCCAGCGGCGCAGAGGCTTGTTCGGTGCAGGCGACATGCCGGCGCTCCTTGAACTCGTGAGGGTCGATGATGACACGCCCGCTCGGCCTGCGCCCGGGCTGACCGGTATTCTAGTGGCAGAACAGCGGTCGACGCTGCCCGACCTTTGCCGTAAACTGCGCCCGTACCTTGCAAGACTGTAATTGGGGCCGATTAGGATTCGACGCCGGTAACAAAACTTGAGGGGCATGCCGAGTTGGTAACAGAACTCGTAAATCCACTGTTGCAAATTTATAGTTGCCAACGACGACAACTACGCTCTAGCCGCCT
>JBBNAI010000243.1:0-2610 GCA_037994305.1 Pseudomonas sp. | reverse complement strand
GGCCTGCTCTGGCTGCTGCAGAAGCCGCTGAAGCAGGACTACCGCATCGACGATGCCGGCATCGCCCGGCGCACCGCCGATGGCTGGCAACAGCAGCCTGGCCAGGATGTGGCCGCCCAGCAGAGCCGCCTGTTCCTTGCCGTGCTCAAGGGCGACAGCAGCGGCCTGGCACGCGATTTCGAGCTGCGCCTGAGCGGCACAGCCGACGCCTGGCAACTCGAACTGACGCCGCACTCACTGCTGCTCAAACAGATATTCAGCGTCATCCGCATCGACGGCGGCGCCCTGGTGCAACGCATCGAACTGCAGGAGACCCAGGGCGACAGCACCCTGCTACGCCTGCCGCACAGCCAGGCAGGCGATGCGTTGACGGCGCAGGAGCGCACTGACCTTGTTCACTAGCCACACGCTCGAACATCGCCTGCCGCGCCTGTTCGGCGTGTTGCTCCTGGCCCTGCTGGCGCTGGCCGCCTGGCAGTGGCGCAACGGCCCGCCAGTGCAGGCCAGCATGCTCGCCCTGCTGCCCCAGGGCGCCGGTGATGCGCTGGTGCAGCAGGCCGAGCAGCGCATGCAGGAACCGCTCAACCGCGAGATGCTGATCCTCATCGGTCACCCCGAGCGCCAGCAGGCCATCGCCCTGGTGCAGCAGGCCGGCACGCAATGGCAGGCGAGCAAGCGTTTCGCCCAGGTGCAGTGGAACCTGCAGGCCGATCTCGGCGAACTGCGCCAGCAATTGCGCGCCAGTCGCCTGGCCCTGTTGCCAGCCAGCGACCGCCAACTGCTGATCGAGCAGCCGGATGCCTTCGTCCAGCAGCGCGCCGCGCAGTTGTTCGACACCTTCGCCGGTTTCAGCCTGCTACCCACCGAGCAGGATTGGCTCGGCCTCGGCGCCCGCGCCCAGCAGGCACTCAACCCGGGTAGCCGGATCCAGGCCGACCTCGGCAGCGGCGCCCTGCTGCTGCAGGATGGCGACATGACCTGGGCCCTGCTGCGCGTGCGTAGCCAGGGCGGCGCCTTCGACATGCAGGCGCCGCCGCGCATCGCCGCCAGCGTGGCGGAACTGCGCCAGCAGGTAGCCGCCGGGGGCGGCCAGCTGCTCGCCGCCGGTGGCGTGCTGTACGCCGCCGCCGGCCAGGCCAAAGCCACCCGCGAGATCAGCCTGATTGGTGGTGGCGCCACCCTCGGCACCCTGCTGCTGTTGCTGCTGGCCTTCCGCCGCCCGCGCGTGCTGGTCAGCCTGTTGCCGGTGGCAGTCGCCCTGCTGGCCGGTTGCAGCGCCTGCGTGCTGCTGTTCGGCCAGATCAACGCGCTGACCCTGGTGCTCGGCGCCAGCCTGATCGGCGTCGCCGCCGACTACCCGCAGCACTACCTGAGCAAGAGCTGGGGCGATGCCGACTGGCACAGCTGGAGCGCCCTACGCGCCACCCTGCCGGGCCTGACCCTGAGCCTGGGCACCAACCTGATCGGCTACCTGGCACTGGCCTTCACCCCCTTCCCGGCGCTGACGCAGATTGCCGCGTTCTCCGCCGCCGGCCTGATCGGCGCCTACCTGTGCTCGGTGTGCCTGCTACCGGCCTGGCTCAACGGCCTGCGCCTGAGCCCACCCCTGAGCCTGCGCCACCTCGCCGAATGCCTGATCAGCGCACGCGAGCGTCTGCTCGCGCGCACCGGCAGCTGGCCGCTGCTGGCGCTCCTGCTGCTGTTCTGCGCCGGCGGCCTGTACCAGCTGCACACGCAGAACGACCTGCGTCAGTGGCTGGGCCAGGAGCCGCAACTGCTCGCCGAGGCCCAGCGCATTGCCGAGCTGACCGGGCAACAGCCCACCAGTCAGTTCTTCCTGGTGCGCGCCGCCGACGAGCAGCAACTGCTGCAACGCCAGGCCGTCCTCAGCGCACGCCTGGATGCGGCGGTGAGTGCCGGCCAGCTGCGCGGCTACCGCGCCCTCGATCAGCTGGTCGCGCCGAGCGAGGCCCTGCAGCCCGTGCGCGCCGCCCTGCAACAGTTGCCGCAACACTGGCAGCCACTGCTCGCCCTCGGCCTGCCGGAAGCGGCGTTGCGCCACGAACTCGATGACCTGCTGAACAGCCCGCAACCGACCCTGCAGCAGGCCTTGGCCGGCCCGCTGGGTGAAACCTGGCGCCCGCTGTGGCTGGGCGCCAACGCCGAAGGTGTGGCGGGCCTGGTCAGCCTGCAAGGCCTCACTGATGCAGCCTTGCTGCGCGAGGCGACCAGCGGCCTGGAAGGTGTGCAACTGATCGACCGCCTCGGCGAACTCAATGGCCTGTTCACGGCCACCCAGTTCAGCGCCGCCGAACTCAAGCTGATTTCCAGCGCCGCCATTCTCCTGCTGCTGTGCCTGCCCTTCGGCCTGCGCGGCGCCCTGCGCGTGGTCTGCCTGCCGTTGCTGGCAGCCCTCGCGGCACTGGCCTGCCTGGGCTGGCTGGGCCAGCCGCTGACCCTGTTCAGCCTGTTCGGCCTGCTGCTGATCACCGCCATCGGCGTCGACTACGCCATCCTCATGCGCGAGAACATCGGCGGCCCGGCGGTGAGCCTGCTCGGCACGCTATTCTCGGCGCTGACCAGCTGGCTGTCGTTCGGCCTGCTGCTGCT
>JBBNAI010000242.1:0-1023 GCA_037994305.1 Pseudomonas sp. | reverse complement strand
TTCTCGAAGCCCTGTGCGGCGCGCTGTTCCCCATGCGCCTGGGGCCAAGCGACCTGCGCCAGGAAAGCGAGGACTTCTATGTCGGCCACACCCTCGACAGCGCACTGAACAGCCTGCTCGGCCAGGTTCGCCTGGAGCTGCGCTACGCCGCCCGCCAGCGCGGCGAGGACGAGGCCGCCAGCGAGGGCGACGCGGTGCAGATCGTCCGCGATTTCGCCGCCGCTCTGCCGGGCCTGCGCCGCCTGCTCGACAGCGATGTGATCGCCGCGTTTGCTGGTGACCCGGCGGCGCGCAGCGTCGACGAGGTGCTGCTGTGCTACCCCGGCATCCTCGCGGTGATCCACCATCGCCTGGCCCATCACCTGTACCGCGCCGGCCTGCCGTTGCTGGCGCGGATCAGCGCGGAAATCGCCCACTCGGTCACCGGTATCGACATCCACCCAGGCGCGCAGATCGGCCACAGCTTCTTCATTGATCACGGCACCGGTGTAGTCATCGGCGAGACCGCGGTGATCGGCAATCGCGTGCGCATCTACCAGGCCGTGACCCTGGGCGCCAAGCGCTTCACTTCCGACGAGACCGGCCAGCTGCACAAGGGCCAGGCTCGCCATCCCATCGTCGAAGACGATGTGGTGATCTACGCCGGGGCCACCATCCTCGGCCGTATCACCATCGGCAAAGGTTCCACCATCGGTGGAAACGTCTGGCTGACCCGCAGCGTGCCACCCGGCAGCAACGTCACCCAGGCGACCCTGCAACACCAGGCAGGCAACACCGGGTAAACCGAAGGCCTGCAAGCCAACCCCCTCGCGCAGTTCCACCCCGGCAGCCCTGGCGGCCGGCTGGGCCGTGCGCGGCATAAAACCGACATTTGGAGTGATTCATGGCTGACAATCAGGATGTACGCCTGGCGCTAGGCGATAACGCCGCCCGCCAACTGGCGAATGCGACGAAGACCGTACCGCAACTTTCCACCATCACTCCGCGCTGGCTGGTGCACCTGCTGCAGTGGACGCCGGTGGA
>JBBNAI010000241.1:0-8152 GCA_037994305.1 Pseudomonas sp. | reverse complement strand
TCCACTACGCCGCCAGCATGCAAGCGCTGTTCGAGAAGCTGGCGCTGCAGATGATGGAGCACTACCTGGGCGACATCATCCGCGAGACCGGCAAGATCGCCTTCGCCGGCGGCTGCGCGCTGAACGTCAAGCTGAACCAAAAGATCATCGCCCGCGATGATGTGAAGGAGCTGTTCGTCCAGCCCGCATCCGGCGATGCCGGTACCGCAGTCGGCGCTGCCGCCTACGTCTCGCACCAGCGCGGCGTGCCGGTGGAGAAGATGGAACACGTCTACCTCGGCCCGTCCTACTCCAACGAAGACGTGATCGCGGCCTGTGCTCGTCACCCGAGCAAGCCGGTGTTCAAGCAGATCGACAACATGCCGCAGCGCATCGCCAAGATCATGGTCGACGCTAACCCGGTGGCCTGGTTCCAGGGCCGCATGGAGTTCGGTCCGCGTGCCCTCGGTGGTCGCTCGATCATCGGCTGCCCGAGCGTGCCGGGCGTGGCCGACCGCATCAACGAGCAGATCAAGTTCCGCGAGCGCTGGAGGCCGTTCTGCCCGTCGATGCTCGACACCGTCGGCCCGCAGATGCTCAAGGTCGATCACCCGAGCCCGTTCATGACCTTCACCTTCGAGGTCAACGAAGAGTGGAAGACCCGCGTCGGCGAAGTGGTGCACGAAGACGGCACCTCGCGGGCCCAGGTACTCAAGCGCGAGTACAACCCGCGCTACTACGACATGATGCTGGAGCTGGAGAAGCTCACCGGCAACGGCGTGTCGCTGAACACCTCGCTGAACCGCCGCGGCGAGCCGATGATCTGCTCGCCGACCGACGCGCTGAACATGTTCTACGGCTCGGACCTGCAGTACCTGATCATGGAAGACATCCTCGTGGTCAAGGACGGCAAGGACTGGTATGACAATATCTGAGGTCTCAGGGGTCGGGCAGTCGTGGGTATTGCAGTTCTGCCACGGCTATGACGGTCCCTTCCTCGATTGTGCGCGGCAGTACGCCGCGCTGTTTGCCGGCACGCGCTACAAGGTTTGCACCGTCTACCTGACCGGAGCGCCGAGCGCCGAGGTCGAGGCCGGTTCGGCCTCCGACCAGGTGATCTTCCTCGATTACTCCAGTCGCGACGTGCGTGGCCTCAAGCTCAAGGCGATCGCCGATTTCAAGCGCATCGCCGCCTCGCGCGATTTCAAGCTGTGTATCGCCCATCGCTTCAAGCCTGTGTATGTCGCCCTGCTGGGAAGCGACCTGCCGGTGATCGGCGTGCACCATGCCTTCGGCGATTACCGACGGCTGTCACGGCGCTTGTTCGCCAACTTCTTCAAGACACGTCTGGCGCTGCTCGGGGTTTCCGATGCGGTGCGCGATGACATGCGCGCCAGCCTGCCGGTGTGGTCGGCAGAGCGCATTGCCACCCTGTACAACCGCCTGGATATCTCGGCAGTACAGGCCGAGTTGCTGGCGCGCGAGACTGCTCGTACGGCTCTGCAGCTGCCGCAGGAGGCCTGGGTGGTCGGCAATGTCGGCCGCCTGCATCCAGACAAGGACCAGGCCACCCTGATTCGTGGCTTCGCCCAGGCGTTGCCGCAACTGCCGGCCGGCAGCCTGCTGGCGATCATGGGCAGTGGCCGTCTGGAATCGTCGCTGAAGACATTGGCTGTCGAATTGGGCGTGGTCGACAGCGTGCGCTTTCTCGGTCAGGTACCGGGTGGACGTCGCTACTTCAAGGCGTTCGACCTGTTTGCCTTGAGCTCCGATCATGAGCCGTTCGGCATGGTCTTGCTGGAAGCTATGGCTGCAGGTGTGCCACTGGTCGGTACCGACTGCGGTGGCGGCCGCGAAGTGCTGCAAGGTGTTGGCCGGCTGTTCCCGCTGGGCGATGCCAAGGCGCTGGCCGCGGAGCTGATTGCCGAGGCGGCAGCCACCCGCGAGCTGCCGGCCAAGCGCCAGTGCATGCAGGAGCGCCTGGTCACGCGCTTCTCCGATCAGGCGGTGTGCGCACAGTTCTGGTCATCCCCCTTGCTTGCCGCCCTGCGCTGAGGTTGCCATGACGCAGGATGCTGTCAGTAACCCCTGGGGCACCAAGGCCCGCGCCCTGGATCGCTACCGCTGGCTGCTGCTGCGCGAGCGCCATGGCCGGCTCGGCAGCGCCTTGCGTTTCGCCCGTGAGCTGGCTGGCGACTGGCTGTTCGGTCTGCGCGCCAAGCGGCGCCTGGCTGTCGCGGTCACGACCGAAGCCTGTGATTTCCTGCTGTTGCAGTCGGCGCCCAAGGTGATCAAGTTCCAGCGCAAGAAACTGCTGATCGAGGGGCTGCGCGCACGCGGCCATAGCCTGGTGGAAACGGCCCTGGAGGAACCCCGGGTCATTCTCCGCCAGCGCCTGCTCAAGCGGCCGCCATGCCGCGTGCCGACCCGCTACTTTGGTCATGCCGCCTATGCCGAATGGCTGGTGGAGCGCTATCAGCCGCGCATCCTGCTCAATGATCGCAATGGCAGCCTGTATGCACCTTTCCTGCGCCTGGCCCTGAATTCCCGGCAGCGCCTGCTGGTGCACCTGGCTCATGCGACCACGGTGGAAGGCTCGCGGCGCCTGGGCATGAACGACTACGACTATTACTTTCTGTTTGGCCAGAGTTCGCTCGAGGCCTTGCAGGATCGCGCGCTACGTTTCGGCACCTCGACAGCGGTACTGGCCGGCTCGCACATGATCGACCGCACATTCGACCTGCCAGCGGCCGAGGCCGAGCGTCGCGTGCTGCTGGTCCTCGGTGTCGGCCCGGACAAGGAAAAGGAGGCGGGTTACCAGCGCACCTACGCCCTGTTGCGTGACTGGGCGGCCGAAAACCCCGACTACCAGGTGCTGATAAAGGCCCATCCGCGCAGCCAGGTACCGTTCTGGCACGACGTCGCAGAGGCGTTGGACAACCTACAGGTGCTGCCACCGAGCTACGGCCTGGCAGAGGCGCTGGGGTATGCGTCGGTGGTGGTAAATATCATGTCCAATGCGGTGATCGAGGCCGCGCTAGCACGTCGCCCGGTCGTTCACGTGAATGCCAGCGGCGAGCAGGACATCTTCGGTCAGGAGCGTTTTCTGGGGGCTTGTGTGAACGATCTGCCCGCATTGACGATGCGCCTGGAACAGATTGTTGCTGACTATCCGGCGAGCATCGTCCACGCCCAGCGCTTTGCCGAGTTCCACCTGGCGCAGGGCGTCGAGGGCTTGAGCAATACGCTGGGTCTCCTCGACGGGTTGCTGGTGGATGGACGCTGTGCGGGCCAGCATTTGCCACCGGCCTGTGGCGTGGGTGGGAGTCGATCGGCATGACTGCGCAACTTTATTGGGGGCGGGCCGCGCTCGTTCTTTCGGCAATGGTGTACGTATGAGCAAGTTCTTGTTTTTCTCCCTGGCCAAGCACCAGACGATCTACTTCCAGCATCTGTTGGCGCAAACGCAGCTACAAGGGCTGGTTGTTACCCATCGGCAGCTGCCGTTTCCCGCGTTGGGCGCACTGCGGCGTGTGATCCAGCGCGTCGACTGGGGGCATCTGGTCGAGGAGAAATGCCAGGAGCGACGGGTCAAGGGCAAGTACGAGGGCGCGCTTTATCGACTGCTGCTGCGTCTTGAAATGCTGGTCATGGCGTTGCGCCTGCAGGCTTTGCTCAATCGACAAAAGCCCAGCGCGGTGGCGGTATGGAATGGCTCGAACCGTTATTGCCAGCTACTCCTTGCACTCTTGCCGGAGGGCGTGGCGACATTCTTTTTCGAGAACGGCCTGCTGCCCAATACCACGACCCTGGATCGTCGTGGGGTCAATTATTTCAACTCGGTGCCACGAGACGCGGCGTTCTATCGTGCCTATGCCGCGCGCCAGGCCATCGAGCTGCAGCAGGATGTCACCCTGATTCCGCGCAAGCCGCGGGTCACCGGGCAGGCGGCGATCACCCTGCCCGAACGTTTCGTGTTCATTCCATTCCAGGATGATCGCGACACCCAGGTGCGCCTGTTTTCGCCCTGGATCGGCAATATGCGCGAGCTGTTCGCCCTGGGCGAGCGGCTGGCTGCCGAGACGGGCTGGACCGTGGTGTTCAAGGAACACCCCTCAAGCCGCGAGTCTTACCCGGAGCTGCACGAGCGTACCCATGAGCGGTTACTGTTCGCCAATGGCAATGCGACCCAGGAGCTGATCGAGGCGGCCCAGTTCATCGTCACGCTCAATTCCACGGTGGGTCTGGAGAGTCTGTTGCTTGGTAAGCCACTGCTGACGCTGGGGCAGGCGTTCTTCAATGTCGAGGGCGTGGTCATGCACGCCGACTCGGCTGATGAGTTGGTGCAGGTTGCCAAGGCGTTCCCGCAGTGGCCGGTGGATGAGGCGTTGCGAAAGAGCTTCCTGCATTATCTGCAGAATGAATATTGTGTGCCCGGGCGCTGGCAGGATTCCAGCGCTGAGCATTTGATGGAAGTTGCTCGACGAATGGGCGCGTAAAGGCAGGAAGGTGTTTGTTGAGCGTGAGAGACAAGTTGTACCCCTTCTTCCAGTACTGGCTGGCCTTAGGGTTGTTTTTGCAGCTGGCGGGCGTGTGTTTCGTCACGGATGGTAGCCGCTATACGGCTATCGCCAACCTGATGCTGTTCCTGCCCGCGCTGCTGGCCGGCGTGCTGCTATGGCCGCGGATCAATGCCTGGCAGCGCCCCCTGACCGTTGTATTCGGTGCTTTGCTGGCCTGGATGCTGGTGGTGGCGTTGTTCAACGAGGGGACGGATGGCGAGCCGCTCCGCTGGCTGCGCATTGCGCTCTATGCCTGGCTGTACGTGTTGGCAATCAGCCTGGTGATGCAGAACCGCTGGCTCTGGCACCGCCTGCTGGTGGCCGTCGTCTTGGTTGCTGCGTTTTGCGCCTGGGCGAGCCTTTTCCAGGCGTTCTATGTCGAGCAGCGCGGTCTGGCGTTTCGGGCGTTTCGTCTCTCTGCCTGGGAAGTGGGCGGTATGGCTGACTTCGGCAACGCGATTGTGGCGGCGCTCTACTACGGCGTGATTGCGCTTGTCACTGCATGCCTGGCGATGCAGGCGACGGGCGTCAGGCGCGGCTTGTACCTGTTCGCCTTGGTTGGGTTACTGATCTTTCAGTACTTCACCTATTCCCGCGGCGTCTGGAGTGGTGTTCTGATCGGGCTGGCCACGCTGTGTTGCTTCACCCTGAGCCGTCGTGCGATTGCCATCGCCGCTGTCGTGGCGTCACCTATTGCGGTGTTCGTGCTGTACCTGCTGAGCACGGTCAACGGCCTGAAAATGAGCTTCCGGGATGCCATCTTTGCTAACTGGTGGGCCCACATCGGAGAGTTCTGGCTGTGGGGGGCGGGTGCCGGTGCGGATGCCAATATCTGCATCAGAGAGGCCAAACGCTGCTTCAATCAGGCCCATAACCTCTACCTGCAGTTTTTCTTCGAATATGGTTTGCCAGGATTGTTGCTGTTGCTGACCCTGGTCGGATTGCTGGTGAGCTACAGCTGGCGCTACCGCTTGCAGGACCGCATGGCGCAGCTGGGGCTGGCGCTTATGGCCTTTACCCTGGTGGTGGCGGTTGCCAATTTCTACGTGATTTTCCTGCGGCCAGGAGTGTTCTGGATGGTCTTCTGGCTACCGGTGGGGATCATGTTGGCCGTGTCGGCAGTGCCGCGCCGTGGCGCTAGCGTTCCAGAGTAGGGGGAGAGCAGGATGGGTTGGGTCGCCGGCTTCCAGCAGCTCAAACGCTACTGGTGCATCGAAATTCTGGGGAGTGCCGAGCGGCGCTTTTCCTGGCGCCGGGTGCGCCAGAAGTGCAAGCGCAGCAACCGTTACGCGTATGTCTTCTGGTATCGCGTGGCTTATGTAATGCACATGAGTCGCAGCGAGTTCTGGCGGCGCCGGGCCAAGCTGCTCAACGAGCGCCTGAGTCGCCGCTTCAACGTGGAAATCATGCTGGGTGCTGAAGTGGGCGAGGGGTTGTGGATCGGTCACCCTACCGGCATTGTCATCAGCGGCTATGCGGTGATCGGCAAGAACTTCCGCGTGTGGCAGAACTGCACGGTAGGGATCAAGGGCGGCGATGGCGAGAAAGCCATCCGCATCGGCGACAACGTCAAGCTCGCCGCGCACTCCTGCATCATCGGCGATGATATCCGCATCGGTAACAATGTCAGCTTCGGCGCCATGTCCTTCGTCAACAAGGATGTGCCTGACGACTCCGTCTACATCACGCGCAAGAGCAGCAGTATCTCGCCACTCAGCTGACTTTTTCCGCCACGCCTTGTGCTTGCCGGTAATGCTCGATCAGGGCGTCCCAGGGGAAGTCCTGCACCTTGCGCCGTTTCAGGTAACCCTTCAGGTGGGCGAAGTTGCGCTGCACCAGGTGCTTGCCCAGCGGGCCGCGCTTGAAGCGGATGTCGAGGAAGTCGATCAGGCCGAAGTCGCCATCCGGGGTCAGCAGGATGTTGCCCAGGTGTAGCGAGCGGAAATAGATGCCGCGCTGGTGCAGGCGGTGGATATAGGCCGCCAGCTGCGGTAGCTGCACATCGAACTGCGGGCGTGCGTTGCGAAACAGCTTGTCCAGCGCTTCGCCTTCCAGCGGCTGATAGAGGCAGGCGCTGACGGCTTTACTGCGATCGATCCAGAAGCACTCTTCGATACGCGGGGTCTGAATGCCAAGCTGCTGCAAGCGCTCTGCGTGCAGGCTGAAGCGCCGGGCATCGGGGCGCAGGCGCGCGATCAGAGGGTTGCGTCGGCTGCGAAAGATCTTCAGCAGCAGGCCGTTGGGCAGACGAACCACCTTGGGCCCATGACTGTCTTTTTCCAATAGCTCGCCTTGGCTGAGCCAATCTTGTAATTCGTTCGCTGTTACAATCCGCATCTTTTCTCTCTAGCCAGTCGTACGAGGCTCGCCGAATGGCCAATTCTACCCAGCAATCCAGCCTGAAGGTCTATCTGCGATTGCTGAAATACGTGGTCCCCTACTGGGGGATGTTCGCGGTCAGCATTGTGGGTTTCCTGATTTTCGCGTCGACCCAGCCGCTGTTCGGCTACATGCTGAAGTACTTCGTTGATGGGCTGGAGAATCCCGACGCCAGCTTCTTCTCGGGTGTTCCTTTCCTGGGTGACATCCCGTTCCTTATCGATCTTAACCTGGTACAGGTGGTGCCGTTGCTGATCGTGCTGATCGCAATCTGGCAAGGTATCGGCTCGTTTCTCGGCAACTACTACCTGGCCCGCGTTTCCCTGGGGCTGGTGCACGACCTGCGTGTCGAGCTGTTCAACAACCTGCTGACCTTGCCCAACCGTTACTTCGACAACAACAACTCTGGGCATCTGATCTCACGCATCACCTACAACGTCACCATGGTCACCGGCGCGGCTACCGATGCGATCAAGGTGGTGGTACGTGAAGGCATGACGGTGATCTTCCTGTTCGGTTCCCTGCTGTGGATGAACTGGAAGCTAACCCTGGTGATGGTCGCCATCTTGCCGATGATTGCGGTGATGGTGAGCAGCGCCAGCAAGAAATTCCGTACGCAAAGCAAAAAGATCCAGGCGGCCATGGGCGACGTCACCCATGTGGCCTCGGAAACTATCCAGGGCTTTCGCGTGGTGCGTAGCTTCGGTGGTGAAGAGTACGAGCGTGCACGCTTCCTCGCTGTTACCGATGACAACCGTCGCAAACAACTGCGCATGGTCAAGACCAGTGCGGTCTACACGCCCTCGCTGCAGTTGGTGATCTACTGTGGCATGGCCGTGCTGATGTTCCTCGTGCTGTTCATGCGTGGCGACGCTTCGGCGGGTGATCTGGTGGCCTATATCACCATGGCTGGCTTGCTACCCAAGCCGATTCGTCAGCTCTCAGAAGTCAGCTCCAATATCCAGAAGGGCCTGGCCGGCGCCGACAGCATCTTCGAGCAACTCGACGGCGAGCCCGAACTCGACAACGGCACCGAGGAGCGCGAGCGTGTCAGCGGCCGCCTCGAAGTCCGCAATCTGACGTTCCAGTACCCGGGCTCCGAGAAGCCGGTGCTGAACAACATCTCCTTCGTCGCCGAGCCGGGGCAGATGATTGCCCTGGTTGGCCGCTCGGGCAGCGGCAAGTCGACCCTGGCCAGCCTGATCCCGCGCTTCTATCACCACGACCAGGGA
>JBBNAI010000240.1:0-4198 GCA_037994305.1 Pseudomonas sp. | reverse complement strand
GACGAAGTTGCTGCTCAAGTGGCTGCCGCCAGCAAGCAGTAAGACGGTTCTACACTGTCGTACCGAAGAGGCTGCCCGCTTATGCGTGCAGCCTCTTTTGCAAAGCGCGAGGCATAATTGCCGGCGCTGCACCAATTCACCGGGTAGTGGTCTGACTGCCGGGTAAAATACGAAGCCCCAGGCTTCGACTAGAAAACAACGCCGCAGGAGAGATACGCATGGCTCAGCAGGTGAGTGGTCGCCAACCTCGCTATAAACGCATTCTGCTCAAACTTAGCGGCGAAGCCCTGATGGGCTCGGAAGACTTCGGCATTGATCCCAAGGTGCTGGATCGCATGGCACTGGAAGTCGGTCAACTGGTCGGGATCGGCGTGCAGGTCGGTCTGGTGATCGGCGGTGGCAACCTGTTCCGTGGTGCGGCGCTGTCTGCGGCCGGCATGGACCGGGTCACCGGTGACCACATGGGTATGCTGGCTACCGTGATGAACGCCCTGGCCATGCGCGACGCGCTGGAGCGCTCGAATATCCCGGCGATCGTCATGTCGGCGATTTCCATGGTTGGCGTGACTGATCACTATGATCGACGCAAGGCTATGCGCCACCTGAAGACCGGTGAGGTGGTGATCTTCGCCGCTGGCACTGGTAACCCGTTCTTTACCACCGACTCCGCGGCCTGTCTGCGCGCCATCGAGATCGACGCCGATATCGTACTCAAGGCCACCAAGGTTGATGGCGTGTACACTGCCGATCCTTTCAAAGATCCCAATGCCGAGAAGTTCGAGCGCCTGACCTATGACGAGGTGCTCGACCGCAAGCTTGGGGTGATGGACCTGACGGCGATCTGCCTGTGCCGCGATCACCAGATGCCATTGCGGGTTTTCAACATGAACAAGCCCGGCGCCCTGCTGAATATCGTGGTGGGTGGCGCTGAAGGCACGCTGATCGAGGAGAATGCACAATGATCAACGAGATCAAGAAAGACGCCCAGGAACGCATGCAGAAAAGCCTGGAATCGCTGGGTAACGCATTCAGCCGGATTCGTACCGGTCAGGCGCACCCGAGCATTCTGGCTGGCGTGATGGTGCCTTACTACGGCTCCGATACCCCGCTGAACCAGGTGGCCAACGTTACCGTCAAGGATGCCCGCACCCTGCAAGTGGTGGCGTTCGAGCGTGGCATGCTGGCGGCTGTCGATAAGGCGATCCAGAGCTCCGGCCTCGGTTTCAACCCGACCAACCTGGGTGAGCTGCTGCTGATTTCGATGCCGGCCCTGACCGAGGAGACCCGCAGGGGCTTCACCAAACAGGCGCGTGGCGAGGCAGAGAATGCCCGTGTAGCCGTACGCAACATCCGCCGCGATGCCCTGGCTCAGCTGAAAGACCTGGTCAAGGAAAAGGAAATCAGCGAGGACGAGGAGCGTCGTGCGGCCGATGAGGTGCAGAAGATGACCGACAAGTTCGTCGCTGAAGTGGAAAAGGCGCTGGAAGCCAAAGAAACCGATCTGATGGCGGTCTGACGGTCCTTTCTCATGGTCAAGAGCAAGCAGGAAGCAGCGGCGATAGTGCCACGTCACGTGGCCATCATCATGGATGGCAATAATCGCTGGGCGAAGAAGCGCCTGCTGCCTGGTGTTGCCGGTCACAAGGCGGGCGTAGATGCGGTGCGCGCGGTGATCGAGGTGTGCGCCGAGGCGGGGGTTGAAGTGCTGACCCTGTTCGCCTTCTCCAGTGAGAACTGGCAGCGCCCGGCCGAGGAAGTGGGTGCGTTGATGGAGCTGTTCCTCAGTGCCCTGCGCCGTGAGGCGCGCAAGCTGAAGAGCAATGCCATCAGCCTGCGCATCATCGGCGATCGTTCGCGCTTTCATCCGGAGCTGCAGGTCGCCATGCGCGAGGCCGAGCAGCAGACCGCCGGTGACAGCCGCTTCGTCCTGCAGATCGCCGCCAATTACGGTGGTCAGTGGGATATTGCCCAGGCCGCGCAACGCCTGGCGCGTGATGTGCAGGCCGGGCATCTGCAGCCGGAAGACCTGACCCCCGAGCTGTTGCAAGGTTGCCTGGCCACGGGCGACCTGCCGCTGCCGGATCTGTGTATTCGTACCGGTGGCGAACACCGCATCAGCAACTTTCTGTTGTGGCAGCTGGCTTATTCCGAGCTGTATTTCTCCGACCTGTTTTGGCCGGATTTCAAACACGAGGCCATGCGCAAGGCGCTGGCCGACTTTTCTACCCGCCAGCGGCGCTTCGGCAAGACCAGCGAGCAGGTAGAAGCCGAGGCGCGTAACTGATGCTGAAACAACGAATCATCACGGCGCTGATTCTGCTGCCGATCGCCCTGGCTGGTTTCTTTCTGCTCGACGGCCCGCTTTTCGCCCTGTTTATCGCTGCGGTGGTGACCCTGGGTGCCTGGGAGTGGGCGCGCATGGCGGGCTTCACTAGCCAAGTGCAGCGCGTCGGCTACGCCGCCGTGGTGGCGGTAGTGCTCTATGGGCTTTACCTAACTCCGGCGCTGGCCCCTTGGCTGCTGGGGCTGGCTGTAATCTGGTGGCTGCTGGCGACCCTGCTGGTGCTCGGTTATCCGGGCAGCAGTCGCTACTGGGGTGGTTTGCTGGGTAAATTGCTGATTGGCCTGCTTATCCTGCTGCCGGCTTGGCAGGGCCTGGTGCTGCTCAAGCAATGGCCGCAGGCCAATGGCTTGATCATTGCGGTAATGGTGCTGGTGTGGGGTGCCGATATCGGTGCCTATTTCGCTGGCAAGGCCTTCGGCAAGCGCAAGCTGGCGCCGAGCGTCAGCCCCGGCAAGAGCTGGGAAGGGCTGTATGGCGGCTTGTTGGCCAGTCTGCTGATTACTGCTGCGGTTGGCCTGCAGCAAGGCTGGCAGGGCAAGAGTTTCGCCCTGGCGCTGGGCGGCGCGGCGCTGGTGGTGTTGGTGTCGGTGGTCGGTGATTTGACTGAAAGCATGTTCAAGCGCCAGTCGGGGATCAAGGACAGCAGCAACCTGCTGCCAGGCCACGGTGGTGTTCTGGATCGTATCGACAGCCTGACGGCTGCGGTGCCGGTATTTGCTGTACTGCTCTGGCTGGCCGGCTGGGGCGCTCTGTGAGTCAGCCGCAACAGATCACGGTTCTCGGGGCGACCGGCTCCATCGGTCTCAGCACCCTGGACGTGATTGCTCGGCATCCAGAGCGTTACCAGGTCTTTGCGCTGAGCGGTTTCTCGCGCCTGAATGAGTTGGAGCAGTTGTGTCGCGTGCATCGCCCGCAGTTCGCAGTGGTGCCCGACGAGGTGTCGGCTGTGGCGCTGCAAGGCGTGTTGCGTGCCGCAGATGTGCCGACCGAGGTGCTGGCCGGTGCCGAGGCGCTGTGCGAGGTTGCCGCTCACCCCGATGTGGATGCGGTAATGGCCGCCATTGTGGGCGCCGCCGGCTTGCAGCCGACCCTGGCGGCGGTCGAGGCTGGCAAGAAGGTGTTGCTGGCCAACAAGGAAGCGCTGGTGATGTCCGGCGACCTGTTCATTCAGGCGGTGCGCCGCAGTGGTGCCGTTCTGCTGCCGATCGACAGCGAGCACAACGCGATTTTCCAGTGCCTGCCGGGAGACTATGCGCGCGGTCTGGGGGCGGTCGGCGTACGCCGCATTCTGCTGACCGCTTCGGGTGGTCCGTTCCGCGAAACGCCTTTGGCTGAGCTGGAGCAGGTCAGTCCCGAGCAGGCCTGCGCCCACCCCAATTGGTCGATGGGGCGCAAGATTTCGGTGGACTCGGCCAGCATGATGAACAAGGGGCTGGAGCTGATCGAGGCCTGTTGGCTGTTCGATGCCAAGCCCTCGCAGGTCGAGGTGGTGATTCACCCGCAGAGTGTGGTTCATTCGCTGGTCGACTATGTCGATGGCTCGGTTCTGGCGCAGCTGGGGAATCCGGATATGCGCACGCCCATCGCCCATGCATTGGCCTGGCCGCAGCGCATCGATTCCGGGGTGGCTCCGCTCGATCTGTTCGCCGTGGCGCGTCTGGATTTTCAGCGCCCGGATGAGCAGCGCTTCCCTTGCTTGCGCCTGGCTCGACAGGCGGCAGAGGCGGGCGGTAGTGCGCCGGCTCTGCTCAATGCGGCCAATGAAGTGGCGGTGGCGGCCTTTCTCGAACGGCGCATCCGCTTCCCCGAGATCGCGCGTATCATCGACGAAGTATTGAATTCAGAGGCCTCGAC
>JBBNAI010000239.1:0-23119 GCA_037994305.1 Pseudomonas sp. | reverse complement strand
CTCACTCAACTGGAGTATCACCAGTTCGACGGCGGCACCCGACTGACCTATGCAACCCTGGGCACCTACCTGAAGTATCCATGGACGGCCAGGCACGCCGATTCGCTGGGCTACAAGAAACACAAGTTCGGCTGTTATCAGAGCGAGCTGCCGCTATTGGAGCAGATCGCCCATAAACTCGGCCTGCCACAACTTGAGGAACAACGCTGGGCGCGGCATCCGCTGGTGTACCTGATGGAGGCCGCCGACGACATCTGCTATGCGCTGATCGACCTGGAAGACGGCCTGGAAATGGAATTGCTGGAGTACGCCGAAGTCGAGTCCCTGCTGCTGGACCTGGTAGGCGACGACTTGCCGGAGACCTACCGCCAGCTCGGTCCCGGCGATTCGCGCCGACGCAAACTGGCGATCCTGCGCGGCAAGGCCATCGAACACCTGACCAACGCAGCGGCGAAAGCCTTTGTCGACCAGCAACCCGCCCTGTTGCGCGGCGATCTGCAAGGCGACTTGGTAGAGCACATGCATGGCCCGGCCAAGCGTTGTGTGCAACAGGCCAAAGCCATGGCGCGCGAGAAGATTTTCCAGGATAAGCGCAAAACCCTGCATGAGATCGGTGCCTACACCACCCTGGAGATCCTCCTCAACGCCTTCTGCGGCGCCGCCCTGGAGCAGCATGGCGGCGGCACGTTGTCGTTCAAGAACCGGCGCATTCTCGACTTGCTTGGGCACAACGCGCCTGACCCGGATTGGTCGCTGTACCGCTCTTTCCTGCGCATGATCGATTTCATCGCCGGTATGACCGACAGCTACGCTACTGAAATGGCCCGGGAAATGACCGGCCGCTCCAGTCCGGTGTAACCATGAAGAACATGCTGCGGCAGATCATCGGCTGGCATGCCGGCCCACCCGCCTGGGGACCCGCCGTGGTCGCCGGACTGGGCTGTGCATTGCCGCTGCTGCTCGGGCTGCTCAGCGGCCATCCTGGTTTTCTCTGGGCCTCGGCCGGCGCCTTCCAGGCGGCACAACCCAACCCACTGCACCGTTTCGGCATGCTGCGCATGCTCCTGCTTACCCTGCTCGGCGCGTGCAGCGCCGGCCTGGGTTTCTGGGCCGCCACCCACCCGCTGATCAGCCTGGGCATGTTCGCCATTTTCGGCGCCATGCTCGCCTGGCTACAGCGTCTGGGCAACGAAGCCGGCAAGCTCGGGGTCGGCCTGACCGTCTGCCTGTGCCTGGGCCAGGGCCAGTTCGGCCTGGGCAATCTCGACAATCCTTACGCCGTGGCGATGCTATTCACCCTCGGCGGGCTATGGGTGATGTTGCTCGCCTTCGGCCTGCGCGGCCTGCACGGCTTGCGCATGTGGCCGTACATGCCGCGTTTCGTCAGCCTGTTCAAGGTGCTCAAGCGCCATGCCCAGCGCTTGCCGGAACAGCGCTGGCGGCTGCACGCGCTGCGCTGCGCGCTGACCTGCGCGGCGGGCGGCCTGATCGTTAACCTGGCGCAGCTGCCACGCGGCTACTGGCTGACCATCGCCTTGATCGGTACCTTGCAGTTGGAGTTCAAAGGCAGCCTGGTGCGCGCCCTGCAATCCAGCATGGGCAGCCTGTGCGCTGCGGTGCTGCTGATTTACTTCGGCCACAGCCTGCAGAGCCCACCGCTGATGGTGGCAACCATCCTGCCGCTGATTACCCTCAGCCGCGCCTTCCAGGCCCACAATTACGGCCTGTTCGTGCTGCAGGTGACCCTCAGCTTCGTGCTGCTTGCCGAGAGCCTGTCGAAGGACTGGCACCTGGCCCAATTGCGCCTGCTCAACTGCCTGATCGGGGTGGTCCTGGCCATGTTGGTGGCGCTGCTTATCTACGGTATCGAGCAGTGGCTGAACCGGCACAAAGTCGCGCCTCCTGCCTGAGTGAAATTCCCCGTTTAGAGCCTCGCAAAAGCAGCGTGCAAAGCGCCGTTTGTCTATGCTTCGATCTTCTCGATTGCAGTCAAGGGAGTGAACAGCAATGCAGCAGTCACGGCGTAAAGAACGGCGCTTTCCGCTTCACATCCACATCAGCCTGCTGTTCAGCCTGCTTCTGCTTGGTTCGGGTGCAGTACTCGGCCTCTACAACTACGTACAAACCAGCAAGATCATCCTCTCCAGCAGCGACCAGCTGTTCACCCAAATGCGCAAAGAGGTCGAGGCTGACCTGCAGAACACCTACCAACCCATCCGTTTCATGATCAACCTGCTGGCCCGCAACGAGCAGATCCAGGGCGAAATTCGCAACGAGCGCATGGTCATGGTGCCGATCTTCGCCCAGGCCCTGCAGGACAACCCCAAGCTGGCCTCGATCTACGTCGGCTATGGCGACGGGGACTTCTTCATGGTCCGGCCGATGCGCAGTGACAAGATCCGCGACATCTTCAGTGCCCCGGCCAACGCCGCCTATCAGGTATGGAGCATCGACCGCATCAGTGAGCGGATGATCGACTCCGAATCGCTCTACCTGAACGACAAACTCGAGCCCATCAGTCGCAGGCAGAACCTCAAGGAAACCTACGACCCGCGCGCGCGCCCCTGGTACAGCCGTGCCCTGCTCACCAACGACCACGTCACCACCGCGCCCTATGCCTTCTTCTCCACCGGTGAAGTCGGCACCACCATCGCCCGCAAGGCGCTCGACCAGACCGTAATCGGCGCTGACCTGACCCTTGCAGACCTCTCCGCGACCCTGGCCGCGCATAAGCTCACTTCGTCCACCGAAGTGGTGCTGTACAGCCCAGACGGCCACGCCGTGGCATACCCCGATAGCGCCAAGCTGATCATCCCCGGTGAAAAGCTACAGCTGGCCCAGACCAAGGACCTCAGCCCGACGTTAGCCAATTTTCTCCAACTCGATCTGCACAAGGATCGCCAGGGTGCGGTGACCCTGGCGGGCAAACGCTGGCAGGTTTCCTACAGCCAACTGAGCGAAGGCGGCCCTGACGGCTTACGTCTGGCCCTGCTGGCCCCGGAGGAAGAGTTGCTGGCCGACGCCTACCGCATGCGCTGGCAAGGCGCCATGCTCACCCTGGGTATTCTGCTGCTGTGCATGCCCATTGGCTGGCTGCTTTCCCGCGTACTGGTCAAACCCTTGCGCGCCCTGGTTGACGAAGCCGAGGCCATCCGCAGCTTCAACTTCGATCACCCAGCCAGCGGCCGCTCCTTCGTGCTCGAAGTCGATCAACTCGCGGTGTCCATGGCCCGCATGAAGGACACCATCTCGAGCTTTCTCGACATCACCGCCAGTCTCTCTGCCGAAACCCGCTTCGACTCCCTGTTGCGCCGCGTACTGCGCGAAACCGTCGACCTCAGCGAAGCCAGTGGCGGCCTCCTCTATCTACGCGATAGCGACAACGGCCACCTGGAGCCTCACGGGCTGTTTATCAACAACGAGCAGCACAGCCTGGAAGAACACCGCATCCCTAATTTCGACGCAGCCGACCAGCACATGCCGGACTGGCTGCTGCAAACGGCACAAGGGGGCGCCAGCGTGGTGACCTCACTCGGCTTCGACCAGGCCGACGGTTTCCAGAGCCTGCTGCATACGCTCGACAGCCCGCGCGTGCACCTGGTCAGCACCGGCCTGCATAACCGCCAGGGGGAAACCCTCGGTGTGCTGCTGTTGCTGCACAAGGACACCGGCGATGAAGCGGAGAAGTCCAAGCTGAGCCCGGCGCGGATTGCCTATGTCGAGGCGGTATCTGGGGTTGCCGCCCTGTGCATCGAAAGCCAGCGCCTGCTGGAGCAACAGAAAAAGCTGCTGGATGCGTTCATTCAACTGATCGCCGGCGCCATCGACGCCAAGAGCCCCTACACCGGCGGCCACTGCCAGCGCGTGCCGGAGCTGACCCTGATGCTCGCCCACGCGGCAGCAGACAGCGAAGAAGCGCCCTTCCGCGAATACCAGCCCAACGATGAGGAGTGGGAAGCCCTGCATATCGCCGCCTGGCTGCATGACTGCGGCAAGGTCACCGTGCCCGAATACGTGGTGGACAAGGCCACCAAGCTGGAAACCATCTGCGACCGCATCCACGAGGTGCGCATGCGCTTCGAAGTGCTCAAACGAGATGCCTGGATCACCTATTGGGAAGGTCTGGCCCAGGGCGGTGATGCGACCCGTCTGGGCACACTGCGCGACGAGATGCTGGCAACCCTGGACGACGAATTCGCCTTCATAGCCCGCTGCAACCTCGGCGGTGAAGCCATGGCCGACGCCGACCTCGAGCGCCTGCGCAACATCGCCACGCGCACCTGGACACGCACCCTGGATGACCGCCTCGGCGTGTCCTGGGAAGAGAACCAGCGCCAGTCCCGTACTCCGGCACCCGAACTGCCGGTGCAGGAAGCGCTGCTCAGCGACAAGCCCGAGCACCTGCTGGAGCGCCCGGCCAGCGAGCTGATTGCCGACGACAACCCCTGGGGCTTCAAGCTCGACGTGCCGCAGTACAAGCTCAACCGCGGCGAGGTCTACAACCTGGCTATCGGCCGCGGCACCCTGACCAACGAAGAACGCTTCATCATCAACGGGCACATGGTGCAGACCATCCGCATGCTCAACTACCTGCCCTTCCCCAAACATCTGGCCAACGTTGCCGAAATCGCCGGCGGCCACCACGAGAAGATGGATGGCACCGGCTACCCGAAACGTCTGAAACGCGAGGACATGAGTCTGCCGGCACGGATGATGGCCATAGCCGACATCTTCGAGGCACTGACCGCCGTGGACCGGCCCTACAAGAAGGGCAAGACACTGACCGAATCACTCAACATCATGGCCGGCATGTGCCGCGGCGCCCACGTCGACCCGGAGCTGTTCGGGCTGTTCGTCAGCGCCGAAATCTACCAGACCTATGCCGAACGCTACCTGCGTGCAGAACAGATCGACAGCGTGGACAAGGCGGCCATCCTGGCCAAAGCAGGACTCGCATGACACCACCCGCCTGAGACCGGATAAAAACGCAGGCAACAAAAAGCCCGACCTAGGTCGGGCTTTTGCGTAGCAGTGGGAGGATCGCAATCCCCCACGCGGGAAAATCAGGCCTGATTGACCGAATTTTCCGGGTACCACACGTCCATCAACGGGCTCAGGGTGAAGCCGGTGAGCTCGCTACGGCCTTTCAGCCAGGCTTCTACCTTGTCGCGCTGTTCGGCGTTAACCGAACCACGCTTGGCCAGGCAGACGAAACCGTAGTCATCGCCACCGACATAGCCCAGGCCGTTGCCTTCGACGCCATCACGCAGGAAGGCTTCAACGAAGCTGTCCATCTCGGCTTCGGACAGGCCGTCACGGAAGCTCAGAGTCAGCTCGCAGCCCAGCTCCTGGAATTCGTCGACACAGAGTTTCTTGCGCAGACGGCGGGAACGGTTAGTGGCCATGTAAAAAACTCCTCAACACTCAATAGAAATTACCGGCGGCACTTTAGCAGTTTGCCGCGCTAGCCGCCCGCCTAACGGCGCTAATGGCCGAAAAAACCGCCGAAACGTGCAACTAACCGCCCGTGCCAGGCGTCCATCAGCGGTGTGCTTGGGGCATAATGCGCGGCACTTATTCGAACCGCCGAGGCCACGTGCTCATCGGCGCCATGTCTTTTTCATCTGTGTATTTTTCGACCTTGCCAATGATCAAATCGCTTCGTTACCTCGCTCTCGCCAGCCTGCTGATGCCGCTGGCACTCCCCGTTTCCGCTGCCGTCAGCAATGTGCTGCCGGCCAAAGTGCAGCAAGCCCTCAAGGCCAACAAGATTGGCAGCAACAGTTTGTCGCTGGTGGCCATTCCGCTCACCGGCCCCGGTACCAGCATCGTCTACAACGCCGATGTTTCGGTGAACCCGGCTTCGACCATGAAACTGGTCACCACCTACTCCGCATTGGAGCTACTCGGCCCCACCTACCAGTGGCAGACCGAATTCTATGCCGATGGCCCGCTGAAGAACGGCGTGCTCAACGGCAACCTCTACCTCAAGGGTGGCGGCGATCCCAAGCTCAACATGGAGCGCCTGTGGCTGATGATGCGCGACCTGCGCGCCAACGGTGTGCAGCAGATCACTGGCGACCTGATCCTCGATCGCAGTCGCTTCATTCAGCCGCAACTGCCGGTGTTCAACGATGACGGCGGCGACAAGAACAAGCCGTTCCTGGTCGGCCCCGATTCGCTGTTGGTCAACCTCAAGGCCGTGCGCCTGGTAACCCGCACCGACGGTGGCAAGGTCAGTGTGATGATGGAACCACCGCTGACCAACGTGCGCATCGACAACCAGGTCAAGGCCCTGCCTGCCGCCAAATGCCCAGGCTGGCCGGACGTACGCTTCAACCCGGTGACCCAGTTCGACGGCACCACCCTGATCGTTACCGGCAAGTTGGCCGAGGGCTGCAGCGCGCAAACATACCTGTCGCTACTCGATCACGCCGGCTACGCCGCTGGCGCCGTACGCGCAATCTGGAAGGAGCTGGGTGGCAGCATCCTCGGCAAGGATCAGCTCGGCAGCGTGCCGAAAAATGCCCGCCTGCTGGCCCGCGCCAACTCGCCCGACCTGGTCGAGATCATTCGCGACGTCAACAAGTACAGCAACAACACCATGGCCCGCCAACTGTTCCTCAGCATCGGCGCGCAGTTCCGCAACAGCGCCGATGGCGACGACTCCAAGGCCGCACAACGGGTGATTCGCAGCTGGATGGCCCGCAAGGGCCTGAGCGCTACGCACCTGGTGATCGAGAACGGCTCCGGCCTCTCCCGCGACGAACGCGTCAGTGCCCGCGAAATGGCCGCCATGCTGCAAGCCGCATGGCACAGCCCGTATGCGCCCGAATTCATCGCTTCGCTGCCCCTGGTAGCCATGGATGGCACCATGCGCAAACGCCTGCGCCGTACGCCGCTGGTCGGTGAAGGCCACATCAAGACCGGCACCCTGAACAACGTGCGTGCCATCGCTGGCTTCAGCCGTGACAGCAACGGCAACACCTGGGCCGTCACCGCCATCCTCAACGATCCGCGCCCGTGGGGCGCGTCCGCGATCCTCGATCAGATCCTGCTGGAAATCTACAAGCAGCCTGCCCAGCGCTAAGCAGCCGCTGAAACAAAAATCCCCCGCATCCTGTCAGGATCGGGGGATTTTTTTGACCGCCACTCTTCGATCGGTGTGTGTAGGAGCCAGCTTGCTGGCTCCTACACAGGCAGTACTCAGCCCTTGGCGGTCAGGCGCCAGGCACGGTGAATCTTCGGGTTCCGCGCGAAGTCCTGATCAAGGGTCGCCGCACTGAGCTCTTCCACCGCATAACGCGCAGCCAGGCTCTCATCGAGCTGGAATTTGCGGAAGTTGTTGGAGAAATACAGCACGCCGCCCGGCGCCAGGCGGCTCATGGCCAGGTCGAGCAGACGCACATGATCACGCTGCACGTCGAACACCCCTTCCATGCGCTTGGAGTTGGAGAAGGTCGGCGGGTCGATGAAGATCAGCTCGTACTCACCACGATCGGCCTCCAGCCAGGTCATCACATCACCCTGCTCCAACTTGTGCTTGTCGGAGAAGCCGTTGAGCGACAGGTTGCGCCGTGCCCAGTCCAGGTAGGTCTTCGACAGGTCGACGCTGGTGGTACTGCGCGCGCCGCCCTTGGCCGCATGCACGGTGGCCGTGGCGGTGTAGCAATACAGGTTGAGAAAGCGCTTGCCAGCAGCCTCCTTCTGGATGCGCAGACGCAGCGGCCGGTGGTCGAGGAACAGGCCGGTATCCAGATAGTCGGTGAGGTTGACCAGTAACTTCACTCCGCCTTCGGTGACCTCCATGAACTGGCCCTGCGTGGACTGACGCTCGTACTGCTTGGTGCCGGCCTGGCGCTCGCGGCGTTTGATCACCACCTTGTCCGGGGTGATGCCGAGGGCCACCGGAATTGCCGCCAGCGCATCGAGCAGACGCGTCTGTGCCTTCTCCGGGTCGATGGAGCGCGGTGGGGCGTACTCCTGCACATGCACCCAATCGCGGTACAGGTCGATGGCCAAGGCGTACTCCGGCATGTCGGCGTCATACAGGCGATAACACTCGATATCGGCCTTTTTTGCCCACTTGCCCAGGGTTTTGAGGTTCTTTTGCAGGCGGTTGGCAAACATCTGCCCGCCTTCGGAAAGACGTGCCGCCTGGTAGGCCGGCGCCACCGCAGGCTCATCGGACACTTCTTCGGTGGCATGGCTGGAGCGCCGCTCGCCGGTGACGAACTGCTCGGGCAATACCTTGAACAGCAGCAACTTGCACGGCAGCGCGCCGTTCCAGAACGCGTACTGTTTGTGGCTACGCAGGCCCATGCGCTTACCCAGCTCCGGCGCGCCGGTAAATACCGCCGCCTCCCAGTTCAGGCAGCTCTGGCGCAAGCGCTCACCAAGGTTCTGGTAGAGGTACAGCAGGCTGGCCTCATCACCCAGGCGTTCGCCATAGGGCGGGTTGCTGACAATCAGGCCGGTCTGGTTCTTGTCCGGACGCGGCTCGAAGGTCGCCAGTTCGCCCTGGTACAACTTGACCCACTCGCCGAGCCCGGCACGGTCGATGTTGTTGCGCGCAGGCTGGATCAGTCGCGGATCGGCTTCATAACCACGAATCCACAGTGGCGGCTTGGCCAGACCTTCGGCGGCGCGCTGCTCGGCTTCTTCATGCAGCTTCTTCCACAGCGCCGGGATATGCCCCAGCCAGTTGGAAAAGCCCCAACGCTCGCGTTTGAGGTTGGGCGCCAGGTCGGCAGCGATCATCGCGGCCTCCACCAGGAAGGTGCCCACGCCGCACATCGGGTCAGCCAGGGCGCCGCCTTCGGCCGCTATGCGCGGCCAGCCGGCACGGATCAGGATTGCCGCCGCCAGGTTTTCCTTGAGCGGCGCTGCGCCCTGCTGCAGACGGTAGCCGCGCTGGTGCAGGCTATGCCCGGCCAAGTCGATGGACAGCACCGCCTCACCACGATCCAGGCGCAGGTGCACGCGCAGGTCCGGGTCGATCTTGTCGATAGAAGGCCGCGTGCCATCAGCCATACGCAGCCTGTCGACCATAGCGTCCTTGACCTTGAGGGCGCCAAAGTGGGTGTTGTCGATGCCCGAGCCATTACCGCTGAACTCCACGGCCAGGGTGCCGGAAGGCTCCATGTGCTCGGCCCAGTCGACGTCCAGCACGCCCTGGTAGAGCGACTCGGCATCCACCACCGGGAAACGTCGCAATACCAGCAGTACGCGGTTGGCCAGACGCGACCACAGGCACAGCCGATACGCCGTTTCCAGCCCGGCGAAACCGCGGATTGCGGCCGTCTGCTCGCGTACTTCCTCGAGCCCCAGGCCCGCCGCCTCTTCAGCCAGCAGGCTTTCCAGGCTTTTCGGGCAGGTCAGGATCAGTTCGTAACGGTCGGACATGAGGCATCCATGTAAAGAGTGAGGGCTTGCTAGCCAAAATATGTGACAGAACGTCGCGTTGCGACCCTTCGTCGGAATAAATAACGGCGCCAATAGGAGCCATTTGCAATGGCAAAAAGCCGCTGCGCTCCGGTACGACTCCCATATGGCGGGGGCCGGAGCAAAAACCCGGGAAAAAACCGGCTGTAGCTTATGGCCCATGTCCCGAATGCGTTACGTCCTTATGACAAAACGATCATTCACAGGCCCCAGTGCATTCGATAGAAATCAACTCAGGCCGACGCCGCAATGGAGTCGGCAGGTGGTCCGCCACGCCGGCAGCGGACCCCACCGGCAGAGCCTTTCTGCCCATGGGACATAACAGTCAACAGTGAGGGCAACACCCGATGAGAAGACTTAAGCGTGATCCTTTGGAACGAGCTTTCTTGCGCGGTTATCAGCACGGCATTCACGGCAAATCCCGCGACCTGTGTCCTTTTACCCTTTCATCCACCCGCCAAGCCTGGATCAACGGCTGGCGCGAAGGACGCGGCGACAACTGGGACGGACTGACCGGCACTGCCGGCCTCCATCGACTCAACGAACTGCACGCCGTCGGCTGAACAGGATCACCCCGACTTCACCAGGCCGTCCCATCCGGGCGGTGGGCGCAAGCCCGAGGGCCCCTCAGGGGCCCTTTTTTATGGCCTCAGTTTTTCGGCAGCGCGGCGATGGCATCCACCGCCTCATGGATCAACGCCGGCCCCTTGTAGATAAAGCCCGAGTAGATCTGCACCAGACTGGCTCCCGCAGCGATCTTCTCAGCCGCGTGCGCCCCCTCGGTAATCCCGCCAGCAGCGATGATCGGCAGACGCCCTTTGAGCTCCCCTGCCAACACCTTAACCGTGTGCGTGCTCTTGTCACGCACCGGCGCACCGGACAGGCCACCCGCTTCGTTGCCAAACGGCAGGTTTTCCACGCCGTCGCGCGCCAAGGTGGTGTTGGTGGCAATCACCCCGTCCATGCCGGTTTCGATCAGCGCCTGGGCCACCTGCACGGTTTCCTCGTCGCTCATGTCCGGGGCGATCTTGATCGCCAAGGGCACGCGCTTGCCGTGCTGAACGGCCAGGTCTTCCTGGCGCTGGCGCAGGGCCTCGAGCAATTGCTTGAGCGAGTCGCCGAACTGCAGACTGCGCAGCCCCGGCGTGTTCGGCGAACTGACGTTGACCGTGACGTAGCTGGCGTGGGCATACACCTTGTCCAGGCAGATCAGGTAATCGTCCACCGCGCGCTCCACCGGCGTGTCGAAATTCTTGCCGATATTGATGCCCAGCACGCCCTTGTACTTGGCCGCCTGCACCCGGGCCAGCAGATGATCGACACCGTGGTTGTTGAAGCCCATGCGGTTGATGATCGCGGTGGCTTCCGGCAGACGGAACAGGCGCGGCTTCGGGTTACCCGGCTGCGGGCGCGGCGTCACGGTACCAATCTCGACGAACCCGAAGCCGAGTTGGGCAAAACCGTCGATGGCATCGCCGTTCTTGTCCAGGCCAGCGGCCAGGCCGACCGGGTTGGCGAATTCCAGGCCCATCACATTCACTGGCAGGCTGACGGGCGCCTTGCACAGCAGGCCATTGAGCCCCAGACGACCACCGGCGCCGATCAAATCGATCGACAGCTCGTGGGAGGTTTCCGGGGACAATTTGAACAACAGGGCGCGGGCCAACTCGTACATGGGCGGTTTTGCTCGGTCTTGGCAGTGGGAAGCAGGCCGCGATTATAGCCGTGCGGACTAGCATCGGGCGAGGCAAGGGAGTAATAAGAGCCTGTTCGGAGCCGAGCGGCTACCTCAGCTGATGCAGGCCTAGCAGTTCACCGCTGGCGCTAAATTCCAGCTCGAACACGCCATAGATGCCGTCATGGCGTAGAAACGGCCGCAGATGGTGCGCCGGCAAACTGACCTTGCGGCCGTCGCGGCTGACCAGCAACACCCGATTGGCGCGCCCCTGGTAAACGGAGCGAAAGCGCTCTGCAGGCAGAGCAATATCCAGCACGAGGCTGGGCATGGAGGCATCCTCGAAATGATTGGCGCAATTTTGCCACAGGTACACCGGCAACCCGAGTCTAAAGCGCTCGCTCAGGCGTTAGCCGGTAGTGCGTACCCGCCAAGGCTCTGCCAAACTGGCAAGCAAGTCTCAGGAGTGCGCTGCGGGTCATGAGTCTGTCCGAATCCAACACCAGCTTGGCATCGCGCCTGTCTGCCCTGGCCCAACGGCTTGGGCTGAGCGGACGTGTGCCGCGCATGGTGTTTGAGCGGGCACGTGGCCTCAACCTGCCCTTCAAGACACTGCCCTCGACCCAGAACAGTATCTGGTGGCAAGCCGGCCCGCCCCTGCATCGTCTGGTCGATCTACCGCGCGATGCGCTGTCAGGGCCGGTCCAGGAAGATAAAGCGCAGGCCCGCGCGGTCCTGATGCGGGTTGTCGAACTGGAGCAGCAACATCTGCACGACTTCGACCTACGCCAGATCGATGGCATATGCGGGCCTGTTCCTACCGACGCGCCGCCATTCGCCAACCTCGAAGAATTTGCCGCCACGCAGCCTTGCCGCAGCGTGCGCATCATCAGCTACAAGGATTTCCTCAAGACCATCAGCCAGGCCATGCCGCGCTTTCTCGCCGCCGAGGCCGTGGAGCTGCGCCAGGCCAGCTGGTATGGCCAGCGCATGTTCTGGGCTTCGGAACAGCATGGCGAGGCCTTCGCCAGCGCGATTGCCTATGCACGGCTGCGCGGCCTGGAAGTGACCCTGCCGGCGGAAGTTAGCCGTTATCGTCTGAGCCGTGATGGCCTGGCCGAACTCAAGCGTCAATACCATGTGCTGGCCATGCCGGTGCAGGCCTGGAGCGATCCGGCCTTCATGGGGTTGCTGCTCGACAATGGCCTGCCCTACTCGCGCCTGTCCCTGCTAAGGGGTACTGCCGCCCCGGAATTCCTCCTGCTTCCCAAGGAGTCGGCAGAAGCCAATGCCCTGGGTGAAGGCCTGCGCCTGACCGGCGCTCCCGACGTGGTTAGTTACTTGGAAACGCTGCAGCAGCGTAGCGCCGACTAGCCGCCAATCAGGCGCCTGCCAGGCACGAAAACAAGAAGGTAAGGAAGGACACCGGCCGACCCGCAGGTCAGCCGGCTGGCTCTCAGCGACTGGGGGCTGGCACTTCCTGGGTCACGCCCCAGCCATCCAACACACCACCGAGCGGTGTTACGAGCGATTCCATGTCCTGCTCGAAATCACCGATCCCCGCATACGTGGCATACATCACTTTGCTCACTTGCAGGTGCCAGGCTCCGTCATCGCGAAGACTGACCTGGGCATTCAACGACTCACCACGAAACTGACCTGCCGCCTTTCTGGCCCGATCCTCGTCGGGGAAAATGACGTAGAACTCGATGGGATGGACGCGGGCGAAATCAAATCCGCCCTCTTTCATGCGGCGTAGAACATGGGTGCTGACATCATCTTGGAAGGCTGTGCTCATAAACGACCTCCTCGCAGGCGATGGAATGAACCGCAGCTACCACGCTGGCAGCTTGAGGGCACCTGGCGGTGCCACCGGAGACCAGGCGGGAAACCACCTGGCAAGTCATGAACCGGGCCACCGCTCACACCCGGTAGACGGCCGGACTCGCAGAACACGAACCGAAGCCGTCTTATGCAGGGTAGCGGCTGGCGCGCCGCTCTGCCGCCTGGATAGACCACTGGCAACAAGCTCGGCGACAGGCGGCGGCGCCCGCCACAGCGAAAAACCATGACGCCAAGGCACTGGCGCAATACGGATTAGTCCCTACTGACCCAAGCCATCATGAGACGACTCAGTGCCGGAGGCGATAGCTGACCGGACCAGTACATCAGCTTGAACAGCCAATGGATCGGCCGGTGTACCCGCGAATGCTCGGCCTGCTGCCACACTGCCCGAGCAATGTCCTCAGCCTGCAGGTTGACGCCCAGGCGCTTCAGCGCCGGTGGCGTAAAGCGCTGGCTTTCCACCATCGGCGTACGCACGAACGGCGGCATCAGGTCACCCACGCGAATGCCATGCCGGCGCCACTCCAGATCCAGCGCTTCGGTCAGCCCGCGCACGGCGAATTTCGATGCCGAGTAACTGGCCATGTGCGGCGTGCCGTACAAACCGGACGCCGAGCCCATGTTGATCACCTGCGCGCTGGGCGTGGCCTTGAGATAAGGAAACGCCGCGTGGCTGACCTGCAACAGGCCGAGCACGTTGATCTGCAGGATGCTCGCGTGCTCCTCCAGGCTGATCTCCTCGAAATGCCCGAAGCGCAGAATCCCCGCGCAGTTGAACAGCAGGCGCAACTGGCCACCGTGCAGCGCGCAGAAATCGGCCAGGGCCTCGCGCACGGCGCCAGCATCGCTGACATCCAGCTCGGCATGCCACACACCACCCAGCTCAGCGGCCAGCGTGGCCAGGGCGGCATGATTGATATCGAGCAGGCCGACTTTCCAGCCACGCGAATGAAACAGGCGCGCTGTCGCCGCGCCAATGCCGGAAGCAGCACCGGTAATCAGGATGGTGTTCATCGGCAACCTCGCTGACGAAGAAACTCGAGGACTCGCTGCAACGCCAGGTCGGCGATATCCAGCAGGCCGCAATTGATCTGGAACACATGCCACTGGCGCGGATAGAGCTCCAGCTGCAGATCGATACCGGCCTGCTCCTGCAAGCGCAGGCTCTGGGTCAACAGGCGCTCGTCCTCACCGACCTGAACCAGCAGCGGCGGCAGGCCGCGCAGATCCGCATACAGCGGCGATAGCGTCGGATCACGCCGATCAATCCTCGGCGGGCAATAGGCGTCCACCCCCTGCCCCAGCCAGGCCGTTTGCAACAACGGATCGCCCGCAGGCGGCTCATGCAGGTTGGCGCCGCTGACATCGGTGACCGGCGAGAAGCACACCAGCGCCGCCGGTGGCGGCAACCCCAGCTCGCGCAAGCGCAAGGCCGCGCACAAGGTCAGGTTGCCACCTGCCGAGTCGCCGGCAATGACAATGCGTTCGGCGGCCTGCCCCAGCGCCAGTAGCGCGCGGTAGGCGGCCAGCACATCATCCACAGCGGCCGGGAACGGATGCTCCGGCGCCAGTCGATAATCCAGCGCGCACACGCGCAATTGACCGTGCCGGGCCAGGTAACTGGTGATGCTGCGGTGAGTCTGCGGCGCGCCAACCATGAAGGCACCGCCATGCAGGTAGAGCAGCACCCAGCCATTATCGGTCGGCGGCGTCAGCCACTCGCACGGCACGCCGCCCACCTGCCCCGACTCGATGCGTACCGAACGCGCCACCGGTGCAATTCGGGTAGCCAGGCGCAGCAAACGGCGCTGGGTACTGGGCGAAACGCCTGGATGGAAGCCACTGCGAAACAGCAGCCAGGTGCTTGCACGCAGCAATGCCGAGAGCAGCCGTTGGCCGATAGCAGGTGACGCGGGCAACTCAACAGACAAGGTCATAGTCGCTCCAGTCCGGCTGGCGGGTGTGCTGGCGGTAGCGGAAGGTGAACCCCGCCCAGTTGTTGGTGTTTTTGCCGGCGGCATTCTTGTACCAGCTGTTGCAACCCTGCTCCCACACCGAATGCTCGATGTCGTGCTGCAGGCGCTGGTTCCAGGCCGCCTGCACCGGTGCGCGCACGTCGAGGTAGCGCACGCCCTGATCCAGTTGCTGCAGGCAGCTCAGCACGTAAGGGAACTGGCTTTCCAGCATGTAGATAATCGAGTTATGGCCGAGGTTGGTGTTCGGCCCGTAGAGCAGGAACAGATTGGGGAACCCATTGACGCTGATGCCCTTGTACGCCTCTGCGCCGTCTCGCCAGGCCTGGTTCAGATCGAGGCCTGCGAGCCCACGGATGCGCATCGGCGCGAGGAAGTCGCTGGCGGCGAAGCCGGTACCATAGATCAGCACATCCACTTCGCGCTCACGGCCATCGGCGGTGATAACGCCGCGCTCGCTGATTTCGCGGATGGCTTCGTTGACCACTTCGGCCTGCGGTTGCGCCAGCGCCGGGTAATAGTCGTTGCTGATCAGGATGCGTTTGCAGCCCAGCGGGTAATCCGGGGTCAGCTTGGCGCGCAGTTCCGGCTCCGGAACCTGCCGCGCGAGCTGACGCAGGAAGTTCGCCCGGTAGGGTTTCATCAGCCACGGCACCAGGAAGAAGGCCACCCCGCGGGCCTCGTGATAGAGGTACTGCAGGCCGCGGTCGAGCTTCTGCGTCCAGGGGAAACGCTGCATCAGCGCCAGCTCGAAGCGGCTGTAGGCGCGATCCGGCTTGGGCAGCACGTAGGCGGCGGAGCGCTGGAACAGGTGCAGCTTCGCCACCTTCGGCATGATCTGCGGGACGAACTGGATGGCACTGGCCCCCGTGCCGATCACCGCCACGCGCTTGCCGGCCAGGTCGATATCGTGCCGCCAGCGCGCCGAATGGAAGCTCTCCCCAGCAAAGCGTTCAAGCCCGGCGATCTTCGGGTACAGCGGTCGATTCAGTTGGCCGCAAGCGCTGACCAATGCCCGCGCGCTGAATTGCGCGCCGTCGGCGGTGGTTACCCGCCACAGCGCCGTCTGCTCGTCGAATTGGGCCTCGGCTACTTCGCTGTTGCAGCGAATGCGCGACTGCAACTGGTACTTGGCCACGCACTGGCGCACGTAGGCGAAGATTTCCGCCTGCGGTGCATAGCGACGCGTCCAATCGGTTTTCGGTTCGAACGAGAAGGAGTACAGGTGCGAGGGCACATCGCAGGCCGCCCCCGGATAAGTGTTGTCGCGCCAGGTGCCCCCGGGCTCGGCGCCTTTTTCGAGGATCAGAAAATCTTCCACGCCCTGCTGACGCAAGCGCATGGCCAGGCCCAGGCCGGCAAAGCCGGAGCCGATGATCAGCACGCGCAAGGGTGCCTGTTCGGGAGTCTTGTTATTCATTGTGGTCTCCGTGAACCGCCAGTATTGCGGATGTAGGGATGCTATCCACTCGGCTCGTGGAGGTTTATGGCATAGTCGGCCAATAAATTGTGAGTTTCGGACAACTCCTATGCCTGCTCCGCACTGGTCACCCCACCGCAGCGTCATCAGCGTGCAATTGATGGCGCAGTTCGGCCTCGATCAGGGGTTGTCGATTGACGCCTGCCTGGCCGGCACCGGCCTGAATTGGCAGCTGCTGGTCGATCCCGGCGCGGAAATCGCCGCCGAGCAGGAGCTGCAATTGATCCGCAACCTGGTGCAAGGGCTGGGCGATCGCCCTGGCATCGGCCTGCTTGCCGGCCGCCGCTATCAGCTCAACACCTATGGCATATGGGGTTTCGCCCTGCTCAGCAGCAGGACCTATCGCGACGCAGCCCTCCTCGGCCTGCGCTACCTGGACCTGACCTACGCATTCCATGGCATGCGCATCGAGGAACACGACGAGGAAGTCCACCTGCTGCTGGACGACCAGGACATTCCCAGTGACCTGCTGCCCTTCATCCTCGACCGCGATCTGGCCGGCATGCTCACCGTGCAACGCGAGTTGCTCAACCGCGAGGTGGTGATCCAGCGCATGGATCTGCGCCAGCCGGCACCCGCAGACACCCAGCCTTACCTTCGCGAATTCGGCCTGTTGCCTAACTTCGGCCAAGCTGAAAACCGCCTGGTATTCGAGAGCTACCTGCTCGACCTGCCCCTGCCCGGGGCCAACCCCTATACAGCCAGCCTGTGCGAAGCGCAGTGCCAGCAACTGCTGGACAAACGTCGCCGTCGCGATGGCCTGGCCGGGAAAATTCGCAATCAGTTGCTCAGCCGACCAGGGCGACTGGCCGATATGGAAGAGGTAGCCAGCAGCCTGCACATGAGTTCACGAACCCTGCGCCGTCGCCTGGAGGAGGAAAACACCACCTTCCGCCTGCTACTGGAGGAAGTCCGTCAGGCCCTGGCCGAAGAACTATTGGCCATGGGCGGCCTGACACTGGAACAAGTGGCCGAACGCCTGGGCTATGGCGAAGTGTCGAACTTCATCCACGCATTCAAGCGCTGGAAAGGGGTGACGCCGCGCCAGTACCAGCGCAGCTGAGTACCATCGCACTCAGCTGCGCTGCAGGCCTGATGGGTTACTTGGCCTTGCGCTCGGCAACCCCGGCGGTGTTTTGCAGCAGGCTCTGGGTAGCAATCTGCAGGAACGACTCCAGACGCTGATGCAGCAACGGCTGAGCCGGATCGCCATTCACCACTTCAACCTTGGCGCCAGCGCCCAGTTGGTAGTGGTAAAGCTTGGCCGGCATACCTTTGGGCTGCACCAGGATCTTGTCGCCATTGACGATGGCCACGGTCTGGTCGCTGCCCGATGGCTTGATCACCCCGATACCCTGGTCGCCCTCGGGCAGGCTGAGCAGGTCACGGCCCCAGCACTGGTGACGCACATCACCACCGAGGCGCCCCATGATGGTCGGCACCACATCGATCTGCGTACCCACGGTATCGCGGTGCGTACCAAACTTCTCCTGCGTGCCCGGTGCAATCACCAGCAGCGGCACGTTGAAGCGGAACAGGTCCATCTCGGTGAGCTGCTCCGGGCTGCCGAAGCCATGGTCGCCGACCACCACGAACAGGGTGTTGTTGTAGTACGGCTCTTTCTTCGCCTTCTCGAAGAATTGGCCCAGCGCCCAGTCGGAGTAGCGCATGGCGGTCAGGTGCTCGTTGTAGGAGCCCTGGTCGGTCACGGGTGCTACCGGCAGGTCTTTCGGCAAGGCATATGGCGTGTGGTTGGAGAGCGTCTGCAGCAGCGCGTAGAACGGCTTGCTCGGGTCGAGCTTGGCCAGTTCGACGGCGCCACGGTCGAACATGTCCTGGTCGGACACGCCCCAGGTCGGGTCGATGAACACCGGATCGACGAAGTCTTCACGACCAATGAAGCGGCGCATGCCCTGGTTGCTGAAGAAACCGGACTGGTTGTCCCACTGGAAGTTGCCGTTGTAGACGTACAAGTCGTCGTAGCCACGGGCGCTGAGCAACTGCGGCAGACCAGAGAACTGATGGCCGCCTTCTGGCGTGCGCATCAGGTACTCGAAGCCCGGCAGGTTGGGGAAGCAGGCCATGGTGGCGAACATGCCCTGGTGGGTATGGGTGCCGTTGGAGAAGAAACGGGTGAACAGCAGACCTTCCTTGCTCAGGCGGTCGAAGTTCGGGGTGATGTTGGCATCGCTCCCCAGGGCGCCTACCCAGCGACCTGCGAAGCTTTCCATGAGGATCACCACCACGTTGCGCGCCGGCAGGGTACCGGCCAGCGGCGGGGTGAACTCACGACGTACCGCCGCGCTGTCGGTATCGACCAACTTATCGTGTTCGCCGACCAGCATCTGGCGCACCGTCTGCAGGGCTTCGGCCTGCGGCAGCTTGGCCTTCCAGGTGTTGTCGCGATGGCTGGAGAAGCTGTTCTTCGCCGCGTCGATCAAGGTCAGGGTGCCGTTCAGGCCCAGGTGGTTGGCGAACATCGATTCGGTGGTGAAGGCATCGCCCCAACGCAGCGGAGGGCCCTGCTTGAGAGTGCCACGGGCAGCCAGCACGGCCACCAGCAGGCACACCAGCAGCACGCCGACCCGGCCGTACCAGGCCATCAGCGGTTTGTTGCCACGCGGGCGAGTGGCCCGCTCGACCAGATGGAACAGCCAGACCAGTGCCAGCGTTGCCAGGGCCCAGGCCAGCAGGTAGCGCACCACCGGGAAGCCGTACCAGAGCATGCTCAGCACGGTACCGAGGTCTTCCTGCATGTACTGGAACACCAGGCCGTTGAGGCGCTGGTGAAACTCGCGATAGAAGTCCAGTTCGGACACGCCGAGGAACAGGGTCAGGCTGGCGAACAGGCTCAGCCAGGCCACATGCACCCGCCGCGCAGCCATCGCCCGCGGCACCAGCACCGACAGCAGCAGCGGCGCACAGGCGTAAACCACCAGGCGCAGGTCGAAGCGCAGACCATTGAAGAAGGCTTCGGCGAACTCCACCCAGGGCGTGTTGCCGATCTGCTCGTGGTTGTAGGCCAGCAACGCCACACGCAGCAGCGAGTACATGAGCATCAACACCAGGCCGCTGGCCACGGTGAATGCCAGATGGCTGGCAATGCTGGGGGTGAACGAAGGGGTTGTGCGGAATAGCTTGGCGGTGCGATCCATTGACGACATTGGCGAGGAATCCAGGCTCTCGAAAAGGTGGGGCCGGAAACCGCCAGCGGCTCAGGCGCGGCGCGCAGTATACGGCACGTGTGTGAAATTTCCGTCGAAGCGGATAGTAGAACTTGAATCGAAATAAGTCTTAACCAGACTGTATCTTTCCTTAAAAAGGACCCGCGGCACCCAGGCGTGCCAATTCGGTCTTTTCTACAGGCTATTCGGTCGGGCTTAGCGTCAGAGGCCCTGGCGGGTGGCACCTGGTCCTTCTACAAGTCGGCAGCACCCTCGCAGCTCATCGCCGGACTATCGCCGCCAGCACTTTGACGGGGTAATCTGCCTAAAGGCCAACTGCCACTATTGAACGACGAACACCTTCGACAGTCGCCGATTACCCGGCGAAATCGAGATTTTCATAACAAGAATGGAGCCCAACCCATGCAACAAGGGCTATTAGCCACGTTCATGCCGCAGATCGAGCAGGACCGCAGCGACCAACTGCTCAGCCGCATGCTCGCCTTTTTCTCCCTCTGCGGCCTGTTGATCGGTCTGTACAGCGGCATCAAGTGGGGGCGTCTGGGTAACGATGCGCTGGTCCAGGGTTCGTTCCTGCTGATCATCGGCATGCCCCTGGTGCTGCTGATCCTGCGCAACGCCTGGCTCACTGCCCGCGCGGTTGGCAACCTGTCCATGGCGCTGATCAGCAGCTACGCGATGATCCTCATCTACCACCTTGGCGGCCTGCATTCGGCACACATCTTCTGGCCACTGGTGGTAATCGGCTTCGCCTACCTGTTGCTGGGCGGTCGCAGCGCGGCCTTCTGGAGCCTGCTGCAAATGCTCTTCGTGCTCTGGCTGATCAAGCTGGACCGCTCCGGCGCTGCCCTGCCGGTGTTCGAGCTGAGCCCGCGCGATGCGCTGGTCAATGAATACTCGGGCTTTCTGCTACCGGTAATCACCGTCTGGCTGGCCCAGTGGTACAGCGCCAGGGTACGCCAGCAAGCCCTCGCCGATGCCCAGCAACACCTGCAGGACGCCCAGGTGGTCAACCAGCAGGCCACGGCCGGCAGCCAACAACTGGCTGCCCTGCTCGAAGAAGTGCGGCAGAGCGCCGGCGACCTGCGCCAGCTGTCGCAACAACTGCACGCCACCCAGGACAATATCCGCCAGCGCTGCCACAGCATCGACGGCGACGTGCAGCAACAGGCCGATGCCATGCACCTGCTTGACCTGGCCCTGCACGAAGTCCTGGAAAACCTCGCCATCAGCACCTCGCACATGCAGCAGCTGAGTCAGGACACCCAACACAGCAGCCAGCAGGTCAACCACTGCGCCGAGCGCATGCAGGAGGCGCAGCAGAGCATGCAGGCCATCCAGCAGAGCAACCAGCGCATCGCCGAATCCATGCAGATGATCAGCGCCATTGCCCAGCAGACCAACTTGCTTGCGCTCAACGCCGCCATCGAAGCCGCCCGTGCCGGCCAGCACGGACGCGGCTTTGCCGTGGTCGCAGACGAAGTGCGCAGCCTGTCGCAACGTAGCAACCAGACCGCCGATACGGTGCAGAGCGTGCTCGGCCAGTCGGAGCAGATCGTCAATACCGGTGCCGCGCAGGTCAGCGACGTCGGCCTGGCGCTGGGCACCAACGCCGCCCTCACCGACAACCTGTCCAGCGCCATCCTCCAGCACAGCCAGACCCTCAACCTGGCTCACCGCCAGCTCGCTCAGGTGCGCGACAACAGCGCGGCCCAGCGCGAAGCCAGCCTACGCCAGCGCGCCGCCAGCGCCGAACTGCTCAGCGCCCAGGACTCGTTGCTGGCACTGGGCAAGCGACTGGACCAACTCTCCCATCAATTGCACCAGCGAGTGGTGGAGCAGCGCTGAGCAGCGCACTGGAAATATCCCGGCACACAGTGAGACTTTCTCAGCAGGCGGCGGTTGTCCTACAACTGCCGCCTGCACATTGCCAGGAGTTCCACCCATGCCCAGGCTCAACACCGCTGCCCTGCTGCTCGCCCCGCTACTGAGCAGCACTGCCCTCCACGCCGCCACGCCCAGTTACGGCGAACGCCTGGAAGGCTTCGACTACCCCTATCCGCAACAGCACTTCGAGTTCCAGTCCCAGGGCCAGACCTTGTCCATGGCCTACATGGACGTCCCCGCCCAAGGCAAGGCCAACGGCCAGACCGCGGTGCTGCTGCATGGCAAGAATTTCTGCGGCGCCACCTGGGAACAGACCATCACCACCCTGAGCGACAAGGGCTACCGGGTGATCGCCCCGGACCAGATCGGCTTCTGCGCATCCAGCAAGCCACGCGGCTACCAGTTCAGCTTCAACCAGCTGGCACAAAACACTCAGGCACTGCTGGACCGGCTGGGCATTGCCAAGGCCACGCTGATCGGCCACTCCATGGGCGGCATGCTGGCCGCGCGCTTTGCCATCAACCATCCGCAGACCGTGCAGCAACTGGTACTGGTCAACCCGATCGGCCTGGAGGATTGGCAAGCCGAAGGTGTGCCCTATGCCAGCATCGACCAGCTCAACCAGGCTGAGCTGAAAACCAATGCAGAGAGCATCAAGAACTACCAGTTGCGCTTCTATTACAACGGCCAGTGGAAGCCAGAGTACGACCGCTGGGTGGACATGCAGGTCGGCCTGTACCACGGCCCGGGTCGCGAAATAGTCGCCTGGAACCAGGCGCAGACGGCCGACATGCTGTTCAGCCAGCCGGTGATCCATGAGTTCGGCCGCATCCAGGCGCCGACCCTGCTACTGATCGGCGGCAAGGACCGCACCGCACCGGGCGCCAACCGTGCGCCGAAGGAAATTGCCGCGCGCCTGGGCAACTATCCGGAGCTGGGTCGCAAGGCCGCTGCCGCACTGCCGAAAGGCACGCTGGTGGAGTTCGCCGAACTCGGGCACTCACCGCAGGTCGAGGCGCCGGAGCGATTCCATCAGGCGCTATTGGAGGGCCTGGCCCAGCAGCACTGAGGCAATAAAAAAGCCGGCATTTGCCGGCTTTTTCATGCCCCTGCCATTCAGTCGTTGCTCGGTTTGTTCACAGCCTGCAGTACGTATTGCGGCAAGGCGAAGGCGCCGATGTGGATTTCCGGGTTGTAGTAGCGGGTCACGATGCCGCTGCCGGCATAGCGCTGACGCAGGGTTTCCAGCGACAACTTGCGGTAATCGGCATCAGTGGCGCCCCAGGCGAAGGTCATGCTGCCACCGATATAGGTCGGTACCGCCGCCATGTAGAAGTGCCAGTCGGCGAACAGGCCATCCATGCGGCTGGCAGTGTTCTGCACTTCGGTCAGCTGCATGAACGGCGTGCCGTTCTGCGTAACCAGGATGCCGCCATCGTTCAGGCAGCGGCGGCAAGCCTGGTAGAAATTCTCCGAGAACAGCACTTCACCCGGGCCGATCGGGTCGGTGGAGTCGGAGATGATCACGTCGAATTTCTCCGTGGTGCTCGCGACGAAGTTCATGCCGTCGTCGATCACCAGATTCAGCCGTGGGTCTTCATAGGCGCCGCAGGAGTGGTTGGGCAGGAAC
>JBBNAI010000238.1:0-2314 GCA_037994305.1 Pseudomonas sp. | reverse complement strand
GCGCTGATGGGGGTGGTGCTGCAGGACGTCGCGCTGTTCAACGACAGCATCGGCGAGAACATTGCCTTCGCCCGCCCCGGCGCCAACCATGCTGAGGTACGCGCTGCTGCCAGCGCCGCACACGCCGACAGCTTCATCCAGCGCATGGAGGACGGTTACGACACCCTGGTCGGCGAGCGCGGCATCAAGCTCTCCGGGGGCGAGAAGCAACGCGTCGCCATCGCCCGGGCGATCCTCAAGGACCCGCAGCTGATCGTCCTCGACGAAGCCACCAGCGCCCTCGACTCGGAGTCCGAGCATCTGGTGCAAAAGGGCCTGGAACAGCTGGTCAGCGGGCGCACCTCGGTGATCATCGCCCACCGCCTGAGTACGGTGATGAACGCCGACCTGATCCTGGTGATAAGCAACGGCGAAGTGCTCGAACAGGGCCGCCACGGCGAGCTGCTGCAGCGTGATGCGGGCTTCTATGCACACCTGTTCTCTTTGCAGACCCAAGGCAAGCTGATCGCGGTGGACTGAGTGTGATCAACACACGTTGCCGGAGCACAGGACTACCCAGCCGACCTGACGCCCACAAAAAAGCCCTCAATCGAGGGCTTTTTCCTGGCCGCTGATCAGGCCACCGCTTCGAGCAACTTCTGCCCTTGTGGCCACAGCCCAGTCATCTTCCACTGCTGTTCGAGCACGCCCGGCCCGAACTCCTTGGAGCCGCCGAAGATTTCCGCGAGACCCTGGAAGTAGGCGCCCTCTTCAATCAGCAGAATCAGCTTGGCGGCCTGGATCACGCTGGTACCCCAGAAGGTCGCGCCGCCGTTGGCCTCGAGGATCGCCGGGGTGTGCGGGTTGGCTTCCAGCTGCTCGACAATGAAGGCGTGCTCCGGCTGGCGGCGGTCGAGGTACAGCGGCAGCTCGCGGGCCAGGGTCACGCGCTGGGAAGCGGCGTAACGGATCGGCAGCACGCGGTGGGCGCTGGCCCAGCCGCCGAGGTAAGGCGTGTGCACGTGGATGACCACGTTGACCTCGGCACGGTTCTGGAAGACGCCGGCATAGCGCTTGCCGTTGCCACCGGCCTTGCTGCCGCTGAGCGGCGAGCTGCCGTCCAGGGTTTCGTCGAGGACCACGTCGCCGTCGTAGCTCGACACCACAGCGCGGATTTCCTCGTCATCGGCCCAGGGGCCCGGCGCGTGCAGGGCAATCACCAGGTCGCTGTCCGGCACCCGCACATAGGCCTGGAAGGTGTTGGTGGCGGTCAGCGTGCGGGTCTCCTTGAGCACGCGAAAGGCCTTGGCGAAATCGCGCTTGGCCTGGTCGAGCTGAGTCAGTTGTTGCGGGGTGAGGCTGGCGGTCATGGTCAAGCTCCTGTCTGGAAAAGTCGTAAGAGCCTGTTCGAAGCCTGCTGCGCGTCGGCCATGCTGCGTTGAAACCGGGCTCAGAATGCTCATTTACAACTCGTAAACTGCGCTTCTTCGCCCGATTTCGCCTTGCATGTCTCTAGCTCGCGAGGCTTTGAACAGGTTCTAAGTCGCGCTGTACTGCGCGGCTCTGACAAGCTCTAGAGCAGGACTTGTGCCATCAATAAAAACTGTTTTATTTCAATGACTTGAACAACGACCAAGAAAACTATCGGGCGCAGCGGTGCATTCCTGCTGCCGCCCCAGCAGCCAGTGCTGGCGGGGTGTTGCTGGGCCAGCAATCGCCCGCCAGAACACCCCCATGAAAACCCTGCAGGCCTCGCCAACCGTGACCTGCGGCCTTTCGGCACAGGCCTTGCTCTAGTCCTGACAACCTGAGCGCCGAGCCGCTGCGGGTACCCGTCACGCAGTCACTTGGAGCACTGCCATGAGCACCGAATTTTTCTGGCGTTTACCGCTGGGTAGCGATGGCCCTTACCTGGCTACGGACAAGAACAACCGCGGCGCGGCCCAGCACCGCCCCGGCAATATCGCCCCGGGCCGCCTGCCCAATGGCGAGCCGGATGGCTTCACCTACATCGACTACATCGCCCAGGTAGCGAAAGCCGCCGAGATCGCCGGCTTCGAAGGCGCCCTGCTGCCCACCGGCCCCGAGCCATGGATTGCCGCCGCCGCGCTGGCCCGTGAAACCCGGCGGATCAAGTTCCTGATCGCCTTCCAGGCCACCTGGACCCTGCCGGCCTATGCCGCGCAGCAGGCGGCGATCCTGCAGAATCTCAGCCGTGGCCGCCTGGAGTGGAACATCATCACCGGCGGCAACCCGGCCAGCCAGCGTGCCAACGGCGACTTCCTCGAACACGACAAGCGCTACCAGCGCACCGGCGAGTTCCTCGACATCATCA
>JBBNAI010000237.1:0-6938 GCA_037994305.1 Pseudomonas sp. | reverse complement strand
CCGCCACCAGGCCGACGCGGGCACCGGCTTCGATGGACATGTTGCAGATGGTCATGCGCCCTTCCAGCGACAGCTCGCGAATCGCGCTGCCGGCAAACTCCAGGGCGTGGCCGTTGCCACCGGCGGTGCCGATCTTGCCGATTACCGCGAGGACGATGTCCTTGGCAGTGACGCCAGCCGGCAACGTGCCTTCGACACGCACCTGCATGTTCTTCATCTTCTTGGCGACCAGGCACTGGGTGGCGAGCACGTGCTCGACCTCGGAGGTGCCAATACCGTGGGCCAGTGCGCCGAAAGCGCCGTGGGTCGAGGTGTGCGAGTCGCCGCAGACCACGGTCATGCCTGGCAGCGTGGCGCCCTGCTCCGGGCCGACCACGTGGACGATGCCCTGGCGCACGTCGTTCATCTTGAACTCGAGGATGCCAAAGTCATCGCAGTTCTCGTCCAGGGTCTGCACCTGGATGCGCGACACCTCGTCGGCGATCGACTCCAGGCCGCCCTGGCGCTCGGCCCGGGTAGTCGGTACGTTGTGGTCCGGCGTGGCGATGTTGGCATCGATGCGCCACGGCTTGCGGGCAGCCAGGCGCAGCCCCTCGAAGGCCTGCGGCGAGGTCACTTCGTGGAGGATCTGCCGGTCGATGTAGATCAGCGACGAACCATCGTCGCGGCGCTTCACCTCGTGCATTTCCCAGAGCTTGTCATAGAGCGTCTTGCCGGCCATCAGAACGTCCTCATCAGCGGTTTGGTGGCGAAAGGTCTATAGCCCTTCTGCCTATGTGGCGATCCTAGGGACTTGCGTCAAATAACTCCAATTCATAATTTTTATTCAAAGCATTCCTGATAGGAATGCTTTGCCGATATGCTGACGCCGACGCCCTGATCAGCCCGGAGTGCCCATGGACCTGGCGAACCTGAATGCCTTTATTGCCATCGCCGAAGCCGGCAGCTTTTCCGAAGCCGGCGAGCGCCTGCACCTGACCCAGCCCGCAGTGAGCAAGCGTATTGCCGGCCTGGAACAGCAGCTCAATGTGCGCCTGTTCGACCGCCTGGGCCGTGAAGTCAGCCTGACCGAAGCCGGTCGCGCCCTGTTGCCGCGGGCTTACCAGATTCTCAATGTGCTGGACGACACGCGCCGCGCGCTGACCAACCTCAGCGGCGAAGTCAGCGGCAGGCTGACCCTCGCCACCAGCCACCACATCGGCCTGCATCGACTGCCGCCACTGCTGCGCGCCTTCACCCGCGCCTATCCACAGGTGGCGCTGGACATCCAGTTCCTTGATTCCGAGGTGGCCTACGAGGAAATCCTCCATGGCCGCGCCGAGTTGGCGGTAATCACCCTGGCCCCGGAAACCCGCGAACCAGTGCGCGCGGTGGCGGTGTGGGACGACCCGCTGGATTTCGTCGCCGCCCCCGAGCACCCACTGGTATGCAATGGCACCACCAGCCTGGCCGATGTCGCGCGCCACCCGGCGGTTTTCCCCGGCGACAACACCTTTACCCATCACATCGTGCGCCGCCTGTTCGAGGCCCAGGGCCTGACGCCGAACATCGGCATGAGTACCAACTACCTGGAGACCATCAAGATGATGGTTTCCATCGGTTTGGCCTGGAGCGTACTGCCGCGCACCATGCTCGACGAGCAGGTCACACGCCTGCCGCTGGCCGGCATTCAACTGCAACGCCAGCTCGGCTACATCGTGCACACGGAACGAACCCTGTCCAACGCAGCCAAAGCCTTCATGCAGCTTCTCGATGAGCAGCGCGCAACGCTTGCCTAGAGGCCGAAACTGCGGCTAACGTGGCGCCATAACGATAAGAAAAGGCTCCTGCATGCCCCAGTCACGCCAGTTCCAGCCAGGCGTCCGCGCCTTGCCGTGCATCGGATGAGCCCGCAATGCCGAAATCCGTAAAACCTCAGCCTCCGCTGCCCTTCATTCCCGCCCTCGACCCTGCCGAGTTCGAAAAGACCTGGCACGATGCCCCGCGTCTGCTCGCCGCCCTCAATGGTGCACACCTGGGCGCCTGGTACTGGGACATCGAGAGCGGTCGCGTCAGCTGGTCACGCGGCGCTCAGGCGCTATTCGGCCTCGACCCCAAGCATCCGCTGCAACACCGTGTCGACTACATCGAGCTGATTCCCGAAGAAGATCGCCCCGACGTCATCAGCCTGTTCCAGTCGATCCTCGCCGGTCGCCCCAATCCCACGGCCCTGCGCCACCGCATCCGCTGGCCCGACGGCAGCCTGCACTGGCTGGAAATCACCGGCCGCCCGCAGACCGACGAAACTGGTAAGCAACAGGTGTTCGGCGTAATCCGCGACATCACCGCCCAGCAATCCCGTGGCGCAGCCCTGGCCGAATCCGAGCGACGCTTCTCCAGCCTGTTCCAGCTCAGCCCGGATGCGGTGATGCTGGTGAATTTCAACGATGGCCGCATCATCGAGGCCAACCAGCACTTCGCCACCGTATTCGGCTGGAGCGCCGAAGAAATAGTTGGCAAGAACACCAGCGACCTGCAGATCTGGGCCCACCCGCAACAGCGCGCGGACATGCGCGAACAGGCGCGCCAGAGCCAGGAACCGGTGGTACTGGAAGTGCAGCTGTGTGCCCGCGACGGACGCCTGATCAATGGCCTGCTCAGCAGCCAGTACCTGGAGCTCGACGGCCAGGCCCTGCTGCTCAGCACCTTCCTCGACACCAGCGAACGCAAGCAGGCCGAGGCCGCGCTGCGCGCCAGCGAGGAGAAGTTCGCCAAGGCCTTCCTGCACACCCCCGACGCGGTGGTCATCACCGACCGGCACGATGGCCGCTTCATCGACATCAATCCGGCCTTCGAGCGCCAGTTCGGCTGGAGCAAAGCCGAAGCCGTTGGCCGCACCTCGCTGGAACTGGGGCTCTGGGCCCGCGCCGCCGACCGCCAGAAGATGCTCGACGCCCTGGACCAGGACGGCAGCTTCCAGAACCTCGAGATCGAGCTGTTCAGCCGCAACGGCCAGCGCACCCACAACCTGTTGTATGGCGGCGAAATCGAGCTGAACGGGCTTAGCTGCCTGGTGCTCAACGTGCGCGACATCAGTCAGCAACGCCAGCAGGAACAGGAGTTGCTGGAAAGCCGCGAGCGCCTGACCCTGGCCCTGGAGTCGGCCAATCTCGGCACCTGGGACTGGCACATCCCCAGCGGCATGCTGTATGGCTCGGCCCGAGCCGCAACCCTGCATGGCCTGCCAGCCGAGCCCTACCACGGCGAATTCGATGCCTTCTTCCGCTGCGTACCGGAAGACGACCAGGCCAGCATGCGCAAGGCCTACCGCGAACTGGTCAATGGACAGCGCCAGGAATACCAACTGGCCTACCGCGCCCGCTTCCCCAACGACGATCTGCACTACCTGGAAAGCACCGCCAAGCTCTACCTCGACGACCAGGGCAAGCCACTGCGCATGGCCGGCATCCTCATGGACATCAGCGAACGCATGCAGCGCGAGCAACGCCTGGCCGCCTCCGAAGAGAAGTTCGTCACCCTGTTCCAGGCCAGCCCCGAGCCGATCTGCGTCACACGTATCCGCGACGGCGTGTTCATCGAGATCAACCCCAGCTTCACCCAGACCTTCGGTTGGCTACCCGAACAGATCGTCGGCCACAGCGGTCCCGACATGCATTTCTGGGTCGACGAACGCCAGCGCGACCAGCTGTTCCAGAAACTGACCAAACAGCAGCACCTGAGCAGTGAAATCGCCCGCTTTCGCACCCTCGACAACCGCGAACTGACCTGCGTGATCTCCAGCCGCTTCATCCGCGTCGACCGCCAGTTGTGCCTGACCACCACCTTTCGCGACATCAGTGAACGGCAGCAGGCGGAAGCCGCGCTCAAGGCCAGCCAGGAGAAGTTCGCCAAGGCGTTCCACTCCAGCCCGGACGCCATCACCATCACCGAGCGCGACAGCGGCCGTTTCATCGAGGTCAACGAAGGTTTCTGCCGCCTCACCGGTTACCGCAACGAGGAAGTCATCGGCCGCACCGCCCACGAGCTGGAGGTCTGGAACAATGATGAGGAACGGGCGCGCATGGTCGACACCATCCGCCGCGACGGGCGCGTCTATCACCTGGAAATGCACGGCATGCACCGTGACGGCAGCTCGCGCCTGGTGGAAGTCTCGGTCGAGCCGATCGAGCTCAACAACACCCCCTGCCTGCTGCTCACCGCCCGCGACATCAGCGAACTGAAGAGCGCCCAGGCCCAGGTGCACCACCTGGCCTACCACGACCCGCTGACCAACCTGCCCAACCGCGCCCTGCTGATGGATCGCCTGCTCCAGCAGATCGCTCTGCTCAAGCGCCACGACCTGCATGGCGCTCTGCTGTTCCTCGACCTCGATCACTTCAAGCACATCAACGACTCGCTCGGCCACCCGGTCGGCGACGCGGTGCTGAAGATGGTCACCGCGCGCCTGGAAGCCAGCGTGCGCGAGGAAGACACAGTGGCACGCCTGGGCGGCGATGAGTTCGTCGTGCTGCTCTCCGGCCTGGAAGGCAAGCGCCGGGAGGTCACCCAGCAGGTGCGCAAGATCGCCGAGAAGCTGCGCAAGCTGCTGGCCGAGCCCATGCTGCTCGACGGCCACCGCCTGCAGGTCACGCCGAGCATCGGCATCGCCCTGATTCCCGATCACGGCGACAACCCGACCGACCTGCTCAAGCGCGCCGACATCGCCCTGTACCGGGCCAAGGACTCCGGGCGCAACACGGTGCAGGTGTTCCGCCAATCCATGCAGGACGCCGCCAGCGAGCGCCTGCGCCTGGAAAATGATTTGCGCCAGGCCCTGCTGCGCGGTGAGTTCGAGCTGTATTACCAGCCCCAGGTCGACGCCCGTAGCGGCCTGATCGTGGGCAGTGAAGCCCTGCTGCGCTGGACCCATCCGACCCTCGGCGCACAATCGCCAGCGCAATTCATCCAGGTCCTGGAAGAAAGCGGGCTGATCCTCGAAGTCGGCACCTGGGTGCTCACCGAGGCCTGCCAGGCCTGTGCGCGCATGCTGCGCGACGGCTTGGCGAACAAACAGGACTTCCAACTGTGCGTGAACATCAGCCCCCGTCAGTTCCGCCAGAATGGCTTCGTCGAACTGGTCGAACGCTGCCTGCAGGACAGCGGCCTGCCGAGCCGCATGCTCAAGCTGGAGATCACCGAAGGCATCGTGATCCAGAACGTCGACGACACCATCGCCAAGATGCACCGCCTGAAGAAGATCGGCGTCAGCTTCGCCATGGACGACTTCGGCACCGGCTACAGCTCGCTGACCTACCTCAAGCGTTTGCCGGTGGATGTGCTGAAGATCGACCAGTCGTTTGTGCGTGACGCCACCACCGACCCCAACGATGCCGAGATCATTCGCGCCATCGTTGCCATGGCCCGCAGCCTCAACCTGGAAATGATCGCCGAAGGCGTGGAGCAACCCGAGCAGCTGGAATTCCTGCTACAGCAGGGCTGCCATTTCTACCAGGGCTACCTGTTCAGCAAGCCCCTGCCCCTGCTGGCGTTCCAGGAGCTGCTGCGGCACAACCGCCAGCCGGCGATCGCGCACTAGCCGCGCAGAAACGACAAAGGGCGCCCGAGGCGCCCTTTGTTTTACCGCAACACTCAGCTCTGCAGAACCGGCTTCTGGCTGGCGATCGGAATGCGCTTGGCCTTGGCCTCTTCCGGCACGATGCGCACCAGGTCGATATTGAGCAGGCCATTGATCAGGCTGGCGGCCTTGACCTCGATATGGTCGGCCAGGCGGAACGACAGCTTGAAGCCACGCTGGGCAATGCCCTGATGCAGGTAGGTCACGCTCTCGGCGCTGCGCTCGCGCTTGCCGCCGCTGACGGTCAGCACGCCACGCTCGACCTGCAGTTCCAGGTCTTCATCCTGGAAACCGGCAGCCGCGACAACGATGCGGTACTGGTCATCGCCATGCTTCTCGACGTTATAGGGCGGATAGGAACTGCCCGCGTCATTGTTGCGCAGGGCCGATTCGAACAGGTCGTTGAAGCGGTCGAAACCGACGGAATGGCGGAACAGTGGGGCCATGGAAAAGGCGGTAGTCATGAAACATCTCCTGAAATTCAGCGAGTCGATTGAGTACGGGACCCGACTTCGGCATCCCGTATTCCCTAGATAAGGACGCTGCAAAGAATTTCAAGAGACCGCCAATCCGTCGATTGCCAGAGCCCACCCAGGCACAATTCAAAGCGCCTCGGCGCGGCGCTCCTCAAGGGCAAACGTGCTGGTATCCGAACAACCCAGCAGTGCATCGATACGCGCGCAATCGTTCTCCCGGCGCAGGGCCGCGAACAACTCGGTCGCCTGCGGATAGCTGCGGGTCAGCATCGCCAGCCACTGCTTGAGCCGTCCCGGCGCATAACGCGGAGCAATCTTGCGCCGCGCCTGCAGCCAGAAGTCCTGCAGCAGCGGCTGCAAGTCTGCCCAGCTCATCGGCGCCAGCTCCTGCCCGGTGCGGGCGGCGGCGATCTGCCGGGCCAGGTCCGGACGTGACACCAGGCCACGGCCGAGCATGATGTCCTCTGCCCCGCTGATCTCACGGCAACGCTGCCAGTCCTCGACGCTCCAGATTTCACCATTGGCGTAGACCGGCACAGCCACCACCTCCTGCACCCGCGCCACCCACTCCCAGTGGGCCGGTGGCTTGTAGCCGTCGGCCTTGGTCCTCGCATGCACCACGATCTGCGCCGCACCACCCTCGGCCAGGGCTCGCGCACAATCCAGAGCGCCATCCGGGCTGTCGAAGCCCAGGCGCATCTTGGCCGTCACCGGGATCTCGCGCGGCACCGCCCGGCGCACCTCGCACAGGATCGCATGCAGCAGCTCAGGCTCCTTGAGCAGCACCGCGCCCCCACGCGACTTGTTTACCGTCTTCGCCGGGCAGCCGAAGTTGAGGTCGATCACCG
>JBBNAI010000236.1:0-18765 GCA_037994305.1 Pseudomonas sp. | reverse complement strand
TGTACGCCGAAGTGGCGCAGATACGCGCCCTGCAACAGGGCGCGCGCGATGAGTGAGCAGAACCAGCGCGCCTTTGCCGCACGCATTCGCCAGCCGCAGGAGCAGGCCCTGCTTCCGGGTGTGAGTCCCGAGCGCATGGCGTTGTACGAGACGCTGTTCTTCAACAACATCGCGGGCTTTATCGACAGCGGCTTTCCGGTATTGCACCGGTTGTTCGACGAGGAGCGCTGGCAACGCCTGCTGCGTGCATTCATTGCCGAGCACCGCTGTCGTACTCCGTATTTCCTGCAGATTGGCGAGGAGTTCATTGCCTGGCTGCAGCAGGGGTATCGGGCCGAGGCGGGCGATCCACCCTTTATGCTGGAGTTGGCGCACTACGAATGGGTGGAGCTGGCGCTGGATGTGGCGAGCGATGAACTACCCGATCAGGGCTGGTCGCCACTGGCCTGGCCGTTGGCCTACGTCTGGCCGGTACAGCAACTGGGTGACGATTTCCGTCCGCTTACACCACCTGCCGAACCAACCTGCCTGCTGGCCTGGCGCGACGATGCCGACCAGGTGCGTTTCCAGCAGCTCTCGACCTTCGCCTATCGCCTGGCGCTGCGCCTGCAGGCGGGCGAGGGTAGTACGTCGGCCTTGCTGGCGCTGGCCGCGCAGAGCGGTCTGGCGGCGGACGAAGACTATTTCATCCAGGCCCGCGCGTTGCTCGATGAGTGGCGGCGCCAGGCCATCTGGTTTCCTTGTCTCACCTGATTGCCGGCATGCGCTGCGCGGCTAATGGAGATAACCATGCTGACTGTCTTCAACCGCCTCCAGGGTCTTCTGGACGCGACTCGTCGTCTCGACTTTGTCGCGCCGCTGCTGCTGCGCCTGTACCTGGTGCCGATTTTCTGGATGGCCGGGATGAACAAGCTGGCGGGCATGGACGCGACCATCGCCTGGTTCGGTAATCCCGATTGGGGCCTGGGCTTGCCGTTCCCCGCGTTGCTGGCCTGGCTGGCGGCGTTGAGCGAGGTGGGTGGCGCGGTTCTCCTGCTGCTCGGTCTGGCCGTGCGCTGGATCAGCGTGCCGCTGATGGTGACCATGCTGGTGGCGATCGCCAGCGTGCACTGGCCATTCGGTTGGCAGGCGATTGCCGATGCGTCGGCGCCCTTCGCCAATGAGCGGGTGCTGGCCTCGGTCGAGAAACTGGTACGGGCACGCGAACTGCTGCAGCAACATGGCAACTATGACTGGCTGACCAGCAGCGGCAAGCTGGTGGTGCTCAACAACGGCATCGAGTTCGCAGCTACCTACCTGTTGATGTTGCTGGTGCTGTTCTTCGGCGGGGCCGGGCGCTGGATGAGCCTGGACTTCTGGTTGGCGAGGCGCTGGCGCACGACAGGCTGAGCTTCTCATTCCATCGGCAGAACTTGCGGGCTGATGGTTCTAGGCCGAGCGCGTCGCTTGTTCCCCAGCAAGCTGCTTTCTGCCGGAGAGTGGAGTGTTCGAGGCTTTTTGTTACTTATGAAGGATCGGCTTAAAAAGTTCCGCTGTCATTTAACTTTCATCTAAAAGCAACTGAGCTGAAATAACCCCCCGCCAAGATTCCCCACCAGCACCAAGGGCAACCGCCCGTGTGTTTTCCAAGACCAATAGGGGAATTCATCGATGATCCGTAAGCACTTCGCCGGTTTTGCCGCCAGCGCCTTGGCTCTGGCCATTTCCGCCCAGGCTTTCGCAGGTACCGTTACCACTGACGGCGCCGATATCGTGATCAAGACCAAAGGCGGCCTGGAAGTCGCCACCTCCGACAAGGAATTCAGCTTCAAGCTTGGTGGTCGCGTGCAGGCTGACTACAGCCGCTTCGACGGCTTCTACACCAAGAACGGCAACACCGCTGACGCTGGTTACTTCCGCCGCGCCTTCGTCGAACTGGGCGGTGTGCTGTATAGCGATTGGGCCTACCAGGTCAACTATGACCTGTCGCAGAACGCCGGTGGTGACAACCGCAAGGAAGATGGTTACTTCGACGAAGCCTCGCTGGCCTACAACGGCTTTGCCCCGGTTTCGATCAAGGCTGGTCGTTTCGACCCCGAGTTCGGCCTGGAAAAAGCCACCAGCTCCAAGTGGGTGACTGCTCAGGAACGTACCGCTGCCTATGACCTGGTTGACTGGGCCAACGGCCACAACGGCGGCATGGGCATCCAGGCTTCCGGCATCGCAGGTACTTCCCTGTACGGTTCGGCCGGTGTATTTGCCAAGGACGCCACCAACGCTTCCGAAGACGGCGACAGCACTACCCAATTCAACCTGCGTGGCGTATTCGCCCCGATGCACGATGCCGGCAACGTCCTGCACTTCGGCCTCAACTATGCCCAGCGCGACCTCTCCGACACTTCGTTCGACGGCCGTATCCGTAGCCGCCTGGGCATGCGTGGCGTGAGCACCGACGGTGGCCAGGATGCTGGCGACAACGGTAACCGCCTGACCCTGGCCGGTGCCGAAGTGACCCCGGCTGGTGCCTTCGACACTGACAGCGCCTGGGGCCTGGAAGCGGCATGGGCCATCGGCGCGTTCTCCCTGCAGGGTGAATACGTATCCCGTGAAGTACAGGCTGACGACGATGCCTACCAGGACATCGACGCTGACGGCTACTACGTACAGGCTGCCTACACCCTGACCGGCGAGCCGCGTGGCTACAAGCTCGGCAAGTTCGACGCGATCAAACCGGCGAACAAGAAATTGGGCGCCTGGGAAGTGTTCTATCGCTACGACAACCTGAGCGCCGAGGATGACAACGGCAAGTTCGCCACCATCGACGACGTCGAAGGCAAAGTGCACAACGTCGGTATGAACTGGTACGCCAACGAAGCGGTGAAAATCAGCGGCGTGTACGTCAAGTCCAAGGTCGACAACGCCGAGAACTCGGTGGGTGACGACTCCGGCGACGGTTTCGTGGTTCGCGCTCAATACGTCTTCTAAGCAGGCAGGTTCAGCCGCTGGGTCCTCTTCCGGCGGCTGGGCTGAGTGTGTCATTGGAGCTGCTCCGCTCTGCGCCCCGCTTTTGCGGGGCCTTTTTTTGCCCGCAGGAAAGTGACCGGAGCGCCCAGGCGTTTACGTGACCTAGCCATAGAGCGGCGGGGTGTGAGCCACAAGGCGGTGCCGCTCAATGGTGCGAGCACGGGCGTCCGTCGGCGTTGTGCTGTTGCCGCGCAAGCCTTGCAGGTGCTGGCTTGCGGGTGATCTGTAGAGTCCACAACTGCACCGCTCGCGGTGCTTAGTCGGTCATATGGCTTTTCCTCGGCCCCCGCTCTGGCTAAGCTCGCGGTTCCGCTCACGCACAGAGGTTCATCCATGGCGCAGCAACGGCCAGCCGCCGATATCGCCCGTCAGATTCTCGATGGGTTCGATGACTATCGCGCGCACTTTCGCGAGATCACCAATGGCGCCCGTGCGCGTTTCGAACAGGCTCAGTGGCAGGAAGCACAAGCCGCCTCGGCTGCGCGCATCAACCTCTACGAGGAAAAGGTCAGCGAAGTCGGTGAGCGCCTGCAACAGAGCTTCGCAGCCGAGCTACTGCTGGATGTCGATTTGTGGCCGCTGGTGAAAAGCGCCTACATCGGCCTGATCGACCAGCGTTTCGACGATGAACTGGCGGAAACCTGGTTCAACTCGATCTTCTGCGGGCTGTTCAGCCACGACCAGATCAGCGATGGCTGCATGTTCATCCACACCACACGCCCGGCTCTGCGCCCGCATGCCAGCGCACCGCAGACCCGCAGCTATTTGCCCCAGGGCAACCTCAACCAGGCCCTGCGCAAGATCTTCAACGATTACCACTTCTCGGTGGACTATGAAGACCTGGACCGCGATATACAGCGCGTCGAGGAGCAACTGCGCACCAACCTGCCGGACTGGGTGTGCAAGGACCCGGAGCTGTGCATCGAACTGTTCTCCTCAACCCTGTACCGCAACAAGGGCGCCTACCTGGTCGGGCGTATCTTCACCCGCGATGAGCAGTGGCCGCTGGTGTTCCCGCTGCTGCACCGCGAGGGGCAGGGCATCCAGATCGATACCCTGATCACTGACGAGGCGGAAGTCTCGATCATCTTCTCCTTCACCCGTTCCTACTTCATGGTGCGGGTGGAGATTCCGGCGGAGTTCATCGGCTTCCTCAAGCGCATCCTGCCGGGCAAGCACATCGCTGAGCTGTACACCTCGATTGGCTTCTACAAGCACGGCAAGTCGGAGTTCTACCGTTCGCTGATCAACCACCTGGCGACCACCGACGACAAGTTCATCATGGCTCCCGGCGTGCGCGGCATGGTCATGAGCGTGTTCACCCTGCCGGGCTTCAACACGGTGTTCAAGATCATCAAGGACCGCTTCTCGCCGTCGAAGAACGTCGACCGCGCCACGGTGATCGAGAAGTACCGCCTGGTGAAGAGCGTCGACCGGGTCGGGCGCATGGCCGATACCCAGGAATTTGCCGACTTCCGCTTCCCCAAGGCCAAGTTCGACCCCGAGTGCCTGGCCGAGCTGCTGGAAGTGGCTGCCTCGACGGTGGAGATCGAGAACGAAGACACCGTACTGATCCGCCACTGCTGGACCGAGCGGCGCATGACCCCGCTGAACATCTACCTGGAACACGCCAACGAGGCCCAGGTGCGCGAGGCGCTGGAAGACTACGGCCTGGCGATCAAGCAATTGGCCGCGGCAAACATTTTCCCCGGCGACATGCTGCTGAAGAACTTCGGCGTGACCCGTCACGGTCGCGTGGTGTTCTACGACTACGATGAGATCTGCTACCTGACCGAAGCCAACTTCCGGCGCATTCCGCCACCGCGCTACCCGGAAGACGAAATGGCCTCCGAGCCTTGGTATTCGGTCGCGCCACTGGACGTGTTCCCCGAGGAGTTCCCGCCCTTCCTGTTCGCCGATATCGGCCAGCGCCGCCTGTTCAGTCAACTGCATGGTGACCTGTACGACGCCGACTACTGGAAAGGGCTGCAGGAGGCGATCCGCGCAGGCAAGGTGATCGATGTGTTCCCCTATCGGCGCAAGGGGGATCGGGTCATCTGAGTGAGGTGCCGGACCGGCGAATAACCATTCGTCGGTTGTGGGTTTGACGACTGATGGCCTTGTGCCGGTTTGGTGCGGATGTGCTAGACCCAATAGGTGCAAGGCCAGGAAGTCATCGCCAACTCCACCTAAAGGACGGCACCCATGCGGCAGAATCTCCCCGTCACCCAGCGGGAAAGAACCTTTCCTGCATCCGAACGCCTCATTTCCACCACTGATCTGAACAGTAAGATCACTTACTGCAATGACGCCTTCGTCGAGATCAGTGGTTTTACCCGCGAAGAACTGATCGATCAGCCGCACAACATGGTTCGTCACCCGGACATGCCGCCGGCGGTGTTCGGCCATATGTGGGATGTGATCAAACAGGGCAAGCCCTGGATGGGCGTGGTCAAGAACCGCTCGAAGAACGGTGACTTCTACTGGGTGAGTGCTTACGTCACCCCCATCTACGAGAACGGCCGGATGTCCGGTTTCGAGTCGGTGCGCTCGTTGCCGACCGCCGAGCAGAAGCAGCGTGCCGAAGCCTTGTACGCACGCCTGCGGGCTGGCAAGCCACCGGTGCCGCGGCTTGAGTACTGGACGTACGACATGGTGCGTTCCTGGCCAGTGATCCTGGCTGCCCTGCTGATTATCGCAGGGACCTTCCTGTTGCCCGAGCAGGCCTTGATTCCGCAGATCCTGGTGGTGATGTTCGCCCTCGGTTCCTTCCAGCTGTACAGCAAACGCCAGATGATCCGGCGCACCCTGGCTGACCATCCCAAGGCGTTCACCAGTGCGTTGGTGGCGCTGACTTACAGCGACGCCCGGGGTGCTCAGGCGCTGCTCGACCTGGCCATGATCAGCGAGGAGGCGCGCCTGCAGACTGCGCTTACGCGGCTGGAGGATGCTGGCGAGAGCGTCCGCAAGCGCGCGGCGCAGTCCGCCGAACTGTCACGATCCGGCGCCGATCTGCTGGAGCAACAGCGTAGCGAGACGGACCAGTCGGCCACGGCGATCAACCAGATGGCAGCCACCATCCAGGAGGTCGCCCACAACGTACAGAACACCAGCCATGCCGCCGAAGAAGCGGACCGCCTGGCGCTGGAAGGGCGCCAGTTGGCAGGTGGCAGCTTGGAAGCCATGCAACATATGGCGAGCGCGGTGCATGAGATCGGCCAGGCCGTGAACGAGCTGGCCAGCTCCACTCAATCCATCGGCAGTGTCGCCGACGTCATCACCTCGATTGCCGAACAGACCAATTTGCTGGCGCTCAATGCGGCCATCGAGGCGGCGCGGGCGGGCGAGCAGGGCCGTGGTTTTGCCGTGGTGGCTGATGAGGTGCGTGCCTTGGCAGGGCGCACGCGCGAGTCCACCGAGCAGATCCACCAGATCATTGCCTCGCTGCGCTCCGGCGCGGAGCGAGCCGTGCTCACCGCCAGCAAGGGCGAAGAAATCTCCCGTGAAAGCGTGCATAGCGTTGAAGCAGTACGCGAGGCGCTGGATGGCATCAGCCAGGCAGTGACCCGCATCACCGGCATGAGCCAGCAGATGGCAACGGCCTCCGAACAGCAAAGCCATGTGGCTGAGGACATCAGCCGCCAGATCACGCGCATTGCGCAGCTGTCCGATCACAGCGCCGGGCAGGCCCAGCAGGGCGCGGCGATCGGCCAGGAGCTGGAGCAGATGGCCGAGTACCTGCACAGCCTGGCTGAGCGCTTCAACCGCTGAGTCAGGCCGGAATGCTCCGGCGCCTGTGGCAAACTGGGCGCCGGAGGAATTTTTGTCATGTCTCGTCTTCGCTGCGAGCGCTGCACGCGCCCGCTTGATCACTGCCTGTGTGCCCTGATCCCGAACCTACCCAGCCATTCGCGCGTGCTGATCCTGCAGCACCCGGATGAGCAGAAGCATGCGTTGAATACCGCGCGGTTGGCGGCGCTGGGGCTGGCCAATGCCGAGTTGCAAGTCGGTGAGGTTTTCACCGAACTGGAGCAGTGGCTGAGCCCTGAGTACCGTGCTTGCCTGCTGTTTCCCGGCGACGACGCGCAGGTGTTGCCAATCCCTGTATCGCCCGGCGACGCCCGCCCTTTGCTGCTGGTGGTACCGGATGGCACCTGGCGCAAGGCACGCAAGCTGATGCACCTCAACCCGTTGCTGGCGGCCTTGCCGCGTGTCTGCCTGCCTGCGGGCATGAGTTCGCGCTATCGCCTGCGCAAGGCGCCGGGTGAAGGCGCACTGGCGACTATCGAGGCGATAGTCGCTGCACTCAATCTGCAGGAGGGGGCGGGGCGTTTTGACGCGTTGCTGCGCCCGTTCGAGGCATTGATCGACGGGCAGATCAGCGCAATGGGCGCGGAGACGTTCCAGCGCAACCATCAGCGTGATTGATCACCGCTCGCGCATGGCTTCGGAGCGGGCCTTGAGCACTGGCTTGAGCAGGTAATCCAGCACGCTCTTCTCGCCAGTCATGATGTCCACCGTGGCGACCATCCCGGGGATGATCAGCAGCGGATGGTTGTCTCCGCCCAGGTGGTTTCTGTCGGTGCGCACCTGGATCAGGTAGAAGCTGTTGCCTTCCTCATCGGTGATGGTGTCGGCGCCGATCAGTTCCAGTTTGGCCTTGAGTCCACCATAGATGGTGTAGTCATAGGCAGTGAACTTCACCATGGCGGGCTGCCCCGGATGGAGGAATGCCACGTCTTGCGGGCGGATACGCGCCTCGATCAGCAGGTTGTCTTCCAGCGGCACGATCTCCAGCATGTCGCTACCCGGCTGCACCACGCCGCCGATGGTGTTGACCTTTAGCTGCTTGATCACCCCGCGGACGGGTGAGGAGATGGTGGTACGGCTGACCCGATCCTCGATGGCGACACTGGTGGCGGTGATCTTCTGCAGTTCGGTGCGGACCTCGTTGAGCTCCTTGAGGGCATCGGTGCGGAAGGTCAGGGTCGACTCCTCGAGGCGGCTCTCGATTTCCTGCATGGCCGATTCGGCCCGCGGGATGGCCAGGTTGGTCGAGTTCAGCGAGCCGCGCATTTCCACCGCGGTGCGCTGCAGGCGGAGGATTTCCACGGCCGAGATGGCGCCGGCGTCTACCAGCGGTTTCGACATGTTCAGCTCCTGCTGGATCAGGCCCAGGCCGGAGCTGTATTGCTGAGCTTTGGAGCGGAACTCGGCGAGCTCCTGGGTTTTCTGCCGCAGCTGCTGTTTCAGGGTGTTCTGTTCGCTTTCCAGCCGTTGCTGGCGGGAGCGGTACAGCGCCAGTTCATCTTCGGCCAGTTGGGGGGCCTGCTTGAGCAGGTCGTCGGGCAGTACCAGAGGGGTGCCGGCGGCTTCGGCGCTGAGGCGTTTGACGCGAGCCACCAGGGCCATGCGATCAGCCTCGGTTTCACCCTTGTTGGAGTTGAACCGGGTCGCGTCCAGGCGCAGCAGTACATCGCCCTTGTTCACCACCTGGCCTTCACGGGTGAAAATCTCGGTGACGATGCCGCCCTCCAGGTTCTGGATCACCTGCACCTTGCTTGAGGGAATCGCCTTGCCCTGGCCTGTGGTGACTTCCTGCAGCACCGCGAACTTGGCCCAGATCAACGCCACCAGGAGCAGGGCACACACCGACCAGACGGTGGCGCGGGCCAGCCAGGGTGAGTCTTCGAGAATTGCGCCGTCGACTTCAGGCATGAACTCGGTGTCCTGCTTTTGTTTCTGCAGGCTGCCGAAGTAATCACGAAGATTCTGAGAAAGTTCCATGCATCACCTCCAGGGGCGTGCTTTACACCGACGCCGGACCGACGCGCCCTTTGCGTAGCGCATCGATAACCGCTTCCTTCGGGCCGTCGGCGACGACCTGGCCGTTGTCCAGTACCACCAGGCGATCGACCAGGCTGAGCATCGAGACGCGATGGGTGATCAGCAGCAGGGTCTTGCCCTGCGCCCAGGCGTGCAGGCGATTGCGCAGTGCGTCTTCGCTGCTGTTGTCCATGGCGCTGGTGGGTTCGTCCAGCAGCAGAATGGGGGGGTCGAGTAGCAGCGCGCGGGCCAGGAGAACCGTCTGCCGCTGCCCGCCGGACAATAACTGGCCGCGCTCGCCCACCGGGCGGTCGAAACCTTGTGGATGCTGCCGGGCCAACTCGGTGACACCGGTCATCTCAGCCACCTCCAGCATGCGCTCGTCGCTGACATAGCGGGCGCCGAGGGTCAGGTTGTCGCGCAGGCTACCGGACAGCAGCGGCAGGTCGTGGGCGACATAGCCGATCTGGTGGCGCAGGTCCGCGACATCCAGTTGGCGCAGGTCGAGGTTGTCGAGCAGGATCTGCCCTTCGCTCGGGGTGTAGAAGTTCATCACCAGGCGCGCCAGTGTGCTTTTGCCTGAACCACTGCGGCCGATGATGCCGATGCGCTCGCCGGCATTCATCCGGAAGCTCACCTTGGACAGCGCCGGGCTGCTTTGCCCTGGGTAGCTGAAACTGACCTGGCGCATGTCGAGCGCGCCTTTCAGGTGGGTGCGTTCCAGAGGACGCTGCTTGGCCTGGCGCTCCTGCGGCAGGCTCATCAACGCATCGGTGCTGGTCATGGTCAGCCGCGCTTGCTGGTAGCGGGTAATCAGCCCGGCGATTTGTCCAAGCGGCCCGAGCACCCGGCTACCGAGCATGTAGCTGGCAACCAGGGCGCCGACGCTGAGGTTGCCGGAAATGATGATGTAGACACCCGCCACAATGGTGCACATGCCGGCGAACTGCTGCAGGAACAGGGTGCCGTTGGTGGCCAGCGAGGCGAGGAAGCGCGAGTGGCTATCCAGGCGCGTCAGGGCGCCGTGGGTTTTCTCCCAGCTGTGCTGACGTTCGCTCTCGGCGCTGCAGGCCTTGAGGGTTTCCAGGCCGCTGAGTGTTTCGATCAGCAGCGCCTGGCGTTCGGCGCCCAGGGCCAGGCTCTTCTGCACGGTATCGCGCAGGCGGGCCTGGACGATCAGGGCGAAGATGGCGGTGATCGGGAAGGCCAGCAGCGGTATCACCACCAGCCAGCCGCCAAGCAGGCCGATGACCACGATCATCAGGAGCGAGAAGGGCAGGTCGATCAGGCTGGTGAGGGTGACCGCGGTGAGGAATTCGCGTAGCCCCTGGAAGTCATGAATGCTTTGCGCGAAGCCTCCGATGGTGGCGGGGCGGGCCTTCATCTCCATGCCGGTGATGCGTTCGAACAGGGTGGCGGACAACACCACGTCGGTCTTCTTGCCGGCCACATCCAGCAGGTGTGCACGCAGCACGCGCAGCAGCAATTCGAAGGCGCTGCCGATGAATAGGCCGATGACCAACACCCATAAGGTTGAGGTTGCCTGGTTGGGCACCACGCGGTCGTAGGTCTGCATGACGAACAGCGGCACCATCAGGCCGAGCAGGTTGATCAGCAGGCTGGCGAGGATGGCGTCGGTGTACAGCCAGCGCGACAGTTTCAGGGTGTCGCGGAACCAGGCTTCGATCCGCGGTACCAGCGGATCGCGGACTTCCTCGAGCTCATGCCGAGGGCGGGCGAAGAAGGCCCGGCCGCTGTATTCCAGAGCCAGGTGATCGCGGTTGACCCACTGCTCGCCGCCTTCGGACTCGCACGGCAGGATCAGCATCTGGTTCTTCGGCCCGATACGGCGCAGCACGGCACTGCGGCCATCCTTGAGCAGCAGCAGGATGGGCAGGTTGAGCGGTGAAATGGCGTCGAGCGTGCGGCGCAGAATGCGCCCCTGCAGACCGGCGCGCGCCGCTGAGCGCGGCAGCAGTTCAGCGGTCAGGCGTTGTTCGGCCAATGGCAGACCCGCAGTCAAACTGGCTCGGCTGGCCGAACAGTTGTGCAGGTTGCAGAGAATAAGGAGACCATCCAGTAGCGGGTCATCATGACTCTGCCGCTGGTCGTCGGAAGGCTTCCGCTCCATGGTGGTCAAGGTTCACTACTCCTCGGACATTGCCCGGAGGCAGCAGGACGCTACCACCGGACAATCTCTTGGCCGGGACTACTTCATTTCCGGCAGACGCGCCTCGCTCTTCACTTCTGTGAGGGCAATTGCTTCGGCTGGGGGCACAACGTTTTCTTTCTTCAGCAGCTCGCCTGTGGCCGAGATAACCCGGTACATGGAGAACTCTTCGGTGTAGCGCACTTCGGCATAGCGCCGGTTGGCGGTGAAAAGTTCATTCTCACTGTCCAGCAAGTCCAGCAGGGTGCGCTGGCCGAGGCTGAATTGCTGCTGGTAGGCCTCGCGAACGCGTGCGGTGTAATCCGCATAGTCACGTGCCTTGGGGGTTTGCAGGCGGGCGTTTTCCATGGCGTTCCAAGCCAGCGCGAGGTTCTCGTTGAGTACCCGCAGGGCGTTGTTGCGAATATCCATGGACTGGTTGATTTCGTGGGCTGCAGCCTGCAGGCGTGCCTTGTCGCGCATGCCGTTGAACAGGTTGTAGTTCATCACCACGGCAGCACGCCAGGTGTTGTAGTGACCTTCATCGCCTTGGGTGTTGTCGTCGGCGGTGGTGGCCAGCTCTGCGTCGAAGCGCGGGTAGAAGGGCGACTTGGCCACTTCATATTGTTTCTCGGCAGCCTGGACGTCGGCCTGCGCCGATTTCAGATAGGGGTTGTTATCGATCACGCTCTGCCGTGCGACGGGCAGATCGGCAGGCATTTCACCGGCCACGGTGCCCGGCTGCTCCAGCTCATCGGCCACACGGCCAACGGAGCTGTAGAAGTTGGCCTCGGCATCGGCCAGGTTGACCTTCTCGGTGTAGAGGTTGTTCTCGGCCAGGGCCAGACGCGCTTCCGATTGATCGAGGTCGGCAGTGCTGCCAACGCCGCGCTCACTGCGCAGGCCGATCTGGTCATTGATACGTTGGTGCGCCTGCAGGTTGTTTTCCGCCAGGGTCACCATTTCGCGGCGCTTGAGCACGTCCAGGTAGACCTCGACGGTACGCAGGGCCAGGCTCTCGGAAGTACCGAGCACGTAATAGGCGCGGGAGTTAACCACGGCTTCGGTACGAGCGACTTCATTCGGGGTGTTGAAACCGTCGAACAGCATCTGCCGCAGTCGCAGTTCGGCATCGCGGTAATTCAGGGTTTCCTTATTATGGTCACCGAGCACACGGGTACTGGGACTGTCCGTTTGCTCACGACCGTAACCGGCCATCAGGTCGACGGTCGGTAGGTAGCCGCCCTTGGCCACTTTCACACCTTCATCGGATGCCAGTCGTTCGTTCATGCTGGCATGCAGTTCAGGGTGATTGTCGATCGTGCTCTGGATCGCTTCTGAGAGTGTCATTGCCTGGGTCTGGGCGCATGCCATGGCCATCAGGATGCCACTACAGAGCGGTTTTAGAACGCGCATGATTTTATTCTCCTTATGTGTGTGCTCGGTTCCTGTCGCCAAAATACTGGCGTTTTCGCTTATAAATGCGTTTCACGCCTGTAACATACCAGCTAAGAACATCCTTCAGGATAGCTAAGAAAAATTTGTCACAAGAATTATGAGAAAAAAGTCTTATGCACTATGTGAAAACGAGCACATTGTTTTTTCCATGCAACCGCGAAAAACGGGCCCTAGAAGCCATTTTGTGGTTGAAAGCGGTGGTCAGGCGCGATTTGGAGCATAAGGGGCGGGAAATCTATCTGATGGAGTAGGCCGGTGCAGTTGGGTGACACTTTTTTGTCGCATTAACAAAAACGTTGGCAGCACCGCTTCACTTTAAGCAGTTTTTCTTCGCACAACCCTGGTTCGAAAGGTGATTTGGCCCTTTTGAAACGTACCGGCAGTGGTCGGTAGTTGTAGTGTGGAGGAAGGAATCATGGCTACTTTGATCGGTGTCGTCAGTCAGGTTGTCGGCGAAGTGTTTGCAGTAGCCGGCGATGGATCGCGTCGACCCTTAGCCGAAGGCGACCGTGTTTATGCCGGTGAACAGTTGGTTACTGGAGCTGGCGGCTCCGTAGCTATCGAACTTACGAACGGGCAGGAGCTGACGCTCGGTCGCGATAGCAGCATGACGCTCAATGAGCAGATGATTGCCGGTGCCGACAACACGCCGCAGACCGACGCGCAGGATCAAGCGCCTGTCGCTCCCTCCGATGCTGACCTTACCGACGTCGAGAAACTGCAGGCGGCGATCGAGGCGGGCGTCGACCCGACGCAAAATGCCGAGGCAACCGCTGCCGGGCCAGGCGCTGGCGGCGGCGCTGGTGGTGGCGCGGGTGGCATAGGCGGTGGTCACTCCTTCGTATTGCTGGGTGAAACCGGCGGTCAACTCGACCCCACCATTGGTTTCCCGACAGCTGGCCTGGACAGTGGCCCGCTGTTTCCTGACCCCGAACCTATCGTCACCCCTGATCCGGAGGTGCCGGACTTCACGCCTGGTGTCGACGTCGAGTACGAGGACTTCCAGGGCCAGGTCGTGACCGGCCCGGCACTCGTCGATGAAGAGGGCCTCAGCGACGGCACCAACCCGGGCAGCACTGCCGAACAGGCGACTGGGCAACTGGTGATCAATTCCCCGGACGGGGTTTCCTCGCTGCAGATCCAGGACGTCAACGGCAACTGGATCGACGTCACCAATGGCGGTGTGGTGCAGGGCCAGTACGGTGTGCTCACCGTGGATGCGTCGGGTAGCTGGACCTATGTGCTCAGTGACAACACGCTCAACCACAACAATCCGAACGCCACGGGCGCCGCCGACCAGGTCGGCGAGAGCTTCGCCGTGCGCGTGTTCGATCTCGACGGTGACGTGTCGCCGACCGTGCAGCTCAATGTGCTGGTCAACGACGACGGCCCGATCCTGGTTCAAGGCGAGGGTGCCCAGGTCTCGGCAATCGTCGATGAAGACGAAACCGTGGATGGCATCAGCGATGGCGACAGCGTTACCAATAGCGTGTCCGGCGGTGCGGGTACCCTGACGGCTCTGGTCAACTTCGGTGCCGATGGTGTCGGTAGCTTCGGCCTGAGTGGCAGCCCGGCAGCCATTGCCTCGCTGCAAGCCCAGGGGCTGACTTCGGGTGGCGAAAACCTGACCTATAGCGTGGTCGGTAATGTGCTGACCGCCTCGGCGGGCGGCGAAACCATCTTCACCCTGCAGGTGGGCGGCAACGGCAGCTACACCTTCACCCTGGTTGGTCAGCTGGATCACCCGGCTCAGGATGGCAACGACAACGAACTGCTGGGCACGGGTATCGACTTCTCCGGTGTATTGGCGGCGACCGATGGCGATGGCGACTCGGTGGGTACCTTCAATCCGGGCACCTTCGTGATCAATGTCGAAGACGATGTGCCCCAGTTGGTGGAGGAGCGCGAAGGCGGCGTATCTGGACAGGTTCAGGAAGATGCGCTGACCACGGTTGGTGGCGCGCCCTTCGAGGGCAATGACGAAGGCGGGCAGGTGACCTCTGTCAGCGGAGGCCCGGGAACCTTGTCTGCGCTGGTCGACTTCGGTGCCGACGGCCCTGGCGGCTTTGGCCTGTCGAGTGACCTCGGTTCGATGGATGCGCAGGCGCTGAGCAGTGGCGGCGCGGCGCTGACCTACAGCATGGTTGGCAATGTGCTGACGGCGTCGGCGGGTGGCGAAACCATATTCACCCTGACGGTGAATGCCGATGGCAGCTACAGCTTTGTGCTCAGTGGCCCGATCGATCATCCAACCATGGATGGCAATGATGGCGAGCTTCTTCCCGGCCTGGGCATCGACTTCTCTGGCGTGCTGACGGCCGTCGATGGTGACGGTGACCCGTTGCCCGGCGGTTTCCCGCCCGGCAGTTTCGCGATCAACGTGGAAGACGATGTGCCCCAGCTGGTCAGCAATCCTGAGCAGCAGGAAGGCGAGTTTGAGATTGTCTCGGTCGATGGCCAGGTGCATGAGGATGCGCTGACCAGCGCTGGCGGCGCGCCCCATGAGGGCAATGACGAGAACCCGGGGCAAACCACCACGGCCAGTGGGCCGGATGGCACCCTGTCTGCGCTGGTCAACTTCGGCGCCGATGGCCCCGGCGCGTTCAGCTTGTCAGCCAATGTTGGCTCTCTGAATGCGCAAGGGCTTAGCAGCGAAGGCGTGCCGTTGGTCTACGAGGTAACCGGCGGCAGCCTGCTTACCGCAACTGCTGGGCTGGGCGGTCCAGTGATCTTTACCCTTTCTGTCACCCCGGGAGGCGGCTACGAGTTCACCCTCAAAGGGCCGCTGGATCATCCGTCTGCGGATGGTAATGACAGCGAAAACCTCAATGCGCTGGGGGTAGATTTCTCCGGCGTGCTGGTCGCGACCGATGGTGATGGTGATCCGCTGTTTGGCTCCTTCCCGCGCGGTAGCTTCACCGTCAACGTGGAGGACGATGTGCCACGGGCCTCGCTGGATGGCGAAGCCGGGGTGCGTGGGCAGGTGCAAGAAGATGCGTTGATCGCAGGTGGCGATACACCCTATGACGGTAACGCCGAGGGTGGCCAGGATACGACGATCAGTGCCCCCGACGGCACCTTGACGGGCTTGGTCGACTTCGGCGCGGATGGCCCCGGTAGCTTTGGTCTGAACAACAATGTCGGTGGGTTGAATGACCTGGGGCTGTCTTCTGGCGGCGTGGCCATCACCTATGCCGTGGTGGACAATGTGCTGACTGCTTCGGCGGGTGGCGAAACCGTCTTCACGTTGACGGTCAGCCCTGGTGGTGGCTACGAGTTCGTACTCACTGGACCTATCGATCATCCGGACGCGGACGGCGTTGACAGTGAAACCCTCGATGGCCTGGGTCTCGATTTCTCCCAACTGATTACCGCCACCGATGGTGATGGTGACCCCATGCCGGTATCGCTGCCTGAGGGTAGCTTTACCATCAATATCGAAGACGATGTGCCGGAACTGGCTAGCGTCGAAGGCAAACAGCCTACCGTCAATGCAGAGGTGCAAGAGGATGCGCTGACCACCGTTGACGGAGCCCCCTACGAGGGCAATGAGGACCTTGGGCAGGCCACCAGCATCACTGGGCCAGCCGGCACCTTGTCGGCCATGGTCAGCTTCGGCGCGGATGGTCCCGGTACCTTCGGCCTATCTGCCAACGTTGGCTCGCTGACTGCCCAGGCGCTGAGCAGCGAAGGCGTCCCACTGGTTTATGAGGTAACCGGCGGCAATCTGCTAACGGCTACCGCTGGCCTGGGTGGCCCGGTAATTTTCACCTTGTCGGTGACGGCTGGTGGAGGCTACGAGTTCACGCTGAGTGGCCCGCTTGATCATCCAGACGCGGATGGCGTCGACAGTGAAACCCTCGACGGCCTGGGCATCGATTTTTCCGCGATCCTGACCGCCACCGATGGCGATGGCGATCCGGTGGTGGGTGGCTTCCCGCCGGGCAGCTTCACTGTCAATGTCGAGGACGATGTACCAGAACTGGCAGGCAGTGAGCGTCAGCACCCGACGGTGCATGGCGATGTCCAGGAAGACGCCCTGACCACTCCCTACGATGGCAACGATGAAGGTGGTCAGTCCACCACTATCACTGCGCCTGACGGCACTCTGTCCGGCATGGTCAACTTCGGTGCCGATGGTCCTGGCGCGTTCGGCCTGGCCAATGACGTCAGCTCGCTGAATACCCAGGCGCTGAGCAGCGGCGGTGTGCCGCTGGTGTATGCCGTGACCGGTGGCGATACCCTGACCGCAACTGCCGGTCTGGGTGGCCCGGTGATCTTCACCCTGACCGTGACCGCCGGTGGCGGTTACGAGTTCGTGCTGAGCGGCCCGCTCGATCATCCTGTTCATGACGGTAACCTCGACAGCGAGACCCTGGCGGGGCTAGGTATCGATTTCTCCGGCCTGTTGACCGCAACCGATGGCGATGATGACCCGCTGGCGGGTGGCTTCCCACCAGGCAGCTTCACCATTGATGTGGAAGACGATGTGCCGGTGCAGTCCGGCAACGGGCAAGGGCCCACTGTGCATGGCGCGGTGCAGGAAGATGCTCTGACCCTGGCTGGCGGCGCTCCCAACGAAGGCAACCATGAGAATGGCGGCCAGACCACCACGGCCAGTGATACCTCCGGCACGCTGAATACCTTGGTGGAGTTCGGTGCCGATGGCCCCGGCGAGTTCAGCCTGTCCAGCGATGTCAGCTCGCTGGATGCGCAAGGCTTGAGCAGTGGTGGCGTGGCTCTGGTGTATGAAGTCACCGGTGGCAACCTGCTGACGGCTACAGCCGGTGTCGGTGGCACGCCTATCTTCACCCTGAGCGTTAGCGCCGACGGTGATTACACATTCAGCCTGAAAGGCCCAATCGATCATCCGGTCAAGGAAGGCTTGCCGAATGGCGACAACGAGCTGTTGCCGGTACCGATCGACTTCTCGGGTGTACTGGTCGCAACCGATGGTGACGATGACCCGGTTGCCAGCTTCGCTGAGGGCTCCTTCGTCATCGATGTTCAGGACGACATCCCGATTGCCCAGGATGACTACGCCACGGTGCAGTCCGGCGAGTCCAAGGACATCAACATGGTGTTCGTGCTGGACTTCAGCGGCAGCATCGATGACAACGAGCTGAACCTCATGCTCGATGCGGTGCGTACCGCAGGACAGGAGCTTTTCAATACCGCTGGAGGCTTGGTCAATATCCAGCTTGTGGCCTTCGCCAGTGACTCGATTGGCTATCCGTCAGTCGACAACATCACCGACTTCACCAACCTGGTGAATTCGCTCAACCCGCAGGAGCCCGGCGGCTCGCGCCCTCTCGGCAGTAACACCAACTTCACCGATGCCATCGAACAGACCATGGACTCCTATACCCCGATTCCGGGGTGGAACAATCAGGTGGTCTTCATCAGCGATGGCAATCCGAATGAGGGCAATGTTGTCGGCAACTCCCTGCAACCTGGCACGGCGAGCGACTGGACTACCTTCATCAATAGCAATGGGATCACTGTCACTACCATCGGCGTGGGTGATGGCATCAACGATAACCGGCTGGAAGATGTCGACCTTGATGCCGGCCCGAACAACGACCCGCTGCGGGCAGATGACTTCGACGACCTGGTCGACACCCTGCTGGATCAGGTCATCGGTGGTCTGGTCCAGGGCAATGTCCTGGAAGGCAGCGACAATACCGTCGGTGGCGGTGACGACGATGCCTACGGTGCCGATGGCCCTGGTTACATCCAGTCGATCACCATCAATGGGGTGGATTACACCTGGGATGGCATGGTTGACGGTGATGAGCAGCTGACCAATGTCCTCACCGGCGAAGGTGGCAAGCTGACCTTCAACTTCTCGAGTGGCGAGTGGAGCTATCAAGCCCCGGGGGATATCAACGGCGACAAGTCCGAGAGCTTCCAGTACACCATCATCGATAAGGACGGCGACCCAGCTACTGCCACCCTGCACATCTTTGTCGAAGATGTCGGGCCGGTGGAAGGCTATGTCGACGAGGACGAGCTGCCTGGCGGTATAAGCGATGGCGATACCGAGACTGATAGCGTCAGCGGCAGTGTCGCGCCGTTGATCGTCGGGCCGGATGACTCTGCCAGTTTCACGTTGAATACCGATACCAGTGGCGTTACCCCGGCCAGCTCGGGCGGCGTGGCGCTGGTCTATACGGTGCTTGACGATACGCTGACCGCTACGGCCAATGGCGCGACCGTCTTCACCCTCCAGGTTGCAGCGGACGGCAGCTACACCTTCGATCTGGTGAAACCGCTGGATCACCCAGTGGATAACAGTGACGACGCCGAACTGCTGACGCTCGACTTCA
>JBBNAI010000235.1:0-2410 GCA_037994305.1 Pseudomonas sp. | reverse complement strand
TTGCGCCGACGAAGCTGTTTTGCTTTCGACAGGTATTCATCATGGCTTTCGCTAAAAATTCCTGGGGCACGCTTGCCTCGACCACCCTGTTCGTCCTGCTCTGGAGCAGCGGCGCAATCTTTGCCCGGTTGGGCCTGGATCATGCCTCTGCCTTCGCCTTCCTGATCCTGCGCTTCGCCCTGGCGCTGCTGGTGCTGGTCCTGATCGGTTGCTGGAGCAGAAGCTGGCTGCCTGCGCCAGGCCAGCGCTTGCGTACCGCGGGTACCGGCCTGCTGCTGATTGGCGGGTATTCGCTGGGCTACCTGCTGGCTCTGGACCACGGCATCACGCCCGGCGTACTGGCCACCGTGCTGGGCGTGCAGCCGATCCTCACCCTGATGCTGCTGGAGCGGCGCGCCTCGCTACCGCGCCTGCTCGGCCTCGGGCTGGCCCTGCTCGGCCTGGTACTGGTGGTGTGGCAGAGCATCGCCCTGGCGCGGGTGTCAGTGGCCGGTGCCGGCTACGCGCTGCTCGCCCTGGGCAGCATGACCCTCGGCGCCATCCTGCAGAAGGGCTCGCAGCAAACGCCGATGCAGACCCTGCCGCTGCAGTACCTGGTCAGCCTGCTGCTGTTCTCGCTATTCCTGCCATTCAAGCCCTTCAGTGTCGAATGGTCGCTGGAGTTCCTGGTCCCGCTGCTGTGGCTGGGCCTGGTGATTTCGGTGGTGGCGCAGTTGCTGCTGTACCGGCTGATCCGCGCCGGCAATCTGGTCAACGTCACCAGCCTGTTCTACCTGGTGCCGGGTGTGACGGCGGCGATGGACTACCTGTTCCTCGGCAACCGCATGCCCGTGCTCAGCCTGGTCGGCATGGGCGCGATCCTGCTTGGCCTGGCGCTGGTATTTCGTCAACGCCCATAAGCAAAACGCCCACGGCATCGCTGCCGTGGGCGTCACTTCCCGCTACCGATACCGGCTCAGTCCTGTGGCTCCTCCAGCGCCGCCACCAGCGCCTTGAGGAAGCGCGCCGCCTCGCCGCCCGTGGCCGCGCGATGGTCGAAGGTCAGCGACAGCGGCAGGATCGCGTGCACCGCCGGCTTGCCCTCCCAGGCCACCACCTCGTCACGGATACCGCCGGCACCAATGATCGCCACCTGTGGCGGCACCACGATGGGGTTGGCGTAACGGCCGAACAGGGTGCCGAAGTTGGACAGGGTGATGGTCGCGCCCATCATTTCCTGCGGCGGGATCGAGCGCGCTTTGACGTCCGCACGCAGGCGCGCCATGCCCTCCTTTAGGTCCGCCGGATCACGCTCGCCGACATTGCGCAGCACCGGCACGAACAGGCCGTCCGGGGTATCCACTGCAATGCCAAGGTCGAGCTTGTCGTGCTGGCGGATCGACAAGCCCTTGCCGTCGAACCAGCTGTTGAGCACCGGCTCCACCGTGCAGGCATGGGCGATGGCCTTGGCCAGGCGGATCAGCGGGTCACGCGCGCTGCCCCAGCGGTGCAGGTCGGCGTCACCGTAGATGGTCACCGGCACCACTTCAGCATGCGACTTGGCCATGTTGATCGCCATGCTGCGCCGTACCCCACGCAAGCGCTCGCCGCCAAACTTGTCGCGCGCCCCTTGCGCCGCAGCTTCCACATCGGCGCTGGTGACCAGGCCATCGGCGCCGCTGCCGGTCAGGCTGCTCAGCTCCACGCCGAGCTTGCGTGCCAATTGGCGCACCGCGGGTGTCGCTCGGGGCGCCAGGTGCTCGCGGGTCGACGGCGCCGCCCCGACGAAGAAGCTGTCCTCCTGCGCGCCGCCGTGGCCACCATCCAGGCGCCCGACCACCGTGCCGGCATCAGCCTCGCCTTCGTAGGCCAGCAGCGGCTCGCCGACGTGCAGGATGTCGCCCTCGCCACCAAAAGTCTTGCTCACCACGCCGTCATAGGGCGCCGGGATGTCGACGATGGCCTTGGCAGTCTCCACCGAAACTAGCAGTTGGTCGGCCTTCACCGTATCGCCGGCCTTGACGTGCCACTCGACGATCTCGGCTTCCTGCAGGCCTTCGCCCAGGTCGGGCAGTTTGAAGTATTTCATTGTTGTTCTCCTTCAGGCGCCGGCCCTCTCGCCACCTCGGGCAAAGAGAGCCGCGCGAAATAATGGCGATCAGGCGTAGTGCAGCGTCACGTCGCAGGCGGCGAGGATGTCCTCGACGCCGGGGATATACAGCTGCTCCAGGCGGTACAGCGGCGGCGGGATATCCGGCGCGGCGACCCGCTGGATCGGCGCCTGCAGATCCAGCAACGCGCGCTCGTACAAACTGGCGGCGATCTCCGCACCCACCCCGCAGGACTTCGGCGCCTCGTGCACGATCACGCAGCGCCCGGTCTTGCGCACCGAGGCCTCGAGGGTGTCGAGGTCCAGCGGCTTGATGCAGGC
>JBBNAI010000234.1:0-1538 GCA_037994305.1 Pseudomonas sp. | reverse complement strand
GATGAACAGGTCGCAAGGGATCGCGGCTTCGCAGGCGGCGAGCATGTCGCGAGCGCTGACCACGTCGATGCGAGTGACGCGATCCGGAGTTGGCAAGTGCACCGGGCCGGTGATCAGGGTCACCTTGGCGCCGGCTTCCACCGCTGCCTCGGCGAGGGCGAAGCCCATTTTTCCGGAGCTGTGGTTGGTGATGTAACGCACCGGGGCGATGTTTTCCTGGGTCGGCCCGGCCGTGATCAGCACGTGCTTGCCGGTCAGGCTGTGGCGCTGGAAGCAGTCGGCGGCGCGCTGGGCCAGGTCGTCGGCTTCGAGCATACGGCCGGGGCCGACATCGCCGCAGGCTTGGCTGCCGGCAGCCGGGCCGAACAGACGCAGGCCGCGCTGTTCCAGGAGCTGGGCGTTGGCCTGGGTGGCCGCATCGCGCCACATGGCCTGGTTCATTGCCGGGGCTAGGGCCACGGTGGCATCGGTGGCCAGCACCAGGGTGGTTAGCAGGTCGTCAGCCACGCCTTGGGCCAGGCGCGCCATCAGGTCGGCGGTGGCCGGGGCGATAAGCACCAGGTCGGCCCACTTGGCCAGTTCGATATGGCCCATCGCTGCTTCGGCTTCAGGATCGAGCAGATCGAGATGGACCGGGTGGCCGGAGAGTGCCTGCAGGGTCAGCGGGGTAATGAATTCGCGACCGCCGCGGGTCATGACCACGCGGACTTCGGCGCCCTGATCGCGCAGGCGACGAACCAGCTCCGCGCTCTTGTAGGCGGCAATGCCGCCGCCGACGCCCAGGACGATGCGTTTTCGATACAGCCGCTGCATAGGCCTGCCTTAATAATGTGGTGTGGATAGCAACGCGATGAGAGACGCCTCCCCAGGCCAGTCACCGCGCCAAAAAGCCGGGCTAAGATAGCACCCGGGCCCGCGCCGGAACAGCGGGCCGGCACGACAGGGAGATGTCATGAGCATACGCGATTGGCCTGCGGCGGAGCGCCCGCGGGAGAAGCTTCTGGAAATGGGCGCGGCAGCCCTGAGCGACGCCGAATTGCTGGCGATTTTCCTGCGTACCGGGGTCGCCGGGCAGAGCGCAGTGGACCTGGCCCGCCACCTGCTCGGCGACTTCGGCAGCCTGCGTGCGCTGCTCGAGGCCGATTTGCCGTCGTTCAGCCAGCGTCTGGGCCTCGGCCCGGCCAAGTTCGCCCAGTTGCAGGCGGTGCTGGAGATGGGTCGCCGCCACCTGGCCGAGCGGCTCAAGCGGGAATCCGCCCTGGAAAGCCCGCAGGCGGTGCGCGATTACCTCAAGGCGCGCCTGCGCCACGAACCGCACGAGGTGTTCGGCTGCCTGTTTCTTGATGCCAAGCACCGGGTCATCGAGTTCGAGGCGCTGTTCCACGGCAGTATCGACGGTGCCAGCGTCTATCCGCGGCAGGTGGTCAAGCGCGCGCTGGCGCACAACGCCGCTGCGGCGATCCTGGTGCACAACCATCCATCAGGCGTGGCCGAGCCGAGCCAGGCGGACCGGGTGCTCACCGAGCGCCTCAAGGAGG
>JBBNAI010000233.1:0-13807 GCA_037994305.1 Pseudomonas sp. | reverse complement strand
GCCGGCTTGGCCAGCATCAGGGCAATGTTGCTGGCGAAGTCGCCGTTGCTCTTGTCCTTGGTGTTCTCCACCTGAATCGCCGGCGTCAGGCCTTCGGGCAGTACGCCCTCGGCGGTGAGGCGGGTCAGGGCTTGCTCAATCAGGTGGCGAATGGTGTCTTTCATGGTCTGCTCGGTCGGCCGTGGCGGGTCGAAAACTGGACATTATCCGTGGCCGTTCCAGGCTTGCCAACCGCCGTGGCCGCGAACTGCGCTGGAATGGGCCTAGAACAGGTCGATCGGGTCGACATCCAGCGACCAGCGCACCGCCCGTCCGCCCGGCATTGCTTCGAGAATCGGCAGCCAGTGGCTGAGCAGCTTGTGCAGCGGCACGCGGCTGTTGGCTTGCAACAGCAGTTGCGCGCGATGGCGGCCGGCGCGGCGCTCCATCGGTGCCGGGACCGGGCCGAGCAGTTCGATACCGCCCAGGCTCAGCTCCTGCTGCAGTTGTTCGGCATAGGTGCAGGCATCGTCGAGGAAGGCCTCGGCCTGCCCCGGCTTGTGTGCCTCGGCGCGCAGCAGGGCCAGGTGGGCGAAGGGCGGCAGGCCGGCACCGCGGCGTTCGCTCAAGGCCTGCTCGGCGAAGGCCGGATAGCCCTGCTCGGTGAGCTGGACCAGCAGCGGGTGGTCGGCCAGGTGCGACTGGATGATCACCTTGCCGGGTTCCTCGGCGCGCCCGGCACGCCCGGCGACCTGGACGATCAGCTGGGCCATGCGCTCGCTGGCGCGAAAGTCGGCGGAGTACAGGCCGCCGTCGGCATCGAGGATCGCCACCAGGGTGACGCGCGGGAAGTGGTGACCCTTGGCCAGCATCTGCGTGCCGACCAGGATGCACGGCTCGCCACGGGTGATGGTGCTGAACAGCTTGTCCATGGTGCCCTTGCGCGCCGTGGTGTCACGGTCGATGCGCAGCACCGGGAAGTCCGGGAAGAGGATGTTCAGGCGCTCCTCGGCGCGCTCGGTGCCGGCGCCGACGGGGCGCAGGTCGACCTTGGCGCAGTCCGGGCACTGGCGTGGTGGGCGCTCGACATGGCCGCAGTGGTGGCAACGTAGTTCGCCGGAGCGCTGGTGCAGGGTCATGCGGGCGTCGCAGCGGTTGCACTGGCTGATCCAGCCGCAGTCGTGGCACAGCAGGGTCGGGGCGAAGCCGCGGCGGTTGAGGAACACCAAGACTTGCTGGCCGGCGGCCAGGGTCTGGCCGATGGCCTGTTGCAGCGGCCCGGAGATGCCGGAGTCCAGTGGCAGGCTTTTTATATCCAGGCGCAGGAAGCGTGGTGGTTGGGCGCCGCCGGCGCGCTGGGTGAGCTTGAGCAGGGCGTAGCGACCGGCGTGGGCGTTGTGCAGGCTTTCCAGTGAGGGCGTGGCGGAGCCGAGGACGATCGGCAGGTTTTCCTGGCGGGCACGCACCAGGGCCAGGTCACGGGCGTGGTAGCGCAGGCCTTCCTGCTGTTTATAAGAAGCGTCGTGCTCCTCGTCGATGATGATCAGCCCGGGATTCTTCAGTGGGGTGAACAGCGCCGAGCGGGTGCCGATGACGATATCGGCCTCGCCATCGCGCGCCGCCAGCCAGGCATCCAGGCGCTCGCGATCATTGACCCCGGAGTGCAGCAGGGCGATGCGTGCATTGAAGCGGCGGGCGAAGCGTTCGAGGGTCTGCGGGCCCAGGTTGATTTCCGGGATCAGCACCAGTGCCTGCTTGCCAGCCTCCAGGCAGTGGCGGATCAGCTGCAGATAGACTTCGGTCTTGCCGCTGCCGGTAACGCCGTACAAGAGGAAGGCACCGAAGCCGTCCATGCCGGACTGGATGGCATTGAAGGCGGCGCGCTGCTCGGCATTCAGTGGCAGCTCCGGTTGCGCCAACCAGCTGCCGTGGCGCTGGAGGGCGGCGCTGCGGCGCACTTCGACCTGTACCAGGCCCTTCTCCAGCAGCAGGTCAAGGCTGTCCTTGTTCAGCTGCAACTGGCTGAGCAGGCGATGGGCCACGCCATGCGGGTGTTGGGCCAGGGTGCGCAGGGCCTCGCGCTGGCGCGGTGCGCGACTGAGGCGCGGGTCATTGAGGTCGGCGCCCTCACTGGCATGCCAGAAGCGCTCCTGCCGCGCTTCGGCCGGTTCGCCCTGGCGCAGCAGCACCGGCAATGCCCAGCTCAGGGTGTCGCCGAGGCTGTGCTGGTAGTACTGCGCAGTCCACAGGCAGAGTTTGAACAGCGCCGGTGGCAGCGGCGCCTGGCGATCGAGCAGGGCCAGGGCGGGCTTGAGCTTGTCGGCTGGCACATCACTGTGGTCGACCACCTCGATCAGCACGCCGATCATCTCGCGGCGGCCGAACGATACGCGCAGGCGCATGCCCGGCTGCAATGCGCTGCGCGGTACCCCGGCGGGGGCGCGGTAGTCGAACAGGCGGCGCAGCGGCGAGGGCAGGGCGAGGCGCAGAATAGCGTCGGGCACAGGGGACTCCAGATCAGTGCGGCGATGCTAACACGGCCGCACGTCGCCGAGATTTGTCGGTGGCTTGCGCAGTTGCCGTGCTCTGGTATGATCCGCGGCCTATTTCCGTGCGGTACTTGGCAGCAAGCCAAGTGGCGGCACACTTAAACCGAGGAAAATACGATGAAAGCCGATATCCATCCGCAGTACGAAGAAATGGTTGCAACCTGCAGCTGTGGCAACGTGATCAAAACCCGTTCGACTCTGTGCAAGCCGATGAGCCTGGACGTTTGCTCCGAGTGCCACCCGTTCTACACCGGCAAGCAGAAAATGCTGGATACCGGCGGCCGTGTTGACCGCTTCAAGCAGCGTTTCGGCATGTTCGGCGCCAAGTAAGCGTCCGAGCTACCACGGGAAACCTTATGGGCTTTTCCGCGTTGTTGAAAAAGGCGTCCCCAGTGGGCGCCTTTTTCGTTTCCGCGTTTTGGCTTTTATCCGCGCAGGCCTTCTGCCCGCTGGCTGATCCGTTGCCGCAGGTGCGCGTCGAGCGCACGGTCGACGGCGACACCCTGCGCCTGGTCGATGGCCGCAGCGTGCGCCTGATCGGTATCAATGCGCCGGAGACGGCCCATCACGGACGCCCCGCCGAACCCTTCGCCGAGGCGGCGCGCAAGCGCTTGCAGGCGCTGGTCGCGGCCAATGACGGGCGCGTCGGCATGCGCCTGGGCGCGCGTAGCAAGGATCACTACGGCCGCACCCTGGCGCATCTCTACGATGCGCGTGGGCGTAACCTGGAGGCGCAACTGCTGGCCGAGGGCCTGGGCTACCAGGTGGCTTTCGAGGCGGACGAACTGGTCGCCTGTCAGCAGGCGGCCGAGGCCGCTGCGCGTGAACAGCGTGCCGGGCTCTGGGCGCGTGCGGTGCCATTGGCGCCGGCGGATTTGCGTCAGTCCGGTTTCGCCCTGGTGCATGGCCGCGTCGAGCGGGTGCAGCGCAATCGCGGCGGTGTCTGGCTGGAACTGCAAGGCGGCCTGGTGCTGCGGATCGAGCCGGCGCTGCAGGCGCGCTTCGATCTGCCGGACATACAAGCGCTGGCCGGGCGCCGGGTCGAGGCGCGTGGCTGGGTGATCGACCGCGCCAAGCGCGGCGGTGGCAATGCAAAGCAGGCGCGCTGGATGCTGGCGCTGACCCATCCCGCCATGATCGAGGTGCTGCCATGATGGTGCGTATGACGTTGCTGCTGGTGCTGCTCGCCCAGCTGGTTGGCTGTGCGGTCAATCCGGTGACCGGCAACAACGACTTCGTGATGATGAGCGAGCGCGAGGAAATCGCCCTGGGGCAGCGCGCCAGTCAGGAAATCCTCCAGCAATACCCGCGCTATGCCGACGAAAAGCTGCAGGCCTACGTGCAGCAGGTTGGCCAGCGGGTCGCGCGCAACTCCCATCGCGGCAATCTGGCGTACAGCTTCACGGTGATCGACTCGCCGGACATCAACGCTTTCGCGTTGCCCGGCGGGCACATCTATATCCACCGGGGCTTGATGGCCTATCTCGGCTCCGAGGCCGAGTTGGCGGCCGTGCTGGGGCATGAGGTGGGCCACGTGACGGCGCGCCATAGTGTGCGCCAGCAGAGCCAGTCGACAGCCTGGGGTCTGCTTGGCCAGGCCCTGGCAATCGGTACCGGAGTGGGCGCCGCTGGCGACCTGACCAGCGCCATGGGCAATGCCTTCGTGCGCGGCTATGGCCGTGACATGGAGCTGGAAGCGGATGGCCTCGGTGCCCAATACCTGGCGCGCAGCGGCTACGACCCGCAAGCGATGATTGAAGTGGTCAAGGTGCTCAAGAGGCAGGAAGACTTTGCCCGCGATCAGGCGCGGGCCAAGGGTGAAGAGGCACCGGCGAGCGGCTACCACGGCCTGTTCGATACCCATCCGGACAATGACACGCGCCTGCATCAGGTGGTGACCGCGGCGGGCTCGCTGTCGCCAGGGCAGGGTGAAGTCGGGCGCGATACCTATCTGCAGCACCTCGAAGGCCTGCCTTTTGGTGACTCGGCGGATGCCGGCGTGCGCCGCGGTCAGCGCTTCTACCATGTCGGGCTGGACTTCACCCTGGCTCTGCCGGCGGGCTGGGGGCTGATCAATCGGCCCGATGCACTGGTTGTCCACAGCGCCGACCAGCAGGCCGTGCTGGTCATGAGCATGCAAACGCTGGCGCAGACGGTTAGCGCCGAGCAGTACCTGCGCCAGCGTGCCGGTCGTCAGCAACTGGTGCAGCAGGACAGCTTCCGTCAGGCCGATCTGGATGTCGCCAGCGCGGTGGTGCCGGGTTCGGCAGCCAAGCGGGTGGCGGTGATCGTGCGCGACCGCCAGGCCTTCCTGTTCGTCGCCGGGGTCAAAGGGCATGCCTCGCTGGAAAGTCAGGATGAGCGGTTCATGGAGGTGGTGCGCAGCTTCCGCCCCTTGCAGGCTGCCGAGAAGCAACTGGGCGAGCCGCGGCGCCTGCACCTGGTGCAGCTGAAAGTCGGGGGGAGTCTGCAGGCATTGAGCGCGCAGATGAATGGCGAGGACGATCAGCTGGTGCGCTTGCGTCTGCTCAATGGCCTCTATCCGGACGGCCAGGCGCGCCCTGGTGACTGGCTGAAAACGGTGCGGTAGGCGGCCGCAGCCCCCGCAGGCCGGCTTGTGGGGCGGTGCCTTCTTGCGTATGCTCGCTCGCCTGCGTTTCACAGCAAAAGCGGAAATAGCCAACATGTCTGATCTGAAAACAGCCGCTCTCGAGTACCACGCTCATCCCCGTCCGGGCAAATTGAGCGTCGAGCTGACCAAGCCAACCGCCACCGCGCGCGACCTGTCCCTGGCATACAGCCCGGGTGTGGCCGAGCCAGTGCGTGAAATTGCCCGCGACGCCGAGCTGGCCTACCGCTACACCGGCAAGGGCAACCTGGTGGCAGTGATTTCCGACGGCACCGCGATCCTCGGTCTGGGTAACCTCGGCCCGCTGGCATCCAAGCCGGTCATGGAAGGCAAGGGCGTGCTGTTCAAGCGCTTCGCCGGTGTCGACGTGTTCGACATCGAAGTCGACGCGGAAAGCCCGCAGGCTTTCATCGATACGGTCAAACGCATTTCCATCACCTTCGGCGGCATCAACCTCGAAGACATCAAGGCACCCGAGTGCTTTGAAATCGAGCGTGCGCTGATCGAGCAGTGTGATATCCCGGTTTTCCACGACGACCAGCACGGCACCGCCATCGTGACCGCTGCCGGCATGCTCAACGCCCTGGAAATCGCCGGCAAGACCCTGGAGCAGGCGAAGATCGTCTGCCTCGGCGCTGGCGCTGCCGCCATTTCCTGCATGAAGCTGCTGGTCAGCATGGGCGCGCAGGTCGAGAACATCTTCATGCTCGACCGCAAGGGCGTGATCCATGCCGGTCGTGACGACCTCAACCAGTACAAGGCCGTCTTCGCCCACCAGACCGACAAGCGCAGCCTGTCGGATGCCCTGGACGGCGCGGATGTGTTCGTCGGCCTGTCCGGTGCCAACCTGCTCAGCCAGGAAGACCTCAAGCTAATGGCGCCGAGCCCGATCGTGTTCGCCTGCTCGAACCCGGATCCGGAAATCAAGCCGGAACTGGCTCATGCCGTGCGCTCCGACGTGATCATGGCCACCGGTCGTTCGGACTACCCGAACCAGGTCAACAACGTACTTGGCTTCCCGTTCATCTTCCGTGGTGCGCTGGACGTTCGCGCGACCCGCATCAACGAAGAGATGAAAATCGCCGCAGCCCTGGCTCTGCGTGACCTGGCCAAGCTGCCGGTACCGCAGGAAGTCTGCGACGCCTACGGCGGTATCGCCCTGAGCTTCGGCCGCGAGTACATCATTCCGAAGCCGATGGATGCCCGTCTGATCACCGTGGTGGCTGATGCAGTCGCCAAGGCTGCAATCGAGAGCGGCGTGGCGACCCTGCCGTATCCGAAGCACTATCCGCTGCAATCGGTGAATGACGTGTTCAACGGCTGATTCATCAGCCAATAAAAAGCCCCGCTCTTGCGGGGCTTTTTATTGGCTGCGGTTTATCGATCAGAACAGATCGATCGGCGCGGCTTCGTCAGCTGGCAGTGGGCTGCCGGGAATGCCGAGGGACGGGTCCAGCTCGCTCATGGGTGGTGGCGAATCTTCACTCTTGAACAGCTCGAAGTAGGCATCTGGTGCGCCCGGCGAAGCAGCGCGGCCGCTCACTGGGTCGATGCGCAGGGTGAGCAGTCCGGCGGGTTCCGGTAGCAGGTGCTCCGGCTTGTCCTTGAGGGCGGTACTCATGTAACTCATCCAGATCGGCAGGGCCACGGTGCCGCCGTACTCATGGCGGCCAAGGCTTTCCGGTTGGTCAAAGCCGGTCCAGACGGTGGTCACGTAATCGGCGTTGAAGCCGGAGAACCAGCTGTCCTTGGATTCGTTGGTGGTACCGGTCTTGCCAGCCAAGTCGCCGCGCCCCATGGACAGGGCGCGGCGCCCGGTGCCGCGCTTGATCACGTCTTGCAGCATGCTGGTGAGGATGTAGGTGGTGCGCTCGTCGACGATCTGTGGTGCTACGGCGGGCTCGATCACGCTGGCGTTTGGTGTTTCGGCCAACAGTGCATCGTTCTGCTGGTTGGCGCTGGCGGCGCTGGCTGCAGTGCGCGGCGGGTTAGCAATGAAAAGGGGCTTGCCGTTGCGGTCGTAGATGCGCTCGATCAAGTACGGCTGCACCTTGTAGCCGCCGTTGGCGAACGTGGTCCAGCCGCTGGCGATCTCCAGTGGTGTGAGGTTGGCCGTGCCGAGGGCAAGGGACAGGTTGCGCGGCAGCTCGTCGCGGTTGAAACCGAAACGGCTGACGTAGTCCAGGGCGTAATCGATACCGATGCTCTGCAGCAGGCGGATCGAAACCAGGTTGCGCGACTTGTACAGCGCCTCGCGCAAGCGGATCGGGCCGAGGAAGGTGTTGTTGTCGTTCTTCGGTCGCCAGGCTTCTTCCATGCCGGCTTCCTGGAACACGATGGGCGCATCGTTGACCAGGCTGGCGGCGGTATAACCGCGATCCAGCGCCGCACTATAGATGAAGGGTTTGAAGCTGGAGCCCGGCTGGCGTTTGGCCTGGGCAGCGCGGTTGTAGTTGCTCTGCTCGAAGGAGAAGCCGCCAACCAGCGAGCGAATGGCGCCGGTCTGCGGGTCGAGAGAAACCAGGGCACCTTGCGCAGCGGGGAACTGGCGGAACAATAGCTGGGTGTTGTCCGCATTCGGCTCGACGCGCACCAGGTCGCCGATCTGTACCACGTCTGCCGGCTGCTGCGGGCGCGGGCCGAGGCTGTTGGTATTAAGGAAGGGGCGTGCCCACTTCATGCTGTCCCAGGTCACCGGCTTCTCTTCGCCGTCGCGGGTCAGCACCAGGATGCCGCTCTTCTCGACCTGGCTGACGATCACCGGCTCCAGTCCGCCGAGGGTTTTGTGCTTGGCCAACTCTTGCAGCCAGGCTTCGCGGGTCAAGCCGGGGAGGCGGGTTTCCGGGCCGCGGTAGCCGTGGCGCTGGTCATAGTCGGTCAGGCCTTGGTGCAGGGACTGGTTGGCGGCGACCTGCAGCTCGCTCGGTACGGTAAGGGTGACGCGGTAGCCTTCGGTGTAGGCCTCGCTGCCGTAGCGGCCGACCATCTCGGCGCGGGCCATCTCGGCAATATAAGGTGCGTTGAGTTCGGGGGGCTGCACGTGGTGGTGCGCGCCGATCGGTTCGGCCATGGCGGCGTCGTAACGCGCCTGGTCGATGGCGCCGAGTTTGAGCATGCGTCCGAGGATCCAGTCGCGACGCTCTTTACTGCGCTCGGGATTGACCAGGGGGTTGAAGCGCGAAGGTGCTTTCGGCAGGCCGGCGATCATCGCCATCTGGCCCAAGGTGACATCACGAATGGATTTGCCGTAGTACACCTGGGCGGCGGCTTCGATGCCGTATGCTCGGTTGCCCAGGTAGATCTTGTTGACGTAGAGCTCGAGGATCTCGTTCTTGCTCAGTTCGCGTTCGATCTGCAGGGCCAGGAGAATTTCACTGATCTTGCGCGAGAAGCTGCGCTCGTTGGTGAGGAAGAAGTTCTTCGCCACCTGCATGGTGATGGTGCTGCCGCCGGTTTGAATGTGCCCGCTCGACAATAACTGCGTGGCAGCGCGCATCAAGCTCGTAAAGTCGACGCCATAATGATTGGCGAAGTTATCGTCTTCGGCGGCAAGAAGTGCGCGGATGAAGTCCTTGGGAATGTCGTCGAAACGGATGGGGGAACGACGCATTTCGCCGAACTCGGCGATCAGCTTGTCGTCGCTGCTGTAGACCCGCAGGGGGATCTGTAGCTGGATGCTGCGCAGTGACTCGACGGATGGCAGGCCGGGACTAAGATAGAGAAAAGCGCCGCTGAAACTGAGGGTTAGACCACAAAAAACGGCGACACAAGACCACAAGAAAAACTTCAGCAGGCGCATCAGGACTCTTGGATTTCCAGATAAAAGAATGGGTTAAGTGTTGCGCGGTGCGAAAAGAGGAAAACTGTTCACATTATAAGCGGTTTTTTTGCTAGGTAGCCATTTGCGCTTCTGTCAAGACTGCTATTTAATGTGGAAAAACATAAATAGTCCGTAAGTCGCGGATGCCAATAGGAAATCGCTCGTGCTAGGGCTCTTCAATAAGAAAGCGAATACGCTTCTGGGGATCGACATCAGTTCGACCTCGGTCAAGCTCCTCGAATTGAGTCGCTCGGGAAGCCGCTACAAAGTAGAGGCCTACGCTGTCGAGCCGCTCCCCCCAAACGCTGTTGTCGAAAAGAACATTGCTGAGTTGGAGGGGGTCGGTCAGGCCCTTTCTCGCGTGCTGGCCAAGGCCAAGACCGGAGCGCGGTCGGTGGCAGTGGCTGTCGCCGGTTCTGCGGTGATCACCAAGACGATCGAGATGGAGGCCGGGCTTAGCGATGATGAGCTGGAAAACCAGCTGAAGATCGAGGCCGACCAGTACATTCCGTATCCGCTTGAAGAGGTTGCCATCGACTTCGAGGTGCAAGGTGTCTCTGTGCGTAACCCGGATCGGGTTGAGGTGCTGCTGGCAGCCTGCCGGAAAGAGAACGTCGAGGTTCGTGAGGCTGCACTGGCATTGTCCGGTCTGACTGCCAAGGTAGTCGACGTCGAGGCCTATGCGCTTGAGCGTGCCTTTGATCTGCTGCAAGGGCAGCTTGGTAGTGGGCATGATGAGCTCACAGTGGCGGTGGTCGACATCGGCGCAACCATGACCACGCTAAGCGTTCTGCACAACGGTCGAACCATCTATACCCGCGAGCAGCTATTTGGTGGGCGTCAGCTTACTGAAGAGATTCAGCGCCGCTATGGCTTGTCGGTAGAAGAGGCTGGTCTTGCCAAGAAGCAAGGCGGTCTTCCGGACGACTACGAAAGCGAAGTCCTGCAGCCGTTCAAAGAAGCGGTGGTGCAGCAGGTTTCTCGTTCACTGCAGTTCTTCTTTGCTGCGGGTCAGTACAACGATGTCGATTACATCCTGTTGGCCGGTGGCACTGCGTCCATTCAGGATCTCGATCGTCTGATCCAGCAAAAAATCGGCACTCCTACTCTGGTAGCCAACCCATTCGCCGATATGGCTCTGGGTAGCAAGGTCAATGCGGGCGCCCTGGCGAGTGATGCACCGTCCTTGATGATTGCGTGCGGTCTGGCGATGAGGAGTTTCGACTGATGGCGCGGATTAACTTACTCCCGTGGCGTGAGCAGTTACGCGAAGAGCGCAAGCAGCGTTTCCTGGTTACGCTAGGCGGCACCTTATTAGTGGCTGGCGGCCTAGTCTTTATTGGTGGGCAATACCTGGATAGATCTATTGAGCAGCAAAGTGCGCGTAACGAGTTTGTGCGTAAGGAAATTGCTGTTCTTGATGCGCGCATCAAGGAAATTAGCGAGTTGAAGCAGAAGCGTCAGCAGCTGCTTGAGCGGATGAAGATTATTCAGGATTTGCAAGGTAACCGTCCTGTTATTGGGCGTATCTTCGATCAACTGGTGCGTACCCTGCCGGATGGTGTTTATTTCTCAGGGTTGAAGCGTACCGATAAGAGTATCGCCATTGTTGGCGCTGCTGAGTCGAATAACCGGGTTTCTAGTCTGATGCGTAATCTTGACTCCTCCGATTGGTTGGAGGCGCCAACGCTTACCCAGGTTAAGGCTGTCACAGCAGGTGCTGTGGATCAGGCAAACGTATTCGAGTTGACCGTCCAGCAGACTCCGCCTGGAGAGGATGTCGGGGCTGGAAATACGGCTGACAAGAAAAATCCGGGCAAAACAGACGGTGGTAAAAAGCCATGAGCCTTGCTGAATCGATTGAGGCGCTGAAGAAGGTCGATCTTGCGGACCTTGATGTCAACAACCTCGGCTCTTGGCCTGCCCCGGTTAAGGCGATTACCTGTCTACTGTTGCTGGTGGTGGCTCTTCTGCTTGGATACAACTTTTATCTGAAAGATTTGCAGGGTGCGCTTGAGCAAAGCCGGGCTGAAGAAAACACGCTCAAGGAGCAGTTCTCGAGTAAGGCTTTTCTCGCTGCGAACCTGGAGGCCTACAAGTCTCAGATGAAGGAGATGGAAGAGTCGTTCGGTACCTTACTGCGACAATTGCCAAGCGATACAGAGGTTCCAGGTTTACTCGAGGATATTACTCGTACTGGCTTGGGTAGCGGTCTGGAGTTCGAGGAAATCAAGCTTCAGCCTGAAGTGGTGCAGCAGTTTTATATTGAGTTGCCGATTCAAATTTCTGTCGTTGGTGGTTATCACGATCTTGCTACCTTCGTCAGTGGTGTTGCCAGCCTGCCGCGCATTGTGACTTTGCACGACTTTGAAATAGAGCCGGCCGAAGAAGGGAGCACCTCCAAGTTGCGCATGAGCGTTCTGGCTAAGACGTATCGGTATAATGATGCTGGCCTGAAAAGCGACGCGAAATCCGCACAGGGCGCGGCTAAAGCTCCAGTGCCGAGTGCAGGGGCTAAAAAATGAGAGCAGTTAATCTTCTATTTGGTGTCTCGGTATTTGTATCTCTATCGGCGTGTACGGGGGGCAGTGATTTTTCTGATCTCCAGGCCTATATGGATGAAGTGAGAGCTCGGCCGAAAGGCTCAATTGAGCCTTTGCCGAAATTCCTGCCTTATGAGGCTTTTACCTATAGTGCGGCAGCTCTTCGCAGTCCTTTCCAGCCGCCAATAAAAATTGATATTGCTAGGCAGCAAAAAGGCTCTAAAGATATCAAGCCGGATGAGACTAGGGTTCGCCAGTTTCTGGAGGGTTTCAATATTGAAACCTTTGAAATGGTCGGGACACTTGCAAATAACGGATCAGTCTTTGGTCTGGTGCGTGGCGCGGGCGGCGTGCATAGAGTGAAGGTTGGAGACTATTTAGGTCGAAATTTTGGTCACATCGTGACAATTGATGAGGCCAAAATTGAGGTTGTCGAAATTGTTCCCGATGGTGAGGGTGGATGGTTGGAGCGTCCTCGCAGCATCACTCTAAAAGAACGCTCTTAAATGGCGGGGTTTTGGTATGAAAAATAACTACATATCTGCTAAACGGAACAAGCTAATGAACGGCTCTCTCTCTCGCCTGGGCGTTTCTCTTCTTGCTGTGATATTTGCTCCCTCTCTACTGGCCGCAAGTCTGCAAGGGCTCGATGTAGCATCCTTGCCGGGAGATAAGGTTGAGCTCAAGCTGAAGTTTGATGAGCCTGTAGCCGCTCCCCGCGGCTATACGATTGAACAGCCGGCGCGTATTGCTTTGGACTTGCCTGGTGTCGCCAATAAGTTGGGGACTAAAAATAAGGAGCTTGGTGTTGGTAATGCACGAAGCGTGACGATTGTTGAGGCTAAAGATAGAACTCGTCTTATCGTAAACCTGTCGACACTGGTTCCTTACAGTACGCGTTCTGAAGGTAACAACTTGTATGTCGTTGTAGGTGATGCGTCGGGTGCATCTTCCGTTTCTCCGGTGTCTGCTGGTGCGGTACCGAAACCTGTTATGGCTAGCCCTGCAGGACGTGCAATTGCTGGTATAGATTTCCAGCGTGGCGAGCAAGGTGAAGGCAACGTGGTTGTTGAGCTTTCTGACCCCTCTGTAAATCCTGATATTCAGGAGCAGGGAGGGAAGATTCGGCTCGACTTCTCCAAAACACAGCTTCCTGAAAATTTACGCGTAAAGCTGGACGTGAAGGATTTTGCCACTCCGGTGCAATTTGTTAGTGCGTCTGGTCAGGCCGATAAAGCCAGTATCGTAATTGAGCCTACTGGGTTTTATGATTACTTGGTTTTCCAGACGGATAACAAGCTGACAATCAGCGTGAAACCGTTAACGCAGGATGATGTGGAAAAGCGGAAGACTGAGCGTTTTGCTTATACTGGAGAGAAGCTTTCTCTTAACTTCCAAGACATTGATGTTCGTTCCGTTCTGCAGCTCATTGCAGACTTCACGGATCTGAATCTGGTGGCTAGCGATACCGTGCAAGGTAATATCACCTTGCGCTTGCAGAATGTTCCGTGGGATCAGGCGCTGGACTTGGTGCTGAAGACCCGGGGCTTAGATAAACGTAAGGTTGGTAACGTGCTGCTGATCGCTCCGGCTGATGAGATAGCGGCGCGTGAGCGGCAAGAGCTTGAGGCGCGCAATCAAATTGCAGAACTGGCACCGCTTCGTCGCGAATTGATTCAGGTCAATTATGCGAAAGCCTCCGATATTGCGGCCCTGTTTCAATCTGTTGCTGGGCTGGACGAGGATGCACAGGCTACTGAGCGTGGCTCGGTCACTGTGGATGATCGCACCAACAGCATTATTGCGTATCAGACTCAAGAGAATCTGGATGAGCTGCGCCGCATTGTTACTCAGCTGGATATCCCGGTGCGGCAGGTGATGATCGAGGCTCGAATTGTTGAGGCCAGCGTGGGCTTTGATAAGAGCTTGGGTGTTCGCTGGGGTGGGGCGTTCGTAGGTGATAATAATTGGACTTTCTACGGGAAGGATGGCGCTCGTGGCTTCGATGATGACGGCGTTCTTAAGCTCCCTGGTACTGACACGGTTGGGGACTATACCCTGGATGATGCGACTACTAATGTACCCTTTGTTGATCTGGGGGCAGCAAATAGCACTTCGGGTATCGGTATCGGCTTCCTTACAGACAATGTAATGCTCGATTTGCAACTGTCTGCGATGGAGAAAACCGGTAATGGTGAGGTTATTTCTCAGCCTAAGGTCGTTACCTCTGATAAAGAAACCGCAAAGATCTTGAAAGGTACTGAGGTTCCTTATCAGGAATCGAGCT
>JBBNAI010000232.1:0-2725 GCA_037994305.1 Pseudomonas sp. | reverse complement strand
CGTACAAACTGGCGGCGATCTCCGCACCCACCCCGCAGGACTTCGGCGCCTCGTGCACGATCACGCAGCGCCCGGTCTTGCGCACCGAGGCCTCGAGGGTGTCGAGGTCCAGCGGCTTGATGCAGGCCACGTCGATCACTTCCGCCGATACGCCCTGCTCGGCCAACCGATCGGCCGCCTGCAGGGTTTCCTGCACGCTGGCGCCCCAACTGATCAGGGTGATGTCGCTGCCCTCACGTAGGGTGAAGCAGCTGTCCAGCGGCAGGCGCTTGCCGTCGTCGACCAGCGGTTGCGGGTTCATTCGATAGAGTCGCGTCGGTTCGAGGAAGATCACCGGATCGGGATCGTCGATGGCCGCCAGCAGCAGGCCATAGGCGCGTGCCGGCGAGGACGGGATGACCACGCGCAGCCCCGGCACATGGGCGAACAGCGCCTCGGTGCTTTCGCTGTGGTGCTCCGGCGCACGGATACCGGCGCCCATCGGGCTGCGCAGCACCATCGGGCAGCTCAGGCGCCCGCGAGTACGATTGCGCAGGCGGCTGGCGTGGGTCACCAGGTGCTCCATGGCGGCAAAGATGAAGCCGAGGAACTGGATCTCCATCACCGGTTTCAGGCCTTGGGCGGCCATGCCCACCGACAGGCCGGCGATCATGGTTTCGGCCAGTGGCGTGTCGATCACCCGCTTGAAGCCGAAGGCATCGCGCAGCCCGGCAGTGGCGCGGAACACCCCGCCGTTGACGCCGACGTCCTCGCCGAGCACCACCACGTTGTCGTCCTCCTGCATGGCCCGGTGCAGGGCCAGGTTGACCGCATCGAGCAGGGCGTACTTCTTCATCTCACTCATGATTCAGCCCTCCCTCGCGACGCGCCGCCCGCTCCAGCAGCATCTCGCGCTGCTCGGCCAGGGCTGCCGGCCACTGTGCATAGACGTGGTCGATCACCGAGGTCACCGGTTGGGTGCCGGCGCTCTCGAAGGCATCCACCGCCTGCTGCACCAGCGCCTGGCATTCGCTGACCAGGGCCTGCTCGCGGCCCTCGTCCCACACGCCCTGGCTGGCCAGGTAGGTTTGCAGCCGTTTGATCGGTTCTTCCTCCCAGGCCTTTTTCACCTCCTCGGCGCTGCGGTAGCGGGTGGCGTCGTCGGCGGTGGTGTGGTCACCCAGGCGGTAGCTGAGGCACTCCAGCAGCACCGGGCCCTTGCCCTGGCGCGCCCGCTCGAGGGCGACCTGCATGCGGTCGTAAACGGCGAGGATGTCGTTGCCATCCACCTGCTCGCCCTGGAAACCGGCGCCAATGGCCTTCTGCGCCAGGCTCGGCGCGCCACTCTGGATGCGCCGCGGGGTGGAGATGGCCCACTGGTTGTTGTTGATCACGAAGACCACCGGCAACTGCCAGGCACCGGCCACGTTGAGCGCTTCGAGGAAGTCGCCCTTGCTGGTGGCGCCGTCGCCGCAGGTGGTCACGGCGACGCGGTGTTCGCCACGGATCTTGAAGGCCGTGGCTACGCCACAGGCATGCAGCGACTGGGTGGCGATCGGCACGCACAGCGGGAAGTCCTGCTGCACCGCCGGGTCGACGTAGACACTGCCGCGCTCGTCGCCGCCCCAATAGAGGAGGATTTCCTCCATCTTCACGCCGCGCATCAGCTGCACGCCGGTGTCGCGGTAGTACGGCACCAGCACGTCCTCGCGCGCCATCAGGCTGCCGATGGCGACGCCAATGGCTTCCTGGCCGAGGGTGGGTGCGTAGGTGCCGATGCGACCGGTGCGTTGCAGGGCCACCGCCTTGAGGTCGAACAGGCGGGTGAGGACCATTTGCCGATACAGGCGAGTGAGCAGGTTGAAGTCGTCGGCCCAGGCTGGGAGCTCGCCGATAAGGCGGCCGTCGGGCGCTAGATAGCGGGTATACGCAAGGTCGATCTTGTTAGAGGTCATAGCACGCTTTCCTATCAACACACCGGATAGGTGTGAGGGGTGTACCCCGCTGCTTGTGGCGGCGGGACTGTGTCGACCCAGGGCGAAGTTCGCACTCGGTCTGCCGGCAGCGCCGCCCCGGGTAGGGGCTTAGCTGCCGTAAAGCAGGCGTTCGGCCAGCGCATCGGCGACGCGCGCCGGTGAACGTTTGTCAGCCTGCGCGTGGCCATAGATTTCGGTCAAGCGTAATCCGATCTTCGACAGGTGCGCAGTGATCGCGGCGAGAGATTGCTCACGGTGCTTGAGCGCGACGTAGATCAGCCCGCCGGAATTGATCACGTAGTCGGGCGCGTAGAGGATGCCACGCGACTCCAGTTCGTCAGCGATTTCGCTGCTGGCCAGCTGGTTGTTGGCCGCGCCCGCCACGGCCGCGCAGTGCAGATCACCGACGGTATGGCTGTTGAGCACACCGCCCAGGCCGCACGGCGCGAGGATGTCGCAGGGGGTGCCGAGCAGGTCTTCGCTGCTGACCGGGTGCGCCCCCAGCTCTTCCGCCGCCAGTTGCACCCGGCCGGGATCGAGGTCGCTGACATACAACTCCACCCCGGAGGCGGACAACTGCTCGGCCAGGGCGTAACCGACATTGCCCAGCCCCTGCACCGCCACGCGCAGGCCCTGCAGGTCATCACTGCCGAGCCGCGCCAGGGCGGTGGCGCGAATACCGGCGAACACGCCCATGGCCGTGTGCGGCGAGGGGTCCCCGGCGGTCGTGGTGCTGGTGACGTGCTGGGTGAACTGGGCGATGCAGTCCA
>JBBNAI010000231.1:0-2237 GCA_037994305.1 Pseudomonas sp. | reverse complement strand
TACATCGAACACCTGCTGGTCGCCAACAGCCACGCCACCCTGCTGCTGTTCTCCAGCAAGGGCAAGGTCTACTGGCTGCGCACCTTCGAAATTCCGGAAGCCTCGCGTGCTGCGCGTGGCCGTCCGCTGGTCAACCTGCTGCCGCTGGATGAGGGTGAGCGCATCACCGCGATGCTGCAGATCGACCTGGAAGCGCTGCAACAGCAGAATCCGAATGCCGACGAGGATCTGGATGACGCCGAGGATGGCGTGATCGAAGGTGAAGTGGTTGAGGCGGAAGAAGTCGCCGAGATCGCCGAAGTCGAAGAAGTCGAAGGTGAAACCGCCGAGCTGGTGGCCGAACCGACTGGCGCCTACATCTTCATGGCTACCGCCCTAGGTACGGTCAAGAAGACGCCGCTGTCGCAGTTCAGCCGTCCGCGTTCCAGCGGCCTGATCGCACTGAAATTGAAAGAGGGTGACACCCTGATCGCCGCGGCCATCACCGACGGTGCCAAGGAAGTCATGCTGTTCTCCGATTCCGGCAAGGTCATCCGCTTCGCCGAAAGCGTCGTGCGTGTGATGGGTCGTGGTGCCCGTGGTATTCGCGGCATGCGTATCGGCAAGGAGCAGCAGCTGATTTCCATGCTGATTCCGGAGTCGGGTGCGCAGATCCTCACTGCTTCCGAGCGTGGCTTCGGCAAGCGCACGGCGCTGAGCAAGTTCCCGCGCCGTGGTCGTGGCGGTCAAGGTGTGATCGGCATGATCACCAAAGAGCGCAACGGCAAGCTGATCGGCGCCATCCAGGTGCAGGACGGGGAAGAGATCATGCTGATCTCCGACCAGGGCACCCTGGTGCGTACCCGTGTCGACGAGGTCTCCAGTTCCGGCCGTAACACCCAGGGTGTGACCCTGATCAAGCTGGCCAGCGACGAAACTCTGGTCGGCCTGGAGCGTGTGCAGGAGCCTTCCGTGCCGGATGAAGACGAGTTCGACGGCGAAGTGCTGGAAAACGGCGTAGATCAGAACGAAGTGGTGGCTGAAGCGGGCGACGAGACCCCGACGGATGCCCCAAGCAGCGAAGAGTGAGAGTGACGTGAGTAAGCGAGCCCATAACTTCTGCGCCGGTCCTGCGGCGCTTCCGACCGCTGTACTGGAACGTGCCCAGGCCGAGATGCTCGACTGGAACGGCATGGGCGTCTCCGTGATGGAGATGAGCCATCGCAGCGACGAGTACGTGGCGATTGCAGAGAAGGCCGAGCAGGATCTGCGTGACCTGCTCGCCATCCCGTCGGACTACAAGGTGCTGTTCCTCCAGGGCGGCGCCAGCCAGCAGTTCGCCGAGGTCGCGCTCAACCTGCTGCCGGAAGACGGTGTTGCCGATTACGTCGACACCGGCATCTGGTCGAAGAAGAGCATTGAGGAGGCCAGTCGCTACGGTCGCGTCAACGTTGCCGCCAGTGCCAAGGGTTACGATTACTTCGCCATTCCCGGGCAGAACGAGTGGCAGCTGTCGAAAGACGCCGCTTACGTGCATTACGCCAGCAACGAAACCATTGGCGGCCTGCAGTTCGACTGGGTTCCCAGCGTCGGTGATACCCCGTTGGTGGTGGACATGTCCTCGGACATTCTCTCCCGCGAGATCGACGTCTCCCAGTTCGGCCTGATCTACGCCGGCGCACAGAAGAACATCGGCCCCAGCGGCCTGGTGGTCTCCATCGTTCGCGAAGACCTGCTCGGCCGTGCCCGCAGCTCGTGCCCGACCATGCTCAATTACAAGGTCGCCGCTGATAACGGCTCCATGTACAACACTCCGGCCACCTATTCCTGGTACCTCTCGGGCCTGGTCTTCGAGTGGCTCAAGGAGCAGGGCGGTGTGGCCGCCATGGAGCAGCGCAACAAGGCCAAGAAGGACCTGCTGTACCAGGCTATCGACGCCAGCGATTTCTACAGCAACCCGATCGCGCTGAATGCCCGTTCGTGGATGAACGTGCCGTTCCGACTGGCTGACGAGAAACTGGACAAGGCCTTCCTGGTTGGTGCCGACGCTCGTGGCCTGCTCAACCTGAAAGGTCACCGTTCGGTGGGCGGCATGCGCGCTTCCATCTACAACGCCACCGGCCTGGACGCTGTCGAGGCACTGGTTGCCTACATGGCGGAGTTCGAGAAGGAGCACGCCTGATGAGTGACGCCGATCAGCTCAAGGCGCTGCGGGTGCGTATCGATAATCTCGACGAGAAAGTCCTCGAGCTGATCAG
>JBBNAI010000230.1:0-7733 GCA_037994305.1 Pseudomonas sp. | reverse complement strand
GCGAGTGGTAACGCCCCGGATTGCGCAAGGCGCAGACCAGTGCACCATGGCCGCCCATGGAGTGACCGCTGATACCGCGTTTGCCCGATACCGGAAAGTTGGCTTCGACCAGCGCGGGCAGCTCGTGCACCACGTAGTCGTGCATGCGGTAATGCCGTGCCCAGGGTTCCTGGGTGGCGTTGACGTAGAAGCCGGCGCCCAGGCCGAAGTCCCAGGCACCTTCCGGGTCGCCCGGCACATCGGCACCGCGCGGACTGGTATCCGGGGCAACGATGATCAGGCCCAGCTCCGCGGCGAGTTTCTGCGCGCCGGCCTTCTGCATGAAGTTCTCGTCGGTGCAGGTCAGGCCGCTCAGCCAGTACAACACCGGCAGCTTGGCGCCCTGCTCGGCCTGCGGCGGCAGGTAGACGGCAAACTGCATGTCGCAGCTCAGCGTGCTGGAGCGGTGTCGGTAGCGCTTGTGCCAGCCGCCGCAAGTCTTGTTGCTGGAAACAATTTCGAGAGTCATGTCGATGCCTCGCGTAGGGTGGAAACCGCGTAGCGTTTCCACCAACCCAGGTGGATAAGCCGTCATTCGACGGCGTTATCCACCCTACGGATCAGTAGTGGATAACGGTGCGGATGCTCTTGCCTTCGTGCATCAGGTCGAAGGCTTCGTTGATCCGCTCCAGGCCCATGGTGTGGGTGATGAAGGTATCTAGCGGGATCTCGCCCTTCTGCGACTTCTCCACATAGCTCGGCAGCTCGGTGCGCCCCTTGACGCCGCCGAAGGCCGAACCACGCCAGACGCGACCGGTGACCAACTGGAACGGACGGGTACTGATTTCCTGACCGGCACCGGCCACGCCGATGATCACGCTCTCGCCCCAGCCCTTGTGCGCACATTCCAGCGCCGCACGCATCAGTTGCACGTTACCGACGCATTCGAAGCTGTAGTCGACGCCGCCGCCGGTCATCTCGACGATGACGTCTTGGATTGGCTTGGCATGGTCCTTCGGATTGACGAAGTCGGTCGCGCCCAGCTCGCGGGCCACATCGAACTTGGCCGGGTTGATGTCGATGGCGATGATGCGGCTGGCCTTGGCCATCTTCGCGCCGATGATCGCGGCCAGGCCAATACCGCCCAGGCCGAAGATCGCCACAGTGGCGCCCTCTTCCACCTTGGCGGTGTTGAGCACGGCGCCGATGCCGGTGGTCACGCCGCAACCGAGCAGGCAGACCTTTTCCAGCGGCGCGTCTTTGGGGATTACCGCCAGGGAGACTTCCGGCAGCACGGTGTACTCGGAGAAGGTCGAGCAGCCCATGTAGTGGTAGATCGGCTCGCCGTTGTAACTGAAGCGCGAGGTGCCGTCGGGCATCAGGCCCTTGCCCTGAGTGGCGCGCACCGAGCTGCACAGGTTGGTCTTGCCGGATTTGCAGAATTTGCACTCGCGGCATTCGGCCGTGTACAGCGGGATCACGTGGTCGCCGACCTGCACCGAGGTCACGCCCTCGCCGATGGCCTCGACGATGCCGCCGCCTTCGTGACCGAGGATCGCCGGGAACACGCCCTCGGAGTCGGCGCCGGACAGGGTGTAAGCGTCGGTGTGGCAGACGCCGGTGGCGACAATGCGCACCAGCACTTCGCCGGCCTTGGGCGGCGCGACGTCGACTTCGACGATCTGCAGCGGTTCGTTGGGGGCGAAGGCGACGGCGGCGCGGGACTTGATCATGGGGTTCTCCAAGGGGGGCTTTGAACGTGGCATGCAGTGTAGATCGCCACGTTTTGAGGAATAATCCCCGGCAAAGCAAAACATTATTGCCATACAGGGATAATCAATCATGAATCGCTGGGAAGGCCTGGACGAATTCGTTGCCGTCGCCGAGTGCGGCCAGTTCACCGCGGCCGCTGAGCGTCTGGGCCTGTCGTCGTCGCAGGTCAGTCGCCAGGTGGCGAAACTGGAAGAGCACCTGCAGACCCGCCTGTTCTACCGCAGCACCCGCCGCGTGGTACTGACCGAGGCCGGGCAGACTTTCCTGCAGCATTGCCAGCGCCTGCAGGATGCCCGCGAGGAAGCGCTGCGTGCAGTCGGAGACCTGGCCAACGAACCCAAGGGTCTGCTGCGCATGACCTGTGCGGTGGCCTACGGCGAGCGTTTCATCGTGCCACTGGTCAACGATTTCATGCAGCGCCACCCGCAGCTACGCGTGGAGATCGAACTGAGCAACCAGACCCTCGACCTGCTGCACGGCGGCATGGACCTGGCCATCCGCCTCGGCCGCCTGCACGACTCGCGTATGGTCGCCACACGCCTGGCGCCCCGAGTCATGCACCTGTGCGCGGCGCCGCTGTATCTGGAGCGTTACGGCCGGCCGCACAGCCTGTCGGAGCTGGCGCGGCACAACTGCCTGGTTGGCAGCAGCGACACCTGGAGTTTCCAGCAGGATGGCCGCGAGCTGTCGCAGCGCGTGCAGGGCAACTGGCGCTGCAACAGCGGCGAGGCGGTGCTGGATGCCGCGCTGCGCGGCTTCGGTCTGTGCCAGTTGCCCGACTACTACGTGCAGGCTCACCTGCGTAGCGGCGCGCTGGTCGACCTGCTGGCCCAGCACAAACCGCCGAACACCGCGGTGTGGGCGCTGTATCCGCAGCAGCGGCATTTGTCGCCGAAGGTGCGCCAGTTGGTCGAGTTATTGAAGGAAGGCCTGGCGCAGCGGCCGGAGTATCAGCAACTCGTCTGAGTCGTCGATGGATAACGCTTTGCTTATCCACCACCGTGAGCAGCGCACACTATGGATAGGACACCTTTCACGCCGGCGTCAGGCACTCCGGAGCATCCAGCTTGGGATCGTTGACCAGGTTGGCCAACACCCGCTCACGCAGAGGCGGTGTAGGGATCAGCAGCAACGCCTGCAACTGCGCCAGCGGCGTGTCTTCGGCCAGCCAAGCGTGTTGCTGCGCCTCATCCAGCAGCAGCGGGCGACGCAAGTGAGCGGCCGACTGAGTGATCATGGCCACGCTCAGGTAGACGTGGTCGCCAGCCGGATAGGCTTCCCACAGCGCGGCGAAGTGCAACAGGCTACCTTCGCCGGTCAGCCAGAACGGCCGTTTGCGCAACTCGCCACGCCATTCATAGAAACCGTTGGCCGGCAGCAGGCAACGGCGCTGGCGAAAAGCCTCGCGGAACATCGGCTGCTCGCTGAGGGTTTCCGCGCGGGCATGGGCCGGCGATTTCGACAAATCATTGAGCCAGGGCGGGGTCAGCCCCCAGCGACCACTGGCAGCGTGCAGCTCGCCGCCGACATGGCGCAGGAACAGCACCTGATTGCCGGGAGAAATATTCCAGTGCGGCGCCTGCCCAACAGGGAAGCCGGGCAAGGTCGCCAGGCTCTGCGACCAGCGAAACAGGGCAAAACGTCCACTCATAAGACAGCGGGCTCATCGAGGAATACAAAGAAAAGGCAGCAACCGACCTGTCTCGCGGCACGCCATCAGCAGAGCAGCACACCGGGACAGGCATCCGGCTCGTCGCCGGGCAGTGGCGCGGCGGCATTGTACGCGGCGATCAGGTGGCGCGCGTGGTCGGCATCGTCATCCATCACCAGCAAGCCCAGCAGTCCCAGCGCCGGTAGCTCACCGATGGCGCCGAGCAGGTGGCGACCCGTGAGGTGTGCATCCACCCCTTCGCTGGCCAGCATGCCCAGCAACAGCTCGCCTTCCAGCAGGTCCTGCGGCTCGTAGACGCGCTGCATCACTCATCCTCCGTGCGCACATCCAGCGACCAGTCATCACCGTCGGTACGCAAATCGAAGATGATCGGCCGGCAGCACACCGGGCAGTCCTCGATGTACTCCTGGTCACCGGCGGACAGATCGAGCAGCGCTTCGGCCGGTTCGCCGCAATAGGGACATTGATACGCCTGTGTTTCCAGCATCACGATCTCCACTGTGACTTGCAGGTACAATCGCCGGTCTATTGCAGGCTCGCGGGACTCCCCCTGAGCCTAGGCACCTGTAACGATGAGAACATGATGGGCGAATTCGATTCCATCCGACCCTACGCCGACCACGAAGTCCGCGCTGTCCTCGACCGCCTGCTTGGCGACTCGACCTTTCTCGGCATGCTCACGCGCTTTCGCTTCCCGCGCCTGGCCGGACCATTCGGCTGGCTGCTTAAACCTCTTATAGCTCATCGGCTGCGCCAACAGGTCGCCGGCATCGCCAGCGTTGCCGCGCTGCAGGACCGCATCGAGCTGTATGTGGACCGCACCCTGGAAAGCGCCACCGATGGTGTGAGCTATTCCGGCCTGGAGCAGCTCAAGCCCGGCGCACCCTATCTGTTCCTCGCCAACCACCGCGATATCGTCATGGACCCGGCCATCGTCAACTACGCCGTGTACCACGCAGGCCTGCCGACGCCACGCATCGCCATTGGCGACAACCTGCTGCAACGGCCCTTCGTCAGCGACCTGATGCGCCTGAACAAGAGCTTCATCGTGCACCGCTCGCTGACTGGTCGACGCGAGAAGCTGGCGGCCTTCCAGCTGCTGTCGGCCTACATCAACCATTCGATCCGCGTCGACGGCCAGTCGATCTGGATTGCCCAGGCCGAGGGCCGCGCCAAGGACGGTGACGACCGCACCGATTCGGCAATCCTCAAGATGTTCCACATGAGTCGCAAGGACGAGCCCTTCACCGAGGTACTCAGCTCGCTGAACCTGATCCCGGTGTCGATCAGCTACGAATACGACCCCTGCGACCAGGCCAAGGCCCGCGAGCTGTCGATCCGCGCCAGCAGTGGCGGCTACGAGAAGGCACCGGGCGAGGACGACGCCAGCATCGCCCTCGGCATTACTGGCTACAAAGGCCGCGTGCATGTGCACTTCGGCACGCAGGTGACGTCCGGCTTCGAGGATGCCAAGCAACTGGCCGCGCTGATGGACCGCCATATCCTCGGCGGCTACCGGCTGTTCCCGGTACACCACCTGGCCTACGCCCAGTGGGAAGAGCGCGATGCCGAGCTGGCCGTGCCGGTGCTTGAGCACCTGTTCACCGCCGACGAGTTGCAGAGCGCGCGCAGCGAATGGCAGCGCCGCCTGGACGCCTGCCCGGTGGAACAGCAGCCCTGGCTGATCCGCCAGTACGCCATGCCGGTGCGCAATCACTATCGGGTCAAGGCTGGGCTGCCACTCTAGAGGTGGCCTGAAACGAAAAACGGCAGCCCAAGGGCTGCCGTTTTTCATTCACTCACGCGAATCAGAACCTGTTCACGATCTTCTGGACTAGAGCCAGACAAGGCAAAAGCAGGCGAGGAGGCGGAGTTTACGAGCTGTAAATGAGCATTCCGAGCCTGGTTTTAACGCAGGCTGGCCGACGGACAGGAGACCGTGAGCAGGTTCTCAGAGCTGCGTGCTAACCCAGGACATTAGCAGGGCAACGCCCAGGCTGGCGCCACCGAAGCGATAGAAGAAACGGTTGAGCCGCTGGGTGGGCTCATCCAGCAACGACGCTTCTTCATCCAGCTCATTCAGCTCACCGTCGGCGGCCAGACGGGCCACGGCGCGCTGCTCGCGCACGCGGGTGGCCAGCAGCAGCCAGCTGCCGGCACTGGCGAAGAACAGCGCCAGGGCATTCACGGCTTGCGCCGGGTGAGCCAGAAACAACGACCATAAAGCCTGCAGCGACATCATCAACCTCAACTTCGGGTAGCCCGCGTACGAGCCGTCAAAAGGGATACGATGCGCCAGCGCGGGGCTGGCAGTCAGAATACGGTCGCGGAGTCTACCGAAGCGCCCCCTTGCCCGCCGGGCATTCCGACGAACACCCACGGCCATTCATCGCCTGGTCATAGTGGCCTGCCATCGTGGCGCCTCGCTCACAGGAGGCCGCCATGTTGCACGCCCAGCTTCAGGATCATCTCTACCGCATCGCCCACGACGAAGAGCAGCGCGCGCTGGTCGACGCCTTCGCCATCAACGTGCAGGACCGCCAGTGGCTGGTCTATTGCGCCCTCGGCGGGCACGAGCATGTGGAGTACCCGGACTATGACCCGCACACCGGGATCAGCCTGCCGGAGTTGTACCAGCAGGCCGCCTGAATCCCGGGCACAAAAAAGCCCGGCATCAGGCCGGGCTTTTTCGTTGGAGCGGGAACCGTTACTGGCCGCTGAGCAGCTGGCCGATGGTCGGGTCCTTGAAGGTACGGGTCAGGGCGTCGCTGAGTACGTCGCTGACCAGCTTGGTGTTGGTTTCCTGGTTCGGCGCCATGCCGAAACGCTGGTTCAACGAGGCACCGTAACGACCGCTGTAGCGGCGGTTGCTGTTCTGCACGTCGGCACGGAAGCTGGCGCTGATGTTGGCCTCGGTGACGTAGGTGCCTTCTTTCGGCGACTGGTACTTGAGGTCAGCCAGGGTCAGGGTCAGCTGCGGTGCATTGTAGGCATTGGCGCTCGGGGTGAAGCCGAGCAGGCGTACAGCGGCCTCGGCCTCGGCCTGCAGGCGCGGCAGGATGTCCTTGCCCTGGACGCTGATCGCGCTGGTTTCCGGGTAAAGACCACCGCGAGTGCCCAGCACCGGCGACTGACGGCCATCGACCACACGCACCACCACGGGCTGACCCTGACCGACCGCCACCAGAGGGGCAGTGAGCTTGGGTTGCGGCAGCAGTTGCTGCGGGCTGTGGGCACAACCTACCAGGCTCAGGCTGAGCGCGGCGATCAGACCGAACAGCGCACGATTCTTCATGCTTGATCTCTCCAGAACGATGAGGGGGGACTAAAAGTGGCCGGCAGTATAACCAGCGCCACCGGGCACTGGCATCTGCTTTTCAGACCCCTTCACGGGGCCCGGGGTTCCACTGTCACAGCGCTGTCACCGCCGCGTGCGATAAGGATCGGGCACTCGAAGAGGAGAGAATCATGATGAGTCTGTGGAGCCTGTTGAACCTGAGCCCGCGCATGCGCTGCTACGCCCTGCTGGACAACCGAGGCATCTGCCGCGCGCTGCGCCAGGCATCCTGCGCCCCCGAACAGAATGGCTGGGTGGAAGTCAGCGCCATGCACCTGAGCTGGATTGGCCAGCAACTGCCGCTGGAAGCCATCCTGTGCCCGCAGCCGGCGGCACGTCGCCCACTCCCGGCCCTCGCCGCCTAATTGCCACGACCATAAAAAAACCGCCCCGAGGGGCGGTTTTTTATCAGCACACCACCAATCAGGCGTTGAGCTGCAGGTTGGCGCTGCATTGCGCGCTGACCTGGCGGTACAGCTCGGCGTCGTCTTCCAGCGGCTTCTCGCGCGCCGGGAAGATTTCCTTCAGCTTGGCGGCCCAGGCTTCGCTGCCGGCCTGCTCGGCGAAGCAACGCTCGATCAGGTTGAGCATGATCGACACAGTCACCGAAGCGCCCGGCGAAGCGCCCAGCAGGGCGGCGATGGAGCCGTCCTCGGCCGCCACCAGCTCGGTACCGAACTGCAGCACGCCGCCTTTCTTGGCGTCTTTCTTGATGATCTGCACGCGCTGACCGGCAATTTCCAGACGCCAGTCCTCAGCCTTCACGTTCGGGTAGAACTTGCGCAGGGCGTCCAGGCGCTGGTCCTGGGACTGCAGCACTTCCTTGATCAGGTAGCGGGTCAGGTCCATGTTGTCGCGCGCCACGGCCAGCATCGGGCCGATGTTGCTCGGGCGCACCGACAGCGGCAGGTCGAGGAACGAGCCGTGCTTGAGGAACTTGGTAGTGAAACCGGCGTACGGGCCGAACAGCAG
>JBBNAI010000229.1:0-5466 GCA_037994305.1 Pseudomonas sp. | reverse complement strand
CCAACCTGTTCCAGTTCCGCGCTGGCACCGGTGAAGCTCGCTGCGTACTGGACAGCATCACTTCGCTGCAGAACGGCGCTGACATGCTGTGGATCGAAACCGAGAAGCCGCACGTTGGCCAGATCGCAGAGATGGTTAACGAAATCCGTAAAACCATCCCGAACGCCAAGCTGGTTTACAACAACAGCCCGTCGTTCAACTGGACCCTGAACTTCCGCCAGCAAGTGTTCGACGCTTTCGCTGCCGAAGGTAAAGACGTTTCCGCCTACGACCGCGCCAAGCTGATGAGCGTCGACTACGACGAAACCGAACTGGCTCAGGTTGCCGATGAGAAGATCCGTACCTTCCAGCGTGATGGTTCGGCTCAGGCCGGCATCTTCCACCACCTGATCACTCTGCCGACCTACCACACCGCCGCGCTGTCCACCGACAACCTGGCCAAAGGTTACTTCGCAGACCAGGGCATGCTGGCCTACGTGAAAGGCGTTCAGCGTCAGGAGATCCGTCAAGGTATCGCCTGCGTTAAGCACCAGAACATGTCCGGCTCCGACATCGGCGACGCTCACAAAGAGTACTTCGCTGGTGAAGCAGCTCTGAAAGCCGGCGGCAAAGACAACACCATGAACCAGTTCCACTAATAGGAACCGGATCACCGGCCAGGGCCCAGCCCAGGCCGAGTGTGTTGCCAGACGAACCCCAGCAGTGATGCTGGGGTTTGTTTTTTTGGCTCGAAAAACTTGCAGCAACTGCGACTTTGCCTTACCAAGACAGCATCGGTAATGCGAAGCGCCTTATGCCCAGACACCTGCTGACCGCCCTGGTACTCCTGCTCTCGCCGCCCTTGCTGGCCGACACGCTCGAGCAACTGCTCCCCGCAGCCGTCACCCAGCCGATCGCTGCACAGCTGCAACACAACGACCAGGCGCACTTTGCCGTGGTCGACTATGCCCGCCGCTCCACCACCCCGCGTTTTCTCGTGTTTGACCGCAACAGCCATCAGCTACTGGCCAGCTATCGCGTGGCACACGGCCAAGGCTCTGACCGCGATCACGACGGCTTTGCCGAGCACTTCTCCGATACCGATAGCAGCCACGCCTCCTCCCTCGGCACCTTTCGCACAGGCGACAGCTACCAGAGCACGCAGCCTGGCCATGGCTTGTCCCTGCGCTTGACCGGCCTGAGCGCCAGTAACCGCAACGCCGAACAGCGGGCCATCGTGTTGCACGGAAATGGGTATATGGAAGAGGACTTCATTCGCCAACATGGCGTGGCCGGACGCAGCCACGGCTGCCTAGTGCTATCCAGCGAGGATCGCTACCAGGTGATAAAAACACTACCGACAGGCTCCCTGATCTTCGCCATCGACACGAGAAGAGCCGATCACGGCTACCTGGAGCCGCTCCAGCAGTAATTTTTCGTCGCACGGCTGCGCGCGCAATAAACGACGTGTTCCCTCAGCGCATCAATAAACGCCACAGCCGTAAACAATTAACGACAGCCGTCTTTCAAAAAGGCGTCACGCCACTGCAGAAACACGGCAAATTGACCATAAGACCAAAGCCGCAAGGCCTCTGTAGCGCCCAGCCCATGCCGGCTAGAGGACCATACAGGGCATCTATAGCTGACTAAGCCGTTCATTTTTTTATTCAGAAAAATTTACTTAACGTGCCATGCGCGCATAAAATTGCGCCCATACTTTGCGGGGCAGCCTTATCCAGGCTGCAACCTCACCATAATAGAAAGCCGTCCCTTGCCCAAGGAGAGCCGGCATGCCTGATGCGGTAGTAACGACCATGTCCCATAACTGGGCTTTTGCTATTTTCCTGCTCGGAGTCGTCGGACTCATCGCCTTCATGCTTGGCCTATCCAGCCTGCTGGGTAGCAAAGCCTGGGGCCGCAGCAAGAATGACCCCTTCGAATCCGGCATGCTGCCCGTCGGCAGTGCCCGCCTACGCCTATCGGCAAAGTTCTATCTGGTCGCGATGCTCTTTGTGATCTTCGACGTTGAAGCCCTCTTTCTCTTCGCTTGGGCGGTATCAGTGCGCGAAAGCGGCTGGACCGGCCTGATCGAGGCTACAGTTTTTATAGCAATTCTGTTGGCTGGTCTTGTCTACCTTTGGCGTATCGGCGCGCTCGATTGGGCACCCGAGGGCCGTCGTAATCGGCAGGCGAAGCTAAAACAATGAGGCTTTGGCGATGCAATACAAACTTACTCGGATCGATCCGGATGCGCCTAATGAGCAGTATCCGATCGGCGAGCGGGAGACTGTCTCCGACCCGCTGCTAGAAGATCAGGTCCACAAGAACATCTACATGGGCAAGCTCGAAGATGTTCTCAATGGTGCGGTGAACTGGGGTCGCAAGAACTCCCTGTGGCCGTACAACTTCGGTTTGTCCTGCTGTTACGTGGAAATGACCACCGCCTTCACCGCGCCGCACGATATCGCGCGCTTCGGTGCGGAAGTCATTCGTGCGTCCCCACGCCAGGCCGACTTCATGGTCATCGCCGGCACCTGCTTCATCAAGATGGCGCCGATCATCCAGCGCCTCTATGAGCAGATGCTGGAACCCAAGTGGGTGATTTCCATGGGCTCGTGCGCCAACTCCGGCGGCATGTACGACATCTACTCTGTAGTCCAGGGGGTCGACAAGTTCCTCCCGGTCGACGTGTACATCCCTGGCTGCCCGCCCCGCCCCGAGGCATTCCTGCAAGGCCTGATGCTGCTGCAGGAGTCCATCGGCAAGGAGCGCCGCCCACTGTCCTGGGTCGTCGGCGATCAAGGCGTTTACCGCGCCGAAATGCCGTCGCAGAAAGAACAGCGCCGTGCCGAACGCATCGCTGTAACCACCCTGCGCAGCCCCGACGAAGTGTAAGCAGGCTCGCCGAGCCTGCTTACTGACGCCGTACACCGCCGATAGCGACCGAGACCATGACTGCAGACAGCATTCTGTCCGTTCCACCGTACAAGGCCGACGACCAAGATGTGGTCATCGAGCTGAATTCCCGCTTTGGTGCCGAGACCTTTACCGTCCAGAGCACCCGCACCGGCATGCCGGTACTGTGGGTATCACGTGATCGCCTGATCAATGTCCTGACGTTCCTGCGCAACCTGCCGCGCCCTTACGTCATGCTGTACGACCTGCATGGCGTCGACGAGCGCCTGCGCACCCAGCGCCGTGGCCTGCCGGGTGCCGACTTCACGGTGTTCTACCACCTGATGTCGATCGAACGTAACAGCGACATCATGATCAAGGTTGCCCTGAAAGAAGGTGACCTCAACGTCCCCACCGTTACCAGCATCTGGCCGAATGCCAACTGGTACGAGCGCGAAGTCTGGGACCTGTACGGCATCACCTTCAATGGCCACCCGCATCTGACCCGGATCATGATGCCGCCGACCTGGGAAGGTCACCCGCTGCGCAAGGACTACCCGGCGCGCGCCACCGAATTCGACCCGTTCAGCCTGACCCTGGCCAAGCAGCAGCTCGAGGAAGAGTCGGCACGCTTCAAGCCGGAGGACTGGGGCATGAAGCGTGGCAACGAGCACGAGGACTACATGTTCCTCAACCTCGGCCCCAACCACCCCTCTGCCCACGGTGCGTTCCGCATCATCCTGCAGCTGGACGGTGAAGAGATCGTCGATTGCGTTCCGGACATCGGCTACCACCACCGCGGTGCCGAGAAGATGGCCGAGCGTCAGTCCTGGCACAGTTTCATTCCGTACACCGACCGTATCGACTACCTCGGCGGGGTGATGAACAACCTGCCCTACGTGCTCTCGGTCGAGAAGCTGGCGGGCATCAAGGTGCCAGAGAAGGTCGACGTCATCCGCATCATGATGGCCGAGTTCTTCCGCATCACCAGCCACCTGCTGTTCCTCGGTACTTATATCCAGGACGTCGGTGCCATGACCCCGGTGTTCTTCACCTTCACCGACCGCCAGCGCGCCTACAAGGTGATCGAAGCCATCACCGGCTTCCGCCTGCATCCGGCCTGGTATCGCATCGGTGGCGTCGCCCACGACCTGCCGCGTGGCTGGCAGGGTCTGGTCAAGGAGTTCGTCGACTGGCTGCCCAAGCGCCTCGACGAATACGAAAAGGCGGCCCTGAAGAACAGCATCCTGATCGGCCGTACCAAAGGCGTAGCTCAGTACAACACCAAGGAAGCGCTGGAATGGGGCGTCACTGGTGCAGGCCTGCGCTCCACCGGCCTCGATTTCGACCTGCGCAAGGCGCGCCCGTACTCTGGCTACGAGAACTTCGAGTTCGAAGTGCCGCTGGCAGTCAACGGCGACGCCTATGACCGCTGCATCGTGCGTGTTGAAGAGATGCGCCAGAGCATCAAGATCATCGACCAGTGCCTGCGCAACATGCCGGAAGGCCCGTACAAGGCGGACCACCCGCTGACCACGCCGCCGCCGAAAGAGCGCACCCTGCAGCACATCGAGACCCTGATCACCCACTTCCTGCAGGTCTCCTGGGGTCCGGTCATGCCGGCCAACGAGAGCTTCCAGATGATCGAGGCGACCAAGGGCATCAACAGCTACTACCTGACGAGCGACGGCAGCACCATGAGCTACCGCACCCGGATTCGCACGCCCAGCTTCCCGCACCTGCAACAGATCCCTTCGGTGATCCGCGGCAGCATGGTGGCGGACCTGATCGCGTACCTGGGCAGTATCGACTTCGTTATGGCCGACGTGGACCGCTGACATGAGCCTGACAACCAATAGCAGCACGCTTATTCAAACCGACCGTTTTGCCCTGAGCGAAACCGAGCGTTCGGCCATCGAACACGAGATGCACCACTACGAGGACCCGCGCGCGGCGTCCATCGAAGCGTTGAAGATCGTGCAGAAAGCCCGTGGCTGGGTGCCGGACGGCGCCGCCGATGCGATTGGCGAGATCCTCGGCATCCCGGCCAGCGACGTCGAAGGCGTGGCCACCTTCTATAGTCAGATTTTCCGCCAGCCGGTGGGTCGCCACATCATCCGCGTCTGCGACAGCATGACCTGCTTCGTCGGCGGCCACGAAAACCTGCTTGGCAGCCTCAAGGACAAGCTGGGCATCGTGCCCGGTCAAACCACCGCCGACGGTCGTTTCACCCTGCTGCCTGTGTGCTGCCTGGGTAACTGCGACAAGGCCCCAGCGGTGATGATCGACGACGACACCTACGGCAACCTCGACGCCAATGGCATCGCCCAGCTGCTGGAGGCCTACGCATGAGCATCAAGACGCTGACCTCCATCGGCCCGGCCAACACCATCGCCCGCAGCGAAGAAACCCATCCGCTGACCTGGCGCCTGCGTGACGACGCGCAGCCGGTATGGCTCGACGAGTACCAGGCGAAGAACGGCTACGCCGCCGCGCGCAAGGCCTTGGGCGAAATGGCCCAGGCCGACATCGTGCAGACGGTCAAGGACTCCGGCCTCAAGGGCCGCGGCGGTGCGGGCTTCCCCACCGGCG